>MGMR01000104.1 GCA_001796495.1 Chloroflexi bacterium RBG_13_51_18
ATAGCGATTTGTTCCAGGAGCTGCTTTCCTTCAGCCGTCGATAGCTCCGCCTGCGCTGAATCCACCGAACTTGCGTAGCAATGGATGCAATCCAGATTACAGCGTGTCGTCACCTCCCAGACTACGTGAGAAGGGTAACCCGTGCAGCCGATAGCTGTAGCGCCGGCCGCGGTGGCGAGAACCTTTTTACCTTTGAGCATCCATCCGGGGAATCCGGTCCAACCGGTTACCCATCCGTGATATGCCAGCGAGATGGCCTGTTTGAATATCAGCGAGGGCGGATTGTAAAGTGATTTTACCCGCCTGCCGGGCTTGGACTGTGCCAAAAAGGTCTCCTAAAAAAATATGAAAACGCTGAGCAGAAGGAATACGCGGGCGACCAGCATAAAGTAGGTGGCAAAGGAGAAAGCTTTTATGCCCTTGGCGAAATTTTCAGAGTCCCGCATAAAATCAAAGCTGATTGCCAGAGCAACTATGGCCATTATGGCGGTGGGCAGCAGGTAAAGCAGACCCAGATTGAAATAGAAGCCCAGATAGATGCTTACCACGGCAGCCAGGGATAAAAACACAAAACCTAAAATTGTTGCCGTTTGTGGCGACGTCTTTTTAAAAAAAGCCGGAACCTGGGTAAGTTTAGCCCCTTCGACATGCTCTATAGGGTGCAGGGGGGAGTAGACCATGATATGTCCCGCCTGCCACGTCAAGGAAAACAGCCAGAGGGCCCACGGCGCCCAGGAGGTGAACAATGTATCCGGCGAGAAGGCCGTCCAGCCGCAGAGCCAGAGCATTCCCTCTATCGGGGGGAGGACAAGATAGCCGACCCGGTCTCTTAAGTAGCCGGAGTAAAGGCAGCCCAGCCCGATGGCCACCGCCGAGACGGTAAAGCAGACCGGGTTAAAGACGAACCAGACAATAACCAGGGCGACAGCAAAAGACCCTGTCGCCAGGAACAGACCCTGCCGCGCCGACAGACGTTTACTGGGTATCGGCCGGCCCGGCCAGCAAACCACATCGCGGCGCTTGTCCGCAAAGTCGTTGAAGGCATGAATGCCGGCAAGAGCCAGCAAGGCGGCGATGAAGCCAATCAGGCACTTGCTCCATATGGGGAAGCCTCCGTAAGCCAGGGCGGCTCCCGCGGCAACGCCTAATGCTCCCATCGTCGAAAGGACCGGCCGGGTTATGTCCAGAGCGCCCGACAGACGGTCGCTGACGTTGTAGCTTGGCTTCACTTCATTCCCCTGCCCCATCCAGCGCTGCATTATACTGGCCATTTATTCATCCTTCTTCTAATCTATAATGAAATTCAGTTATTCCTGTTCCTTTTCACGCGTTATCTGGGCATATTCCCGCCCGAACCACTGCCTGTATTTTGATTTCAGCATCTTGCCGGTGAACATTACCGTATTCACAGGGAAGGCGGTGGACTGGAGGTGCCCGTAATACATATGCACGATGAGTATGAATCCGGTGGCGAGAATAGCCTCATCGCGGTGGGCGGTGGCAACTACCGCGAACCACTCGCCGGGTATCCATTGGCTGAAAAATAAGGGAAACATCATGATGATGCCCGTTATCACCATAACAGGCATGCCCCAGAATATAACCCAGTAATCTATCTTCTGACCGTACTGAAAATGGTCGTACTCCGGCTCGTGTTTGTACATTCCGAATATCCAGAGAGCGGTATGAATAATATCTTTCAGGTCTTTCCAACGGGGGAACATCGCCGAAGGAGATTTGTGTTTTACGAAATACCCGTAGCCGATGTATCCGAGGTGATAAATGCCATCGGCAATCATGATAAAGGCAGCGATATCATGGACCAGGCGCAGCACCTCGGTGCCGCCGAAAATGCTCGTAAACCACTGGAAGGTCGGCCAGTCAGGGAAGCCCCTTAACAAACCGGTTACTGCCAGAACGATAAACGAACCCATCAGGACATAATGCTGGATACGCTGATGGATATCGAAACGGGTAATGTAATCGCCCTGCACCCGCGCAGTGGTGTCAGCGGGGACAGGCGGTACCTTGTCCAGTTTATCCAGCCAGGAAAACTCGTCATCCCAGGCATTGGATTCGCCTTTGCGGGCGATCAATACACGGCGGGTAACCTCCATGATAATAATTAGAGTGGTAGGGATAAGAACACCCGCCGTCAGCAGGAAGAAAAACCATCTGGTGATAGTTACTGATAGCTGGGTGACATCTGAAGCATTAACATATGGAGAGTACTGCGCGAAGGGATATACTTCAAAAGAATGGGAGAGGGGGAAGATATCGAACAGGATAAAGCCCAAGGCAACCGCTTCAGCTAAAACAATCCCGATAATCAGCGGGAAATAATAACGGGGCAAAACGGGTTTTTTAGGTCCCCCGATGTTCTGCATCTTCGTGCTATCGAAGATGCTTTCAGGGTCTGTTACCATGCCCATGGCCTGCCCCCGTGCTCCTTGGTGAAAATATCCGCATATTGTGGATCCTTCAGTTCCTCTGGCTGGCACTTGTAGACCTTGCACAGCAGGCAGGTCAGGTCGGGCGAGCCGTACATCGGGTCCTGGTGGTTATTGTCAGTCAGAACGTTTGGATTGGAAATAAAAACACCGCGGAAACCCTGGGCAGGCGCTTCAGGGTAAAACCAGTTTGCCGTAGCAGCGACGACTCTCGGGTCTATACCCGGGAACAATCTGGCTTTCTGAATAATTTTACCGCGCGGCGACTCTATCCAGACGAAATCACCATCTTCAATACCCAGCTTCTTGGCCGTTTCCGGATTTATCTGCATCGTAGGGTATTCCATAAAGCTGCGCAGCCAGGGGATGTTCCGGTATTGAGCCAGGAAATAGAACGGCGAGCGGAAGCCGGTGGTCAGCACAAGCGGGTATTCCTTAGCAAGTTCCGGAGTGGAGTAGGGGCTTTCGCCGGGCTCCTCGAAGAAAGGAAGCGGGTCGTAGCCCAGATTTTCCAGCACCGTTGAATAAAGCTCCATTTTTCCAGTCGGGGTGGGGAAGCCGCCGCCCTTACGCCAGTAGTCGGTCTTGTATTTATAATAGACCTGGTCCGGGCCGAAGCAGCCGGAGATAATTTTCTCGCTGAACTGCTTCCAGGAAACCGGCGCTTTTCTTAATTCATAGTCCAGCAGGGTTTCCACATCTTTAAACCAGTATTTCGGAGAAACCCGCCGACCGATTTCGTTGAAAATCCAGGCATCGGACTGGGCTTCACCGGGCGGGTCAACGCACTTATTATGCGCTTCTATCATGAAGCGGGGGTGCATATCATAGATATCGTCCATTTCCAGCCAGTGCGCCGCGGGCAAGACGATGTCCGAAATCTCCGCCATCGGGCCCCAGAACTGGTCAACCTGGACCATAAAATCGACCTTTTTCAGACCCTCGACCACCTGTTTGGTGCTGGCCATATGGACAATCTGCTGGCCGCCAACGCTTATCCAGACGCGGATGGGTATTTCTCCTTTGTTGAATTCCCGGATGATGGTGTCAGGATTACAGGTACGCGCGGCGCCCATCTTGAATTTATCACCGCCATAGATGTGAGACCTCATCTCGTCGGTAAGGGGGATTTCATTGAAAACGTCTTCAATCAAGCCGGTTTCCGGCAGCACCCAACTCACCATACTGCCCGGTCGCTCTATATTGCCGCAAATTCCCATAAGGTCGATAATCGCCCTGAGGGTCTGGCCGCAGTTAGCCTGCCGTTCCAGGGAGCTGCCGATCTGAATGCACCCCGGAGTATCTACGGCGAAAAGCCGGGCCGCCTGAATGATTTTTTCTTTGGGCACCCAGGTAATTTCCTCGACTTTTTCAACCGGGTATTCTTCCGCCCGCTTTTTCAATTCTTCAAAGCCGTAGGTCCAGTTTTCGACGAATTCTTTATCCCAGAGACCTTCCTGAATTATAGTGTTTATCATACCCAGCGCGAGGGCAGCATCCGTGCCTGGCCGGGGCTGCAGCCAGAGCGTCGCCCGCGAGGTATAGGCAGTCGCCCGCGGGTCGATAACGATGAGGTTTTTGCAGTAATCCAGCGATTTCATGTACCAGTAGCACATCTCGGAATCAGCGCTGCTGATTTCAAGCTGCTTAGCCCAGGATATCTGCGTTTTAGGGAACACACCGCCCCAGCCATGATAGTCGCAGTATAGTCTGCCGTAGCCGGTAATCAAACCGTAGAGGCCGATGCGCGGGCTGTGACAGATATAGCCCGGTGAAATGACATTGGCGGAACCCATCGAGCGGGAAAAGCGGTGGGTATAGCGGTTATAGCCCCTGCCCGTTCCCTGGGAAGTGGCCACCGTCCAGGGGCCGTATTTTTCAGAGGCTTCTTTTATTTTAGCGGCGATGGTGTCCAGAGCTTCTTCCCAGCTAATCTGTTTCCACTTGCCTTCACCTTTTTCGCCGGCCCTCTTGTAGGGATGGGTGATACGATAGGGGTTATCGATGTGCTGGATGCTGGACAAGCCTTTGGCACACATGGTCCCGTTGGTGGTTGAATCCGGATTCCCCTCGATGTGTGTGATTACACCGTCCGTTACTTCGACTAAAACACCGCAGCCTCCATGACAACTCTTACAGGTGGTTTTTATGATTTTCTTTTCAGTCATTTACGACTCCAAATTAAATATTAAATAATACTCGCGCATACCCATAATGCCAATAATCCAATACCAGGCCCGGGCTTCAATACGCGGCAACTCTTGGGAATAAAGGCCGGTAAATTCCTACTTTTAAAATGCAATATTTGAGGGCAAAAGCGCCGAGCGTGTGCGCAGCGATGGCGATAATCAACAGAACACTGGAGGCCTCTCCGCCGCTGAAAAGACTGACCGCCGAAATAACCGCCGGCACGACCAGCCCGAGAAATATCAATCCGACCCAGAACATAAAGGCGGACGGCCCTTTGAGGAGTTCTTGAATCGAAAGCTTGGCTACCGCGGAGGTGTACCCGGCGCTGATTAGATAGGTCACAATCAGCAATATGTTGATTAACAGCAGGTAGCGGCTGCCCGCTTCAGCCCAGGCTACGCTGGCGTCGCCGCCGGCCAGGCCGACACCCATTATCAAGCCGAAGCCATCGGCAACACCGGCCAGCATAATCACCACAGGTAAAAGGCCCTGATTCCAGAAGGGAATCCCTTTGACATAGTTCATGATGAAACCGCCGTAGATGCCGACTCCCATGGCGCTGAACCCGGCTAATACGCCGAAGGTATAATAAATCGGATTAGCGATAGAATTTCCTATCAGGTTCACAAAGTCGGGTTGACCAAATACAAGCTGGATGAAACCGAATGTCCCGAAAAAGACGGAAAACAGAATGCCGCGGGCGAACCACGAGGTCTTCCAGGCATTTGAAAAAGGCGGCATTGTACGGTAGAACCGCCAGGGCTTGCCGAAGTAGGCTATGTGGATGGGAAGCTTCAAGAACATGATAATCAGCCAGCCTATAAGCAACCCCCACCAGCTATTGATAAAGAGGGAGACCAGATATAATCCCGCACCCAGACTGGTAAAAGTCTCGGCTATCCAGATCATGATGCCGCGTCTTTCAATCCATTCTCTCTGGTGCATCGGTTTGACCATCCACTCATGGGTGGTCATCCATTGCCGTGTAGCCATCTGGGACATCTTCGGCCTCCTTATTTTTTCCCGAAAATCTGCCTGGCTCTTTCTTCCATCGTGCTTAGATGCTGCATGTGCGCAGCGGTCTGGGCTTCACGCGGCGCGATATTGGAAGGCGCGTTGCCTATCTTACCGTCGATATAATAGACAGAAGGCTCGGTGCCGTACTCGGGATGAAGCTGAAAGCCGTTTTTCTCTTTTATCAGCACCGATATTTCAGACTCAGGGTCGTCCAGATCACCGAAGGTTAAAGCCCTGGCCTGGCAGGTGTTTACACAGGCCGGCGTAGCCTCGCGGTCTTTGCCCGGGACCAATCCTTTGGCCATGCCCGCATCGATTCTTTCCATGCAGAAATCACATTTTTCCGTCGTTCCGGCGACATGCGGAAAAAGCTTGCGTCCGGCCTTCTCAAAGCGTGTGCGCTGATAGCCGGGGAAATAACCGGGGTCCTTATCACGGGAGAAGAAAGTGCGGTTCTGGTAAGGGCAGACGACAACGCAGTAGCGGCATCCGACACAGATGTCATTATCGACGTATACAATGCCGTCCTCCCGTTTCTTGGTAGCTTCGGCGGGACAGACTTCGACGCAGGGAGCCTCCTTGCACTGATTGCAGCGGACGGGGACCGTTGTGAGTTCTTGTCCGGGAACATCGGTTTCCCAGGCGATCAGGCGTGGCCAATTCATGCCCAGGGGAAGAAAATGCTCAATTCGGCAAGCGGCAACGCAAGCGTGGCAGCGGGTACATTTTACCAGGTTTATCACCATACCCCATCTCATCAGAGGTGCTCCTTTGCAAATTAGTTCACTATAAATTACCAAAATAGAGCAGAGAAGTCAAACAAATATGTGCAATGCATGAATAATATCTGGGATTTCTGTGCCAAGCGGATATTAAAGACTTTAATGTTTCCGCACCATGATTGCGGGAAAAAAATAGAAATTTAACCTGAAAGTAATTGGGAGATTATGCCAGCCATTCCGTTTGGGATACAGTCTTCTTGGCATATAGAAAAATGTATTACCATTGAACAACATCTGGATGTATGTCCAGTCATACGTACAGCTGTTTAATACCTTTCTCTATTTCAGTTTAGTAGCGGTTATCATATTAACTTGCTTTTTCATATTCCATCAATAGAGTTTTCAAAAGCTCTTTAACGGAGATTATTTTATCTATCTTGTAGGCATTAGCACCGGCAAAAGCAAATCCTTGTTCAAGATGCCCGTTTTTGGCATTGGTAAGGGCTTTGGCAATACAGTATGGAGAACTTTTTAAATCACAGGTTTTCAGGCACTTCCACGGGCATTTAAATGGCATCTTGTTTCCGGACTCTATCTCCTCAAGAAACCGGTTCCGGATGGCCCTACCCGGTAATCCAACCGGGCTGTCAATGATAACGAGGTCCTCTTTATTGCATTTTATATATGCATCCTTAAACTCCACGGAAGCATCGCACTCATAAGTTGCCACGAACCTAGTCGCCATCTGTACGCCACTCGCTCCCAGCCGGATAAATTTATAAATATCGGCACCCGTGTACACGCCTCCGGCGGCGATGACCGGGATTTTCTTACCGGAAAATTGTTCAAATGGTTTTATCACGGAGATTACCTCCGGAAATATCTTTTCCAGTGTATAGGCGGGGTCATTAATCTGCTCTTTTTTGAATCCAAGATGTCCACCGGCTAACGGACCCTCAACAACTACAGCATCAGGCACACAATTGTAGTTCTTTTGCCAGGATTGAAATATAATCTTAGCTGCCCGGGAAGAAGAGACTATGGGCACAATCTTGGTGGTGACTTTTTCCCACTCATCCAACGGCCATATTCCAGGAACCTTTAGCGGAAGCCCGGCGCCAAGAAAAACAAGATCAGCACCCTCCGCCACCGCAGTCTTCACGAGTTCATCGTAATCTGAAAGCGCTACCAATATATTCACGCCGATGATGCCCTTGGTCATCTCCTTCGCCCTTATTATTTCTCTACGCAAGACTCTTCTATTGGCTTCCTTGAAATTTCTTTCAAAATCAGCTTCAAGCATGCCAATTCCCGCCGCGGAAATAACACCGATACCGCCTTCGTTGGCAATGGCCGATGCCAGACCAGATAAGGAGACACCGACACCCATTCCGCCCTGGATAATTGGAATGTCTACTTCTAAATCACCTATCCGTAGTTTTGGTATTTTTTTGGGACTCATAAATTACACCAATCGGATCAAGATATTACACTTTGCACCAAGTACTCTAGTTTTTAAGAATACTAGCCCAGGTAAGTAAACCCCAATAATAACCTGCTCCATCGACCATTGAGGCAATTATGTATATTTTACCTCTTTATTCTCGCTTAATTCATGAAATTTGGCAATAGCCTCTATTTTAATCGTGTTATTAGTCGATATTCTACACAAATGGGGATGTCTGATTCGCTTGCACTATAACCAAACTTCTGATAAAGAGTCATTAAGTATTTTGCCTATTGGGCAATAGCTAGCAGTTTACGAAACCGCAGGCTGATAACCTCATCATTGAGCTTCTTAATAAACTTTGCACTCTCGGCCAAACAGCGCAAGCTCTAAAGCAAGCCCTCAACTCTAACGGACACAGAACAGATAAGCTAGAGTATTCCCCGCGCATGTGGTGATTAACCACTCCAGCCGAGTCGAAAGCGGTTATCTTGAAACTCCAATTATATAAGTGATAAAACTATTGGGGGCATGATGAGTTAAACTCAAATGGTGAAGTTACATATAGTGTATAATACAACGATACTCTTGAAACGGTGAAGACCTTATAGAAGACATTGTACCGTATGAGAGACCACTAAATGAAAAAAATCGCTTCAATTTATAAGCGACTTTCTAAATACGTCACGATATACCGACTCATTGTTGGCATCGGCTTTATTATCGCGATGGTACTAATATTAGTCCCCCCGCTCCAGATGCCCGAGACGGATGACTGGGCTTATTATTATGGCGTTAAGAATTTCTCTCAAGGCCAACTTACAATAGATAGTTCGACCCTGTAT
>MGMR01000105.1:0-184 GCA_001796495.1 Chloroflexi bacterium RBG_13_51_18
AACACGGTTAATTAAGTTACCGGTTTTTTATCTGTTTGAGAGGGGGAGTAAGTTCAGAGAGGGGGCTGGAAGCCCCCTCTCTATTATTCTCCCCTCTCCAGCCAAAAATCCTCTGGTTTGCCTGACAAAACAGGCTGGAGAGGGGTCAGGGGTGAGGTATAAATCAAAAACCAGATGCAAATAG
>MGMR01000105.1:425-1068 GCA_001796495.1 Chloroflexi bacterium RBG_13_51_18
TCCGGCTGGCGCTGGTCACCAACGGCGGGTCGGAGATGCAGCGCGCTAAAATTCAAAAATTCAGCCTGGCGCCGTTCTTCGATAATATCCTGATTGAAGGTGAGTTCGGCTGCGGAAAACCGGATGAGCGCGTCTTTTGGCACACGCTGGAAAAATTGAATGTCCCGCCGGCTGATGCCTGGATGGTCGGTGATGACCTGGAGCGCGATATTTCCCCCTGCCGCACCCTCGGTATCTACTCGTTATGGGTGGACGGGAGGGGCAAGGGACTGCCATCTTCAGACGGGGCCCGCCCGGACGGCATTATCCGGAATATTTCAGAAATCCCGGGATTGATATAATTTATCCCGTGCAGTACTGGATATCGGCGTTAGGATAGACCGCCACTTTTGTCCCGGAGCCGTGATTCTTTTCCAGCAGCGCCATCACTTCGTCCCAGTCCTGCATCATGATTACTTTATCCGTGTCTTCCAGGTACTTCCGGCTGGCAAGCTCCGGGTACTCGTTATAAATAATCAGTCGGTTCACGTTCTCCGGAGCTTTCATTTGCAGTCGCAGTTGCCCCGCGATGCTATTCCCGAAAGGCCCCATCAGGTAGTGGGTGGCCTGCCCCTCCGGCGCGTTAGCGATGAGAACGACGTCG
>MGMR01000105.1:1169-3303 GCA_001796495.1 Chloroflexi bacterium RBG_13_51_18
CTGGGGG
The DNA here is from genome assembly GCA_001796495.1 of Chloroflexi bacterium RBG_13_51_18. Taxonomy (GTDB): domain Bacteria; phylum Chloroflexota; class Dehalococcoidia; order Dehalococcoidales; family RBG-16-60-22; genus RBG-13-51-18. The sequence continues at coordinate 1,177 of MGMR01000105.1, forward strand.
GTCAGGTAATGCTTTTTCGCTTCCGCCAGCGCCGCCGCGTACTCCGCTTTGGGCGCTCCGGCGAATATACCAACCGTCTCCCCCCACATGTTAACGACGGCGTCAATCTTCATATCCAGTCCGGCAATCTCCGCCGCCTCGTCGATATCCCGGCGCCGCGGGTTATCATCCAGCGCGCCCATACCGGACACCGTGTCTTTAAACCTCCCCCCGACCTGTCGGGGTAAGTGCATCGCCAGCACCGTCTCGTAAGCCGCCACCCCCGGCAGCACTATCTTGCTTCCCCCACCGAACCCCGCCATGATATGGGACACTATCGACCCTATCCCGATTTTAAGGTCGCATTTCATTACCTCGGCGTTAATGCTTATCTTCGTGCCGCCGGCAGTCGTGCCCGCGTAAGCGCAGTTAGCGAAGGGGTTATGGTTATAGACCGGGAACCTTTTCAGCGTTTCCTCCCCCAGCTTCTTCACAAAGTCCGCCCGGTTCAGCGCCCCGTGACAGCCGCAGGCGCAGATAAAGCGTATTTGACTGTCTTTTATACCGGCGGCGGCAAGCTCTTCCAGCACGTGCGGCACAATCTCCGCCACCCGCGTCACCCTCGCCATGTCATCAAAGAGGATGACCACCTCTTTCCTGCCCCGGGCATACTGCCGCAGCGGCGCCATGTCTACAGGGCCGGCTATCGCATTTTTAATCCCGGCAGACTTTAAATGCGGCCTGTTGTACCCCGCCATATTGCATATTTCCACGTGCCAGCTCTCCGGAAGGGTAATGTCCATTCCCCGCGTGCCGTGCCAGGCAAGCTGTGGTAAAGCGAATTTATTTATCAAGTCTGACCTCCGCTGCGGAGACCCGCCCTTTTAACGGCTCTTCTCCGGTATTGCTCTAACGGAACGTTTTTATTATGGGCTGGCGGGATTTTGTTGTCAAAAACATTGACCTGTTACGTTCGGCCTAGTACTATCGGGTACCCTTTTTTACGAATCGTTTACATAAAATATCTGGATATTAATCGGTTGTTTACTTCTCCGATGTTATATTTTCGCCACACGGACAAATATTTTGAAGCTGACATGCGGTCGTTGTCCTGAGTTTTTACCATAAGGTAAGGCGGTATCGATATGAAAAGTACCCACCCGGGGATTCTCGATGAAGAATTTTCTGAACTCTATAAATCTGACAATGGCGGCAATGGAAAATCCAAGCATTCTTCCAGAAATGACAATCTATTCTACGAGATAGCCCAAAATGCCCGTGATCTTATTTTACATGCGCAGCTTGTGCCGGAATTAAAATTTGATTATGTCAGCCCATCCTCTATTCCTATTTCCGGTTATACCCCGGAGGAATTTTATGCCGACCCTCTCCTCGTAAAAAATTGTATCCATCCGGATGACCTCCATCTTATAGTGAACCCCAGCCACCCGGGCGACAAAATTCCCACCGAGCCCGTGGAAATCCGCTGGATACGTAAAGACGGTGTCATTCTCTGGACGGAACACATGATTACGTATACCCGGGACGAAGAAGGCAACCTCGTAGCCTGCCAGATTATCGCCCGTGATATCACCGAACGCAAGAAGGCAGAAGATGCCTTACTGGAAAGTCAGCAATTCAGCGCCAGCCTGCTGGAAAACGCCCCTCTTGCCACCGTCGTCATTAGTCCGGATACATCCATTAAATACGTCAATCCCGCCTGGGTAAGACTGAACGGTTGGACGCTGGCGGAGGTGGTCGGCCAAAAAGCGCCCTATCCCTGGTGGCCTGACCAGTTTAAAGAGGCATTTTCTAGCGGCTTTAAAGAATCCATGAATAGTGGTAGCGGTAAAGCCGAGATTGTCTCCCAGAAAAAGAACGGGGAACTATACTGGATTGATATGAACTGGGCACCGGTGACGAAGAACGGTGAACTATCATATCTCCTGATAAACTCCATTGATATTACGGAACGTAAACAGGCGGAAAAAGCTCTCCAGGATTCTGAAGAGAAATTCTCCAGGGCCTTCCGCTCCAGCCCTGATATCATGGCCATTACCTCCGTAAAAGACGGCAGGTACATTGAAGTCAATGAAAGCTTTACCAGGGTTACCGGCTTCACCAGAGAAGAGACTATCGGGCATACAC
>MGMR01000105.1:3362-8372 GCA_001796495.1 Chloroflexi bacterium RBG_13_51_18
AAGGAGCAAGGCCGTGTTTATAACCAGGAGTTCGGCTTCCGCGTCAAGTCCGGCGAGATTCACAACATGCTTTTCTCCATTGAACAGATAAAAATCGGCGATGAACCCTGCTTGATTTCCGTCTGCAATGACATTACCCAGCGTAAACAGGCGGAAAAAGCTCTCCATGATTCGGAAGAAAAATTCTCCAAAGCATTCCATGCCAGCCCGGAGATAATCGCCATTACAACCATTAAAGACGACAAATATTTAGATATAAATGAAAGCTACACTTATTACACCGGCTACACCCGCGAAGAGCTGTTAGACCGCACTGTTGATTCCACCAGTATCTGGAATAAACCCGGCGACCGCGCTGAGATGCTCCAGATTCTAGAGGAACAGGGCGGAATCAGAAATAAAGAATATGAGTTCCGCACCAAGTCCGGTGAAATTCGCACCCGGCTGTTCTCGGCGGAGCCTATTACTATCGGCGGTGAAAAATGCTTACTGAGTGCCTCCATTGATATTACCGAACGCAAGCAGATGGAGGAGGCCTTGAAAAGCAGCGAGGAAAAATACCGCGAGCTCATCAGCACCTCTCTTGATGGCATTATATCCATGGACTCTAAAATGAAAATTACCATATGGAACCAGGGCGCTGAGACTATATTCGGATACACGGAAGAGGAAATGCTCGGACAAAATATTTTCAAGATAGTCCCGGAAAACGTCAGGGAATCCATGTTGGGTAAAAGCTCAAATATGGCAGAAGCTGATTTATCCCCGTCCATGAACCATGCGTTCGAGAGTATCGGCCAGAAGAAAGACGGGACAATTATCCCCATTGACCTCTCACTCACCTCACAGAAAGTCGATGGTAAATTCGTCGCCACTGCCATCATGCGGGACATTTCAGAACGCAAACGAATGGAAGAAACACTTGCTGACGAAGCCATCCGCCGGCGTATCCTCATCGAGCAGTCGAGTGATGGCATTGTTATCATCGATCAGAACGGCAAAGTGTACGATGTAAACCGCCGCTTCGCCGATATGCTCGGTTACACTATGGAAGAAGCCCTTAAACTTAATATTTGGGATTGGGATTTCCAATGGACGCCAGAAGTATTACTGGAAAAGATTAAAAACGTCAACTCGGATGGAGACCATTTTACAACGCTTCACAAGCGCAAGGATGGAACGGTTTACGATGTTGATATAAGTACAAATGGCGCAACTTTCGCCGGCCAGAAGCTTGTCTTCTGTGTTTGCCGCGATATTTCTGAACGTACCCTTATAGAAAAAGCCCTCCGGGAATCAGAAGAGAAATTCTCTCTTGCCTTCAATGCCAGCCCTCACATGATTATTATCACTGATGTCACGGACGGAAAATACATTGAAGTAAACGACGCTTTTGTAAATTGCACCGGCTATACCCGTGAAGAATTTATTGGCCACAACGTGTCCGAATTTGATTTGTGGGATAAGCCGGAGGAAATGGAAAAAATGACCCGGCTGGTGCAGGAGCATGGCAGATTCAGAAATGAAGAGTATGACTTCCGCACTAAATCCGGTGAAATACGCACCTGGCTATGCTCGGCGGACGTGGTCAGTATCGGTGGACAAATGCGTATGCTCGCCGTAGCCGTTGATATTACTGAACGTAAAAATACGCAGGAAGCCCTGCGGGAGTCCGAGGAGAGGTTCTCCAGGGCCTTTAATGCCAGCCCTATCTCTCTCTCTATCAGCAGGCTCGGTGACGGCATATTCCTCGAAGTAAACGAGAGCTTCCTCCGGGATAAAGGCTACACCCGCGATGAAGTAATCGGCCACAGTTCCAAGAAGTTGCGCATCTGGGCAACCATGGAGGAGCAAAACAGGATTATGGACATGCTGAAGAAGCAGGGACGTGTTCACAATGAACAGGTCCAGTATCGCACCAAGTCTGGTTACATTCGCACCGGCCTGATATCTGCTGAAGTAATCAGCATCGGCAATGAATCATGCATGCTGATTCTCAATAACGATATCACCCAGCAAAAGCAGGCGGAAGAACAATTAAGGCTCCTCAGCTCTGTAACCAAGCAGGTATCCGATTCTACCATCGTTACCGACCCCGAATTCAGGATTAATTTTATGAACCAGGCGGCGGAGGACCTATTCGGTTACTCCATTGAAGAAGTAAGGGGTAAAAACCTGGGAATCTTTAATAAAACACCCCCCACGAATGAGACCAATCAGCTTATCAAGAGGACTTTAGCCGCCGGTAAAGTTTATAGCGCCATCGTCACCAAGCAGCGCAAAGACGGCACCACTATCATTTGCGATTGCCGCCTTTCTCCCCTGTATGATGAAAAAGGCCAAATCTGCTCCTTGATTGATGTCCAGCGTGATATCACCAAGCAGAAAGATGTGGAGGACAAACTCCAGGAGCATAAAAAACTTATAGATAGTATTCTGGCTACCATGCCGGAAGGTGTCCTTGTCATTGATAGCAAAGACCGGATACTCCTGGCTAATAAAGCCCTCTATCAAGTTCTCCATCTCAACAGAAAATCGCTCAAAAATAAACTGCTGAGCGAGGTGTTGCCTGTGGACCAGTATTTCAACCTTCACCGCGCGGTAAAAGACGGGCAGAATGAAAGCAATACTCTGGAATTCAGACATCATGGGCAGGGCTTCGAAAAAATCATCTACTGCATCATTGTAAAAATGGACGGCGAACGTACTCTCCTCACTTTCTCTGACGTGTCCAAGGAAAGAGAAGAGGAAGAAAAGCTGTATCTTACTGACCGCCTCGCATCCATCGGAGAAATGGCTGCCGGCCTGGCCCATGAACTTAATAATCCCTTAACCGGCATCCTGACGCTGTCCCAGTTGCTCGTAAGCAGTGAGACGCTGGAAGAGAACAAAGAAGACCTTGAGTGCATCCATAGTGAAGCCAAACGCGCCGCCGGTATCGTGAAAAACGTCCTCCTGTTTGCCCGCAACAAGATCGATGACACCGGCCGGGCATCCGTCAATGAAGTCATCAAAGACGTATTGAGGCTGCGCGAATATGAGGAGAGGGCCAGCAATATCAAGGTTCTGATGGATCTTGAGGAGAACATCCCGGATATTCCTATTGATAAAGGCCAGCTCCAGCAGGTCTTCCTCAATATAATTTCAAATGCTGAAGCCGCTATCAAGGAAGCCAACCGGCCTGGGATTCTCACCGTTGCCTCCCAGCGCGTCAACAACCACGTCAACATTCTCTTTACCGATAACGGCTGCGGCATCAAGAAACAAATCATGCCCAGGCTATTCGACCCCTTCTTCACCACCAAGGAAGTGGGTAAGGGCACCGGCCTCGGTCTTAGCATTTGCTACAGTATCATCGTTAAACACGGCGGCAAGATAACCGTTAAAAGTCAGGTAAATGAGGGCTCTACGTTCACCATCAGAATGCCCATTGAAATGTAACTGGAAAAAGATAGGAAGGAAATACTATGGTAATAACGGCCACAAGGGAAAAAATCCTCATTGTTGATGATGAAAAAACAGTAAGGAGAAGCCTCAATAAAGCCCTGACGATGAACGGCTTCTCTTGCGATGAAGCTGCCAGTGCCGATGAGGCGATGGCTTTCCTTAAAAACAAGCCGGCGGACCTGATAATCCTGGACATCATGATGCCGGGCACCTCTGGGAAAGAACTCCTGCCTGAACTGAAAAGGTCGTACCCTGATACGGCGGTAGTCATGGCAACAGCTGTCGTTGAACCTGATACGATAGTAAATTGCATGAAAAACGGGGCACATGACTATATCACCAAGCCCTTTGATGTAGACCAGCTCTTATACAATATCCAGACAGTGCTTGACAAGAGAAATCTTGAACTCATCCTCAAAGAAAAAAGGCAAGTTCTTGAGGGCAAAGTCACGGAGCAGGCCAAAGAGCTTCAGAAGCTCTTTATCGATGCCGTGGAGTCCCTCATAAGCGCTCTGGAAGCCAAGGACAAATACACGGCAGGTCACTCGCGCAGGGTTACCAAAATTGCCGTGGATATCGCCGGTGTGCTGAACATGAAGGATGCGGACATGGAAAACCTGCGCTGGGCCGCCTTGCTGCATGACATCGGGAAAATAGGCATTGACCCCAGCATCCAGAACAAGCCGGGCATTTTAACGCCTACCGAGTATAACTACATCCTTACTCATTGCACCATCGGTCCCGGCATCGTTCAGCCGCTCGTCAACGAGACAATCAGCGATGCCATCAGGCATCATCATGATAGTTATGACGGCACCGGCCTTAACCAGACGGTAAAGTACGAAGACATACCCCTCATTTCCAGGATTCTCGCTATCGCCGATTCATTCGATGCTATGACCTCGGACCGGCCTTACCGGGCTGCCATGCCGGCTGCCAAAGCTGTTGAAGAAGTTAAACGCTGTGCCGGTACCCAGTTCGACCCTGTGTTGGTCAAGGCCTTCCTTAAGACTCCTATCCTCAATTCTCTCCAGGCCTGATTGTCCGCGTCCTTTACATGAGATGACCTAAGTTATCAGTCATCCCTGACGAATGTGCTATTTACTCGGGTTGTATATCGGCGAATAATACTGGTAGGCAACTTCCGCCTTGAGACAGGCTACGTTGCCTAACCTCGTTTGAGCGCCGGAAGCTGACCGTTTCCGGGCATGGTAAAGAGTATGAAGTTAGAAAAAGGTACCTCTATCCTGGAGGTTATTGTAGCCCTGGCGCTGCTGGGCATTATCGGCGTTTTGTTTCTCGGGAGCGCCGTTAACTCCACTAACGCCCGCTATACCGCTGACGAGCGTGCCTCCGCTAAAATCCTCGCCGAAAGTATTATCGATACCGTAAAAAAAATGGAATATGCTTCCGCTTATGAAATAACCATTCCGGACGAATTCACAGGTTACACGGCGGACATTACGGTTGACAATATGGCCAATAGCAATATCCAGAAAGTCACCGTCGTCATCGAGCATCGTGACCGTGACGTATTAACGCTGGAAAACTATAAGGTAAACC
>MGMR01000106.1:0-3669 GCA_001796495.1 Chloroflexi bacterium RBG_13_51_18
AAGCGTGGCCGATAATGAGACGCTTAAAGAGATACACCGTATAAAGCTGCCGGCATTAGTATCGATGGCGGTGAAATTCGGCAAGACACGATTAATTGATAATATCGTACTGGAATAGAAGCATATTTATTATCAGGTATATAAAAGATTAGATATATCTGCCAACGGACTTGGCGATAGCCCTTAATTCGTTCATAAGACGAGTAAAATCAGAAGTCGAGAGCGACTGAAGTCCATCCACCAGAGCTTCCTTGGGATTGGGATGCACCTCGATAAGAAGTCCGTCAGCCCCGGCCGCCACGGCCGCCTTGGCGATAGCAGGCACCAGTGTGTAATGACCGGCGGCATGAGAGGGGTCGATGATGACAGGGAGATGGCTGTTTCTCTTGAGAACCGGAATAGCAGATATGTCTAAAGAAAAGCGGATGCTGTCCTCGAAGGTCCTGATGCCCCGCTCACAGAGAATAACCTGGTCGGTCCCTTCCGCCAGTAAATAGTCGGCGGCGGTAAGCCATTCGGTAACCGTGCAGGAAAAACCGCGTTTCAATACTACGGGGCGTTTGCTTCGACCGGCATTAGTCAGCAAAGCAAAGTTCTGCATATTACGCGAGCCGATTTGCAACATATCCGCGTAGGTAGCAACCAGTTCAACATCCTGGGGATTAACGACCTCCGTGACAATGGGCAAGCTATACTTTTCCCTGGCTTTTGATAGCAACTCGAGACCTTTTTTCTGAAGTCCCTGGAAGCTGAAGGGAGAGGTGCGGGGTTTGAAAGCGCCGCCACGCAGGATACTGGCCCCGGCTTTTTTGACCGCGGCAGCAGCTTCCATGAGTTGCGCTTCACTCTCCACAGCGCAGGGCCCGGCCATAACGACAATGCGTTCGCCGCCGATTTCCACTCCTCCGCATTTGACGATAGTATTTTTCGGCTGGAATTCACGCGAGGCAAGTTTATAGGGCTTCATAATACGGGTAACGCTCTCGACGCCGGGGAGAACGGCAAAGATATCAGTGGGAATCTGGCCGGTATTGCTGCCCAGAAGGGCAACTACAGTTTTATCCGTACCAACATTCAACTGGACGCCTAGTTCAAACGATTTGGCTTTTTGTACCACATCATCGACTTCTTTTTTAGTGGCGCCCGTACGCATTTCAACTATCATGATATTTTTTTCTCGCTTCTTTACGTCTTTAATGAAATATATATTTTACTATAATGATGATACTAGAGCCGATATCAGCCGTCAAGAGAGAAGACAGGCGCTACTGCCCTCTTTTGAGAGACAGGACAAAAAGATTAATCGCGGCTATCTCAACCCACAGTATCATATTAACGACGAGGAGTCTTTCCATCAGGCCGAAAACGCTGTTAGGTTCCTGGGCGACTCTGATAACGATTATCAGGACAACCGCCAGTATCAGGGTAATAAAAGTATAGCGGAAAAGGCGTTTCCAATTGGGGTCTTTTTTGATGCTGGAGAACAGGAACAGTAACGCAGCCGGGAATATCGTGAAAGCGGTCTGGGCGGTTAAACCGTGTATTCTTCCTTCGATAGTACGCTCGGCGCCAATGGGATCGGTGCGGAAGGCACCGATAAGCAGCATAGCAAAGCCAAATATCACAAAAAAGGCGATACCAAGATAGAACAGCCTGGAGCCCTTGATATTAAAGAGAAGTCCGGCAGTGAATACTTCCACGAGCAGGCCCAGAAAAAGGAAACCTATCGTCTGCATCCAGCCTATTTTGGTCAACGCCAGGCTGCTGATGGAATTTTCAATTAGACTGTAACCGGGGCTGGCAAAGGCCGCGGTGAGGTCTCCAACAACGAGTATTACAGGCGCAATAATTCCGGCTATCGCCAGGAAGGTGTAAAGGTTCCAGCGCCGAAAGAAAGGCAATATTTCAAGTTCGACTAACCTGATGACTTTACTTTTAAGCCCAAGGTAAAAAGGCTGCCACGTTTTATTCAAGCGAGTGACAATCCGCGAGTATACACCGGGCATATCTATTTTGTCCCGATAGGTATGAAGATTTTACCGGAGGCGGGGTAAATAAGCTCGATAATGACCGTAGCGCTGGTTGCTTCGCTGCCCGGGGTTAATTTAAGCGTATAAGCTAGGCCCTGCCCCTGGCTGGCGGTAAAGGAGAACCTATCCGAGGATACGCTCTTGGCAGCCGTACCTGCGGCTTTAGATTCGTAGATAAGCGAGTTGCCGGAGATGCTAAAGCTTATATTATCGCCGCTTACAAGGTAGAAATAACCGTCCACTTTATCCCCCGCGGCTAATGTAAGCATGATAAATGTTTCCGCTTCCAGGGTAATTTCCATCTGTTTCATCGCCCAATTAGGCGAGATATTGGTTTCCCGGATGGTCTTGACGTTGGCCGATGATGTGGTTTCCGTTTTCGCGGAGGGACAGCTGACAAAGCTGACCAGAGCCAGCAATATTAGAGCCGCAACGAACATTTTTTTAAGCATCTCATCCAACCTCACTAAGTGAATCCATATATAATAACGTACAATAAGTATGGCAGATAGTCAATGGGAGTAATAGGTAATGAGTCGGAAATATGTAATTTAGAATATATACATGAAAAAAGATACTAAAATAAGTATTATTCCGACTACAGGAATAAAAGGTATTTTAGTATTAATCATAAGTTCTACAACTGGTTTAGGTTGGAGATTATGATATTTTTTATTTTTTTCTATAAGTATTGTCGCAATTTTCTTAGCGATATCTTTAAAATTAGTTATTAGTTTTCTCCATAAATAGTTAAGTAGATTATCTATTACACTTAAGAATGTGGTAATAAGAAAAGGGATTAGAGATAACAAACTTAAAGGTAATAAAAGCGGTAATAGTATTAAGAAGTAAAAAATATGTAGCCAAGTAATTTTTTTTATTGCATTACGAAACTTATATCCTTGCCTTTGTTGTCGTGTAATAGGAAAGGCATTTGCAGCATGTTTAAATGGGGAAAGTATAAGTAATGATAGTATAACTTGAATTCTATCGATTTTTCTGATAAATTCAAAACCTATAAGAAAAGTTCCGATATAAACGAGAGTAGCTTCGACACTAATTGAGTTATCAACAGTATTAATGATATCTATTGAATACATATAAAATCTCTATAGATATTCTACCATATTATGTCAACAATCCCCTGATTACTCTCTCCAGGACTCCACGCCATTCTCTTTTTAGCTTTTTATAGTCAAACCTTATCTGCGTCCTGCCAACAATTACGCCGTCGGTTAGGGCTTGCAGGAATTTCTGGGCGTCAAAAGGCAATCCCTGGAAACGGCGGAGGACGATATTGCTTTCTTCGGTGGTGACGGACTCGATGCCGGCCCTGGCGGCGAGGGCTTTAATTTTAAGGGCATAAAGCAGGTTATGCACTTCCGGAGGGGGGCTGCCAAAGCGGTCGGTGTATTCCTTCAAGATATCGTCCACCTTTTCCGCCGATTCTATGCTGCCCAGGGTCCGGTAAAGCTCAAGTCGGGTATCGACATCAAATACATAGCTTTCCGGTATAAAGGCATCGAGGGGCAAATCGATAGCGGGAGGAGGTGGACGGGGCAGCGGCTTTTCTTTACCTGCCATGATAGCTCTTTGCTCTTCAACGGCATCGGCGAGGAGGCGGGTATAAAGGCTAAAG
>MGMR01000106.1:3708-8043 GCA_001796495.1 Chloroflexi bacterium RBG_13_51_18
AAAGTGCCGGCGCCGCGGATTTCCAGGTCTTTCATAGCGATGCCGAAGCCGGCCCCCAGTTCCGTAGCCTCGTAGATAGTACGCAGGCGTTTGTGAGCGATAGGAGTCAGGCGCTTGCCGCCGTCGTAAAGGAAATAGGCGTAGGCCAGGTTAACGCCGCGCCCTACCCTGCCGCGCAGTTGATAAAGCTGGGTGAGGCCGAATTTATCCGCCTTGTTGATAATGATAGTGTTGGCGTTGGGCATATCAAGGCCGGACTCGATAATGGTAGTACAGACGAGGATATCTACCTTGCCTTGAGAAAAAGAGGCCATCACGTTTTCCAGCTCGTCCTCCGGCATCTGGCCGTGACCGACAGCAACCTCCGCTTCCGGCACGAGTTCACGCAGGTTTTCCGCTATCATAGCAATGCTCTGGACACGGTTATGAACGAAAAAGACCTGGCCGTTGCGCTCAAGTTCTCTTAGAACAGCCTCCCTGACAAGGTGGTCATTATATTCAGCGACATAGGTCTTGATGGGCAGGCGGGTTTCCGGCGGGGTCTCCATGGTGCTCATGTCCCGCACGCCCACCAGAGACATGTGGAGGGTGCGGGGAATAGGGGTGGCGCTCAAGGTAAGTACGTCCACTTCCTGACGCATCTTTTTAAGATACTCCTTGTGATTAACGCCGAAGCGCTGCTCCTCGTCGATAATCAGGAGCCCAAGGTTTTTAAAGAGGACGTCTTTTTGTATAAGGCGATGGGTACCGATACAGATATCCACAGTACCGTTAGCTAAGCCGGCGATAATATTATTCTGTTCACGGTCGGAACGAAAGCGGCTTAACACTTCGACCTTGACCGGGAAAGCCTCCAGCCTTTCAGAAAAAGTGGTGAAATGCTGCTGGGCAAGAACGGTAGTAGGCACGAGGACAGCCACCTGCCTGCCGTCCATCACGGCCTTGAATGCGGCGCGGATAGCTACTTCTGTCTTGCCGTAGCCGACATCGCCGCAGACCAGGCGGTCCATAGGCTTGGGTTTTTCCATATCCTCTTTCACATCCTGCTGCGCTTCAAGCTGGTCGGGGGTTTCAACATAAGGGAAAGCGGCTTCCAGTTCCTGCTGCCAGACGGTATCACGGGAAAAAGAGAAACCTGGCACGACCTCGCGTGAGGCATATAGATTCAAAAGGTCGCGGGCTAAAATTTCCACAGCCTCTTTAGTCTTTTGGCGGGTCCTGACCCATTCCTGCGTGCCGAGTCGGCTTAGCACGGGAGTCCTGTCACCGGCGCCGACATAGCGACTCACCCTGTCTATCTGGTCGGTAGGGACATAGAGGATGTCATTGCCGGCATAATGGAGCACCAGGTATTCCTTGTCAGAGCCGGCGGCATTCATCATGGCAACTCCGGTGAATTTACCGATACCGTGCTCGACGTGGACAACGTAATCATCGGGCACAAAATCGAGGGTAATCTTATGACGTGCCGCGGGGCGTTTCTTGACGAGTCGGCGCTGCTTGACGAAACCGAATATTTCAGCATCGGTAAAGAGGTAAGTGTCACCGCCCATAACCCAGCCTTCCGGCAGAGAGCCGTGCACCAGCACCATCATACCGGGACCAGGCGCCTGCGCTACCTCTTCAACAGGAGCCGCGATAATATTATTCTCGGCAAATAACTCAGAAAGCCGGTTCGCCTGATGACTGACAATGACGATACGTTTTTGCTGGCCTAGAAGCTCAACAGTCTTTTCGATAAACGAGGGGAGTTTTCCCGCATAGCCGGGGGCAGAGATGAAATCCAGCCCATCTTCAATACCCCACGCCTCCAGGCTCAATGTTTGCCTGCTATTTATGACCGGCTCAAGTTCATCCCAGTTCAAATGGGGCACGGGGAAATTGCGAGGCAACTCACCGCGCTCCAGCTTTTCCGAGCGAATCTGGGCGGACTCTTCTTCAAATACAGATGCAGCCTGCGCAATAGCCGAAGGTTCATCCATGACGATCAGAGTATCCGGCAGCAGATAGTCAAGAATCTTGCCCTGATTGAAAAAGGGAGAATAAAACTGCGCTTCACGCAACAGCTGACCGGAAAGCAGCATTTCTTTGTCCCGCGCAAATTGCTGTTTGACCTCGGCAGTACAGCCGGAAAGGTCGACGCCGTTTAAGATATCCGCTAAAGATTGCTTGTCAATACGGCGCGGAGCCAGCAATTCAACAGCCGGTCCAACGGCGAATGAAGATAACTTCTCTACAGAGCGCTGGGTGGCGGGGTCGAAAGTACGGATACTATCGATGGAATCACCGAAAAATTCAAGTCGGAAGGGAGTGTCACTGGTAGATGGGAATATATCGATTATACCGCCGCGATGGCTCATCGTGCCCGGGACTTCCGTTATATTTTCCAGTCGATAGCCCATGGCTTCACAATCAGCCAGCAGATGGAACGGCTCGATTGTCATCCCCAGATTTAAAGTCCTGCAGGCGGTAATAAAATCACTCCTGGCGGGAGTCCGGGACATTAAAGCCGCAGCAGAAGCTATTACAAGGGGAGGCTCCACATTATTCACTTGGCTTTCATATTCCGCTAATGCTGTGAGTACCCTGATTCTTTCAATTTCGGTGCCGATATCTGGTGTCAGGCGCTCGTAAGGAAGGGCGTCCAGTTCAGGAAAAAGGTGAATATTACTGGAGCGATACCAGTTTGATAGCTGCTCATGAAGCTTTTTAGCGGTATCCGGCTGCGCTGTGATTAAAAGAACCGGCACTTGAAGACTCTCAAATAAAGAGGCTACAAGATAGGAGCGAGACGCATCAAGCGAAACGACCGTATCATTGGCCTTCTCCCGCAGCCTTCCCAGTAAGCGACGATAGGCAGGCATAGAGTCGATTAGTGTCAGTAATTTGTTAAGTCCGGACATATTATTTCCCAAACACCTCTAGGGCTCGTCCATAAAAATGGGCCAGCCCTTTCGTATGATTTTAGCACAGAATGATATTAAGGCAAATATATAACTAGAAGAAGGACAAATACCAGTTGAGAATCTCAGGGGCGAATATCAGGGCGATGATAGGGCCGATGCCGAGGAAGGTGCCGTAGGCAATGACGTCTTTGCGTCCCTTTTTCCTGGTAGCGAGTAAAATCACGGCAACAATGCCACCGAGCGTTACCCCTATCATCATGGAGAATACTACCAGCGGGAAGCCACTGATAAGGCCAATCAGGGCTACCAGCTTGGCATCACCCATACCCATGGCGTCCGGCCGGATAATAACAATCAACAGGAAAAATGCAAAGAGAAAGGCGCCGCTGACAAGACCGTTTATCAGGGTCGCCTGGGGGGGCAGGAAAACTATGCCGGGGCCATAAGTATGAACTGCTAAAATAACGACGGCAATTACTATCGCCGGATAGGTTATTATATTCAAAATCAACTTGTGTTCCCAATCGATGAATATTACCACTAGAAAAACGCAGCACCAGAAAGCGGTAATGCCGAACTGGGCGGTCAAACCGAAACGCCAGAAAGCCAGGAAGAAGAGAAGCCCGGTAATAAATTCAACCAGCAATACCCGGACAGGAATGCGCGCGCCGCAGTATCGGCAGTGACCGCGCAAGAAGAGATAGCTGAATATAGGAATATTGTCTAGTAATCCCAATCGACGTTGGCAGCTATCACAGTGAGAAGGAGGAGTGACAAGCGACTTGCGTGACGGCAACCGGTCAATGCAGACATTAAGGAAACTGCCGACGGCAACGCCAACCAGAATAAAAAAGACGGCCAACTGGATACTCATTTAGTTAAAGTATGATACGCCTTACTGTGTAAACTACTAATACATTGTGACGGGTTTTTTGTGCTTAGTCAACAAGATAGCTGTGGTTTCTTCTACTGGTAATTATTATATACAATTCAGGGTTACTTTTACAGATAACAGAGAGCAGTGTATATCAAGCGCGTGAGTTATTTTTATATTTAATTATTAGCCTGTGTAAGTGTCCATGACTTATTTCTCATAGAGATGCGGGACTAATACCCCATTGAACAAAAATATGGGTATGTTAAGCTTTTTACTAGGGCAGAAAATATTATTAACGTGAACAAATGGAGGTGACTAAAGTGAAAAAGTTTTTCAGGAAGTTCCGCTATGGGGAAAAGGGATTCACACTGATTGAGTTGCTGGTCGTAGTAGCCATTCTCGGTGTGCTGGCAGCCGTAGCTGTGCCGAACGTCGGTAAGTTTATCGGTAAGGGTAAAAGCGAGGCCGCGGAAACGGAGCTGGCCAACGTTATGACAGCGGTAACTGCTGCCATGGCCGACGCGGTCAGTAGCAACGTCAGCGGTGGCTGTG
>MGMR01000106.1:8054-8197 GCA_001796495.1 Chloroflexi bacterium RBG_13_51_18
GGTACCGAGAACTTCGGCAACACAGGCCATGCCGAGAATAAACCTTACACCGGTATTGAAATGGTTGTCTCCGGCACATATGATGTAGGCGACTATATCGCTGGTGGTGTCGGAAATGTTGCCGGTTCCTACTCTATCGATGT
>MGMR01000106.1:8252-10924 GCA_001796495.1 Chloroflexi bacterium RBG_13_51_18
AAAAGATGAAATAAACTAAATAAGCCTACCAGCTAAAATAATCCCGGATACAGCTGGTAGGCTTTTTTATTGTCATTTAAAGGTGGTACTATTCATCGTGGTATAAATTAAGTTCGGCAAGGCAGTTTACAATACGCGGCAAGGCATATGAGGTGGCGTGGGGCGGGGCATTACAGCATGTCTTAACTATTAACTTGCCATCACAGGCCTGTTCGGCGGTATCTTTAATGATTTCTGCTAACTTGGGATAGGCTTTTTCCGTTAGCGCCCGGGTGCCGTAGCTGTCCTGATGGGTATCCATGCCGCAAATCCAGAAAAGCATATCCGGCTTGAATCGCTTGACTCTTTCAGGGACCTCCCGGAGGACGTTTTCAATTTCCGTTTCATCCGAGGAGCCGTGCGAGAAACAAAACTTGGTGTCGTTTGATGTGAGGCTGCCGTTCTCATATTCCCAGCCGTAATCATGGCAGAAGCAAATATGCAAAACATCATCGTCGTCTTTAAAGATATCTCTTACGCCGTCGGCATGGTGAGTGTCCGTGTCCACGATAGCGAATCTTTTAGCTTTGAATAGTTCGCGGGCATGTGGAATAGCCAGTCCCGTAACGCTGAAATAACAGCCGCCCCAGGCGCTATCACGGTGGGCATGATGGCCGCCCACTCCGGCAATCACCAGAGCGTTATCAAGTTCTCCTTTGAGCACTTTTTCCGTCGCCTCAAGAACTCCACCGATGGAATAAAGCGATACCTGCCACCACTGGGAACGTTTTACTTCATCTATCCATTGTGGGGTATGGAGCCTGGCGATTTCTTGTTCCAACGCCGGCCTGGATTTAAAAAAAGTAACATTGGGGTTGTAAAACAGTCCAGACTTTTCAATACCCAGGAATCCGTCTGCAACACCCATTGCCAGGCTTGAATAGGCTTCCTTGCCGCAGATATCGTGATAAAATACACCCGTTTTCTTCATGAGAATACCTATTTCAGAAAGTAGTCAAGATAAAGTAATTATAACAAATACGGGACAAAGTAACACGTGCTATTAAGAACAATATCAATAACTGAAGATACAGCGGGACGGCGAAGATGCTTGACACAGAGAGATATACGCGGCTAATTGAACTGGGTATTTAAAACAGGCTGGTTTTCAATATTCTTAGTGTCCTGTCTTTCACCGGTAAGCCGCACTATTTCATCGCGGTCATTACAGAAATCAAATACCATTTCCTTTTTAATAGCGCCGCTCTTATATAATCTGACCAGCGCCTGGTCGAGCAGCTCCATGCCCTGCTGCGTGCTCATGCGGATAGAGTTAGGCAGCTGGAAGGTCTTGCCATCCCGGATAAGATTCCTGATTGCCGAATTAGCCAGCATTACTTCAATAGCCGCCACCCGACCGGAGCCGTCGGCTTTGGGCACGAGGGTCTGACAGAGAATACCTAAAAGCAGCGAAGCGAGACGGGTCTGCGCCAGGGTACGCTCATGGGGAGGGAACATGTTGGCGATACGTTCTACAGCCTGTGATGCGCTCGGCGCATGTCCGGTAGTTAATACCAGGTGGCCGGTTTCGGCGACGGTAAGCGCCGTCGAGGCCGTTTCCAGGTCGCGCATTTCACCGACAAGAATGACATCCGGGTCCTGTCTTAATACGTGCCGCAATGCCTCAGCGAAGGAAAGAGTATCATGGCCCAGTTCACGCTGCGTGATAGTGCACTTCTTGTTTTCATAGGTATATTCGATGGGGTCCTCGATGGTGATCACCCGGCGGTTTTCCGTTTGGTTGAGGTATTCAATCATGGCAGCGAGAGTTGTGGATTTGCCGCTGCCGGTGGGTCCGCTAATTACGACAAGTCCGCGCGGTCGTTTGATTAGCTCTTTACAGACCGCGGGCAGGCCCAGTTCATCAGGGGCGGGGATTTTTGAAGGCAACAAACGAACCACAAGACTGATAGTGCCGCGCTGTCTGGCAGCATTGAAACGCACTCTACCGACTTCCGGTACCGTACGACCGAAGTCGAGTTCAAGGTCACGGGCAAAATCATCCAATTCCTTTTCCGTCACTATGGCCTTTAACGCCTGTTCGAGGTCTTCAGGGGATAATGGGGGCATATCATCCGCGGGTGTCAGATTGCCGTGAACACGATATAACGGGGGCCTGGACACTACCATATGAAGGTCAGAGGCGTTTTTTTGCTTCCCCAATTGCAGTAATTTTATAATATCCGTCATGGTCGACCGTCCTTTAAATAGCATCTTAATGAATATGAAACGGTAATTTCTACACCCCCGATAGCGCTTGCACTTCTTTTTATACTGGAAATAGTGATTTCATCAAACCTGCCGGTAGTCAAGAGAATCCTTACATATTCAAGCACTTCCTCTTCGCTGGCAGCGGTCCCCTCAATGCTAATCAGCCCTCCCGAATAAGCCAGAGACGTCAAAAACAAATCATCGACAACGTTATCTACGGTAGTGCTTAAATCGGTATTGGTTAAATCACCGGTTCTGGTCATTTTTATATAAGCATCCGAAAATACGGTGTACTGTTGTTCATTAGCCGCGATTTGTGCCTCTACTTCCGAGATATTGTTAAGTAAAACCCTTTTTTGCGCCAGTATTTTCTCCAGCGTGAAATTATTGCTTTTTACTTGAGTGTTCATCAGGTCAATATT
>MGMR01000106.1:11048-21978 GCA_001796495.1 Chloroflexi bacterium RBG_13_51_18
TCAATGAGAATAGAGTTAGCTTCTTTGGAGAGTCTCGCCAGCGCTAGTGGTTTAATATCCATGAGGTAGGGTTTATACCCGGCATGATTGACTACTCTTATGACCATATCTGCCATTTCACGCGGCAATGCAACCAAGTAGGCGTAGATTTTATCACCAATTGTAGAGATAATTTGCCAGGAAAGATACAACTGATCCACAGGCATAGGTAAGACCCGTTGAGCTTCTCTGGTTATAGCTTCCTTGAGCATCGGCCTGGGCAGTTCCGGTAAAATAAGGGGTCGCGTTAAACAATGGAGTCCGCTTAAGCCGAGTATCAGCTTTCTGGAGCTTACTTTATTGGACTTGAGGAAGCTTTTAATTTTTTGTGAGAGTTGTGTTTCCTTTTCTTTAGTATCAATATCAGCCAGACTCATGTCCAGCGGCGTTTCAGCCAACTTCGCGACACGTTTGCCACGCGTGACCATTAATCTCATGCTGACGTCATCGATATATAATGAAACGATGCTACCCGGCATTGCTACTCACCTTCATAAGTGTACGCGACCATTAAGATATTTGCCGTGGTGCCGCCTTCGGCGGTGGCGCTTTCAATCTTTATCTGGGCTGATAAAACAAACCCGGTGGCGAAATTATTATTCAGACCATGAATGAAATCGATAACATGGGATAAATCCCCGATTACTTCTGCATTGATCGTAATTAATAAACATGAAACACCGTCATAAATTTCTGTCTGGTTTTTAGTTGTACTGATACTGTTTACTATAATTTCGTGATATTCGGCAATCTGGTAGAACTTATCTACTACATCAACACTGATAACGGTCTGCAGAAGTCTGATTTTTGCTTCTTCAAGCTGACTTTCGGTATCACCAAGCTGTTCCCGGAGTTCAGCCAGCTGCAACTGATATGGTTGGAGGTCCATATTGTTCAACCTTGCTTCTGATAAAGTCAGGGCTTCAGTTAGGCTTTCCTGTTCTGAAGTCTGACCATAACGCGTTATACCGAGACCAGACAGCACGACGATAAAGGCACCGGTGGCCAGAATCAATAGTGCGGTCTTACTTAATTTAAAACCTTTCATAATTACATATGCCTATCATCACGAGTTTAAAAAGCCTGCCCGTACATAGAATACATGGCCGAAACCATGGACAATGCGATAACGCCAACGATGCCTGCAATGACAATGGTCATCATAGGCTGAATCATGGCAATCAGGGACTTAGTTTTGTCCTGGGCTTCAGCTTCATAGTTATTGGCAACTGCCTGCAGTGAAGAATCAAGGTTGCCTGTTTCTTCACCGACTTTTACCATCTGGACCATCATTGGTAAAAATATCTTATTTTTTTGCATCGGTTTAGCCAGTCCCTCACCTTTAAGCATATCCGTCTGCACGGCATGTAGAGCCTGCGCCATGACACGATTACTGCATCCCTGGATAACCAGCGGCATGATTTCTGTAAGCGGCAGACCGGCTGTGTATAAAAGGGAGATACTTCGAGAACAGCGGGCAAGTTCATTAAGGTGTTTTACCCTGCCCAGCTGCGGAACACGCAGCATGATTTTATCAAGGGTATACTTACCGTCTACCGTCCTGAAATAGGCAAAAGACGTCGCAACGGCGATTAAAATACTAAGTATTATAATCATAAAGTTCTCTCGCAGGATGGTGGATAAATCCAGCATCATTTGAGTGATAGCGGGCAGT
The DNA here is from genome assembly GCA_001796495.1 of Chloroflexi bacterium RBG_13_51_18. GTDB lineage: Bacteria > Chloroflexota > Dehalococcoidia > Dehalococcoidales > RBG-16-60-22 > RBG-13-51-18. The sequence goes on from MGMR01000106.1 coordinate 12,763, forward strand.
TCAGCACCTAAATCGGCATAGAACCCGGAGAAAGCCGGTATCACAAAAAACATAAGCACACCGACGACAACAGCAGTGACAAGTAAAGCAATAGCCGGGTACATCAGCGCTCCCTTGATACCTTTTTTAGTTGCGATTTCCTTTTCCATATAGTCGGCGATCTGGCGCAGCATCGTCTCAAGGCTGCCAGTCTGCTCACCAATACTCAATGAGCGGCAAGCCAGAATAGGGAATACTTCCGGGTGGCGGCTCATAGCTGTAGAAAGCTGATTACCAGCTCTGATATCAGCGATAACTTCGGAGACGACCTTTTTTAAGGTCCGGTTGGTGATTTGTTCCTGCATCAGTTCGAACGAGGTAACGATATTCACGCCGGAATCGAGTAGTAAAGCCAGCTGGCGGAACAGCATAATAACTTCGGTGGGTTTGACGGGGAATAGTTGCGCGGTAAGTTTTCCCAGACTTAAAAAAGGCACGAAAGGATGCAGGTTTATCAGTCGATACCCGGCCACCCCCAGCATCTCGGCGATGGCATCTTCGCTTATGGCTGTCAGTTTACCCCTGACGATTTCACCCGATTCACTACAAGCAACGTATTGATAAAGCATTCCATCTCCACTGCTTTTTATAGGAACATGGGGAATAGTTCTTCAGGCTAGGCGACTGTATAAGCATTACGCAGTATCTCGGCCGGAGTGGTAACATTTCTTTTGACCTTTTCCAGGCCATCCTTGACTAAAGTGACCATACCTTCTTTAATAGCTTGCGTACGTAATTCTTCAGACGAAGCTCCTTTCAAAAGCAGCGTTTTGATATTTTCGCTATTGTTGAGGATTTCAAATATGCCCGTCCTGCCCCGATAGCCGCTGTTAGAACATGATTTGCAGCCGGCTCCTTGAATGAATTCGGTTTTTTCCTCGCCCATTTCCTGGGCATAGATCAATGTCTCTTCCGGAGATGCTTTTACAGGGCGTGCGCAATGAGGGCATATACGGCGCACCATCCGCTGGGCGACAACCCCGATAAGAGCCGAAGATACCAGGAAGGGCTCTACTCCGAGGTCAAGAAGGCGCAATACCACGCCCACGGAATCATTAGCGTGGATAGATGATAGCACCAGGTGGCCGGTGAGAGCCGACTGGATAGCGATATTAGCCGTTTCAGCATCACGGATTTCTCCTATTAAAATTACATCGGGGTCGAGGCGGAGTATTGACCTTAGGCCGCTGGCAAAGGTGATGCCGGCGCGTACATTGACCTGTATCTGGTTGATATTTGAAAACCGGTACTCAACGGGGTCCTCAACTGTGATAATATTGCGCGAGGTCTGGTCGAGGGTGTTTAGTGAAGCGTATAGCGTGGTGGTTTTGCCGGCGCCGGTGGGTCCGCTGACCAGGATTACACCATAAGGCACTTTTATCATGTTTTCATACTTGCTTAAGCTGGAAGGTAAAAAACCCAGTTCGGACAAATTCAAGGTAGCCCTTGATTTATCCAGGAGACGCAAAACGGCCATCTCTCCACATACCGTGGCGATAATAGCGACCCGAATGTCAATCAACCTCCCCTTGGCTTTTATGGAGAACTGGCCATCCTGCGGACGATGGTGGTCAGCGATATTCATATTTGCCATGATTTTAATCCTGGAGATAAGCTGTGTGAGGGTGGTCAGGGGTAAAGAAAACATCTCATGCAGCGTGCCATCGATGCGGTAGCGAACATGTAGTTTGTCTTCGCCGGGGTGAAGGTGGATATCAGAAGCTCTGGCTTTAACCGCTTCATCTATAATAAGAGATAAAGCCTGTGCTACCGGAGCCTCTGTATTGGGGTCGGCAAAAAGCTGCTTATCTACTTTAATATCCTGGGACAGTGTGATATTAGATATTTGTCTTTCAATCTCTTCGTAATTCTTATAATTAAAGTCGATAGCTTCAAGCACTTCTTCCGGCGTGGCGGCTTCAGGCTCGATGCGCATCTGGCTCCAGCTGGCTAAAGCCTCCAGTGCTAAAATATCGGAGGGATTGGCCATTGCCACACGCAATATATTGCCTTCTATAGCTACGGGTATGGCGATATACTTGCGGGCGAGTGTTTCCGGAAGAAGACGCAGGGCTTCCGGCTCGGGTGATTTTTTCCGCAGGATATTCTTGATTTCTTCAATAGGTGAGCTCATAAAAAGACTGCCCTTTTATATCTAAATGTACACCCTACGTTAACCATCTTATATGTCTTTCGTCACTGGTACAATAGCTTGTTGGTAATAGCTAATATGTAAGGTACTGGTACTGGTGAGGGCTTCAAATAAATCAAAGGTATACGTATGTGGGTACACGGTATATAATTTGAAGAATGTGGACGGAGACTTTTTTATGTTAAAATATTATGTTAAAATAGTAGCGAAAGTCATAAATGTAGCACCGGCGTTTACTCCGGATACGAGGAGAATTTATGAAACAACCTATCGAAAATTTCCTGCACTACCTGGCAGTTGAAAAAGGATATTCAGAACACACCATTTCCGCTTATCATAACGACCTAACGCAACTGGTGGAATTCGTGAATAGTAACACCTCTGCAACTTCATGGATAAATTTTAACAGGCAAACGATGTTGAGCTATATGCTTCATCTTAAAGAAAGAGGTTATGTAGCTACGACGATTGCCCGTAAGGTAGCGGCCGCGAGGTCTTTCTTTGGCTTTATGGTAGCGGAAGGGCTGATTAAAACCGACCCCACAGAAAATATGAGTTCGCCCAGCGTGGGTAAGGCCCTACCCAAGCCGATACCGATTAACCAGGTACGCCTGCTGCTGGAACAACCCGCCAAACTATCCACTGCGGAAGCTAAACGCGACGGGGCTATGCTGGAACTGCTGTATGCCAGCGGCATGAGAATAAGCGAATTGGTGGCGTTGAACCTGGGAGATGTCAATACCCAGGGGAATTACTTCGTGCGGTGTTTCGGCAAGGGCAGGAAAGAACGAATAATTCCTCTTTATGAGAAAATAGCCGCGACGGTAAAGAAATACGTGGACGAAGATAGACCCAAATTGGCCCACGGCAAGAAAGAAACAGCCTTATTTCTTAATGCCCGGGGGGAAAGACTTACCCGACAGGGATTTTGGCAGAAACTAAAGGAATATGCAAAAATGGCCGGGCTGAGTTCTAAAATCAGTCCTCATACACTGCGGCACAGCTTTGCGACACACATGCTTAGCGGTGGGGCCGACTTGAGGTCAGTGCAGGAATTACTGGGACATGCCAATATATCAACCACACAGGTTTATACTCACCTGACAACCGACCAGGTACGCCGCACTTATGATAAATCGCATCCCAGAGCTAAATAGTCTGTTCAGGAGGTAAACGATTGCCAGCTAAATCTAAACACGGCAGGGGCAAGCAACGTCACGGAAAGAAAAAAAGCAAGTTCAGACAGGCGCCGGCAGTTGCCGGTTTACCGCAAGAAACCTCCAGTAGTATAACGAAACCGGAAGCACCTTTGAGTACTGCCCCGGTAGTAAAAACGCAAGTCCAGAAAAAGGCAGCAGCTTCAGCGGCGCTGCCTCTCCATTATGAATTTATCAGCGGCGATTTAAAGAGGATAGGCATCCTTACAGGAATAATCATAGTCTTATTGATTGTGGCATATTATATTTTTTCCTAGTTTCGATAGTTTCTATGAAGGACTATGAGACGGCGAGAGCCGGATTGATCAAGCAACTCGAAGCTGAAATAAAAGAGAAGCGGGTCTTGGCTGCTATGGCGCGTATACCACGAGAGAAATTCGTACCAAAGGAAAGCAGCCACCTTGCATATGAAGATGGACCGCTGCCAATCGGCTGGGAACAGACAATTTCCCAGCCTTATATTATTGCACTGATGACGGAAGCGTTGGAACTCAAGGGGGATGAGAAGGTGCTGGAGATAGGCACAGGCAGCGGCTATCAGACAGCTATCCTTGCGGAACTGTCCAAAACCGTCATTTCAGTTGAACGTGTCCCCGCACTTGCGGAGTCTGCACAGAGAGTTCTGAACAGTCTGGGATATAAAAATATCGAGATACACATGGCTAAAGATACATTAGGCTGGCCGGAAATGGCACCATACGATGCAATTATGGTTACGGCTGGCGCTCCTGATATCCCTGACGATCTGCTGGTACAACTGGCTATCGGCGGGCGTATGGTGATACCAGCAGGCCCGCGTCATGTCCAGGAGCTTTATAGAGTAACCAGACTAAAAGATCAGAACCGTGTTGAGAAGCTCGGGGGCTGCCGCTTTGTTGCTCTCATAGGCAAAGGCGCCTGGGAGAATTAAATCTGTATTAGATACGGAGGGTGATAATGGATATCTTTGAAGCTATAAAAAACAGAAGAAGCATCAGGCATTACAAGTCCGACCCAATCGACGATAAAGTTATTCAAACTGTCCTCGAGGCGGCCCACTGGGCGCCTTCCTGGGGCAATGCACAGTGCTGGCGATTTATTGTTGTACGGGACAAGAAAATAAAATCCGAAGTCGCTGATACTCTTTTCAAAGTAACTGTTGATAACGAGAAGGTTGAGAACGCCGCCGCCGGATCCATGAAGCAAGCGCCGGTCTTAATTGTGGTTTGTGCTGAAACTGGAAAGGCAGGCTGTAATGAAGAAGGCGTTCCTGTCACCAATAAAGGCGGCTACTGGTTTATGTTCGATATAGCTCTGGCAGTACAGAACTTGCTTCTGGCGGCTTATGCCGTAGGGTTAGGAACGGTAATTGTCGGCGGTTTTGATGCAGATAAAGTAGCGCAAATCCTGAATATGCCTAAAGAGTATACCGTAGTGACTATGACGCCGCTGGGTGTGCCCGATAGCAAGGGGCAGGTATCACCCCGCAAAAAGCTTTCCGAAGTGATGTACTACGAAAAATTTAAATAGACAGGAAGATTAAATGGAATTATTCGAAGCTATCAAGACCAGAAGAAGCATTAGGCGCTATAAAACCGACCCGGTTGATGATAAGAAGATAGAGGCTATTCTGGAAGCAGGACGCTGGGCGCCTTCTTGGGCTAATACTCAATGCTGGCGATTTGTTGTTGTACGTGACGCTAAAGTAAGGGCAAAATTAGTTGATACCCTGATGAAAATAAAGTTGCCGGATAGAGAAATACCGAATCCGGCCGCCGCTGCTATGAATACGGTCCCCGTGATTATCGTTGTTTGCGCCAAGATAGGCATAGCCGGTGCTGGTCACGGGTCACCCGGCAGTAAAGCTCAATATGTGACGGACAAAGGTGACTGGTTCATGTTCGATACCGCCCTGGCGGTGCAGAATATGGTACTGGCGGCCCATGCGCAGGGCCTGGGGACGGTGATAATAGGAGCATTCGAGGCGACTCAAGTAGGAAAAATATTGAGCGTGCCCGAGGGATATCGCGTGGTTGCGTTGTTCCCTGTGGGCATGCCGGACCAGGAAGGCAAAGCGCCTCCCCGTAAAGAATTATCCGAAATTGCTTTTAAAGATAAATTCGGGAAATAGCAAAATCCCTTCTATCAGGTTACATCGTTGACCATTCTAACGCTTGCTGTGTTCGGTCGACTGCGGGTATAATGTTAGGCGAAGAATGTAGAGAGCAGGTGGTTTCATGCCTAAATACGGACTTGATAATATTCACAACGTTGTATTGTTATCCCACGGAGGCGCGGGGAAAACATCACTTTCCGAGGCGATGCTTTTTAATGCCGGCGCGATAAACCGATTGGGTAAGGTTGATGACGGGTCTTCAACGTCCGATTACGACCCCGATGAAGCCAAGCGACGTATAAGTATAAATTTATCTTTGCTGCCTTTAAACTGGAAAGAGCGGAAAATAAATATCCTCGATGCGCCCGGATATACTGATTTCGTAGGCGAGGTAAAAGCGGGAATGAGGGTCAGCGAAGGAGCAATTATCGCAGTCTGCGCCGCCTCTGGCGTGGAAGTAGGCACCGAGATGGTCTGGGGATATTGCGAAGAGTCAAATCTGCCAAGGCTTGTTTATATTAACAAAATGGACCGCGAGAACGCAGACTTCTTTAAAGTAGTTGAGGAAATTAAAACCAAACTCGGTCAGAAATGCCATCCGATACAGATTACTATCGGCGCTCATACCGGTTTCAAGGGCGTGGTCGACTTACTCACGATGAAAGCCTATACCGGCTCACCGACCAAGGAAGCTGAAATCCCGGCAGAAATAAAAGCCCAGGCGGATTCTTATCGCGAAAAACTTGTGGAAGCCATCGCCGAAATGGATGATAAACTTATCGAGAAATACCTCGGCGGCGAACAAATTTCTCCCGAAGAGCTTACCAGGACATTACGATTGGGTGTTATCAGCGGCCGAATTGTGCCAATAGTAGCAGGCTCGGCGCTTCAGAATGCAGCTATTAACCGGGTGCTGGAAGCTGTCTGCGATTACCTGCCGCTGCCAAAAGAACAGAAAGTAACTACGACCAGTGGAGCTATCGAGCCATCAGAAAGCGCGCCGCTGGCGGCTCTTGTTTTCAAGACTACCGCCGACCCGTATGTAGGGAAGCTGACCTATTTCCGTGTATACAACGGAGTTTTCACCAGCAACTCGCAGGTCTACAATTCCAGCCAAAGCGCCGGGGAACGGATCGGGCAATTGTATTTTATGAGGGGAAAAACACAGGAAGCTGCCACAGAAATAAGAGCCGGTGATATCGGGGCGGTAGCAAAACTGAATGTTACCATTACCAGTGACACGTTATGCGCCCAGGAAAAGCAGATAAAGCTTGCGCCGGTAAAGTTCCCCACGCCCATTTTCCGGGAAGCCGTATATCCCAAGACCAAGATCGATATCGATAAAATGGGAACGGCGCTATCACGCCTGGCGGAAGAGGACCCGACTCTTAAAGTGCACCGTGAACTTGGAACTGGGGAGACGATACTTTCGGGCATGGGTGATACACATCTTTCCGTAGCGGCGGAGAAGATGCAGCGTAAGTTCGGCGTTAATGTTGAACTGGCTATCCCTAAAGTCCCCTACCGTGAGACAATCACCGCGCCGTCCAAAGCCGAATACAAGCATAAGAAGCAGTCCGGAGGTCACGGGCAATATGGCCATGTTTTACTGGAGCTAGAGCCATTACCCGATCGCGGCGCTAATGAATTTGCTGAAAAAGTCGTCGGAGGGTCGGTACCGAGAAATTACATTCCTGCCGTGGAAAAGGGAGTAGTAGAAGCCTACTCCGAAGGCTGCCTGGTCGGCTATCCGGTTATTGGCGTCAAGGCGACTCTTTATGACGGGAGTTTCCACCCGGTAGATTCTTCAGAAATATGTTTCAAGATTGCCGGCGCCGGGGCGTTCAAGAAAGGCCTGGTGGAAGGACGACCTATCCTGCTGGAGCCGATAATGAATCTTAAAGTGACCGTTCCCAGCGACCTTACCGGTGATATTATCGGCGACCTTAATACCAAGCGTGCCCGCGTAATGGGGATGAATCCGGATGGCGGAAATAATGTTATCGAAGCGCAGGTTCCTCTATCCGAGATTCAGCGTTACAGTATCGACCTCAAATCAATGACCCAGGGTCGGGCAACATTCAACACGGAATTTGACCATTACGAAGAAGTACCGGCAAACATAACCCAGAAGCTCGTGGCACAGAAACAAGCGGAAAAGGAAAAGGCTGAAAAGGGATAAAACCGATACTCTATAAATGATACCAAGATGACGTCCTATGATAAATGGGCGTCATTCTTTTTGTCCATTGACTTAATAACGATTTAAGAAGCCAGCAGTTCTTTGAGTTTATCAGTAAAAGCCGGCAGCACTTTTTTCCAGTCGCCAATGACACCAAACCGCGCGTAACGGAAAATATTGGCCTCTTTATCTTTATTAATAGCAATTATCGTCTTAGCGCCGGAACAGCCGCTCATGTGCTGACTGGAGCCGGAGATAGCGATGGCAATATAGACTTCAGGGGCGATAATTTTACCGGTCAAGCCTATCTGGGCGGTATCCGGTATCCAGTTATTATCGCAGGGAGGGCGGCTGGCGCCCACGGCGCCTTTCAGCAGCTTCGCTAATTCATCCAGTTGCTTGAATCCTTCGGCGCTGCCGATGCCCCTGCCTCCGGAAACAACAATCTCTGCATCTTCTACCTTAATACCGGCTACCTCTTCCGCCACTCTCTCCAGAATCCTGATTTTAATAACGGAAGTATCAATCAATACTGGAATACTAACAATTTCACCCTTGCGCGAAGAATCCGGCTCTAAAGCTGTCATAGCCTTGGTGCGTATGGTAACAACCTGGGGGTCGGTCTCGGTGATAAAAACAGCCTGAGCATTGCCGCCATAGACGGGCTTGGTCTGAAGCAGCCTTTTTGAATCAGAATCTATGGCCAGGTCGACACAGTCCATCGTTGCCGCCGTGCCCAACCGGAAAGCCAGCCGGGGCGCCAGTTCACGCCCGGTATCCGTTTGGCCCATGATAATGATTTGAGGCTTGATTGTCTTAGCCACATTATCTAATACGCTAATATAGGCATCAGGCTGGTAATCTTTAAGTTGAGCATCATCGACGACGTAGACTTTATCAGCACCGGAAGCTATAGCCTGCTGCGCAAAAGAGCTAATACCGCTACCGAGTACGATAGCAAAGAGTTCCTGCCCCAAATTATCGGCCAGCTTTCTGCCGATACCTAAGCCCTCGGCGGCGATAGACAAGATTTTGTCGCCTTTAATTTCACAGTAGACGGCTATGCCTTTACTCTCCGACATTATCAGTCACCTCAAAATACTTATAATATTCTGGATTCTCGAAGCATTTTAGCCAGATTTACCGCCATTTCCTCCGGAGTATCGCCATTGATAAAATCGCATTTAGCTTCATAGACGGGCTGGAAGAGTTTCTTTACTTCTGTCCTCCGGTTAGCGGCCCCACTTGACGAATCAAGACCGATATCAGCCGATTTCCAGATGATCGGCTCTATCTTTTTTGCTGACATGATGCCTTTTATCGTAGGATACCGCGGCTGACCGATTTCATTACTAACGGTTACCAAAAGCGGTAATGGCGATTCGATAACATCATACCCGGAGGAAGTGACCCTCTCGATCTTAAGCGTGCCATTGGAGGCTTCTATCTTCCGCGCCAGGGTAACACAAGGCAGACCAAGTATTTCAGCGATAGCAGGGCCGGTCTGACCGGCGTTGGTATCAGATGCTTC
>MGMR01000107.1:0-6788 GCA_001796495.1 Chloroflexi bacterium RBG_13_51_18
CGCCAAAACCGGCCTATCTTTTTGTAGATAACGGTAAGGCAGAGTTAAGAGATGCCACCCGTTTATGGGGCAAGAGCACCTATGAAACCGAAGACACTTTAGAGTCGGAACACGGCGGGGCTAAAGTCATCAGCATCGGGCCGGCAGGGGAAAAGCTCTCGCTTATCTCCTGCATCATCACGCAAAGGGGTTCGGCGGCGGGGCGCTCGGGGCTGGGGGCGGTGATGGGGTCGAAAAAGCTCAAGGCAGTGGCGGTGCGGGGCGAAGGAAAAGTGCCCGTGGCGGATATCGCCGCGGTGGAAAAGCTGCGCAAAGAATACCTGTCCATTATCAATCAAGCTCCAGCCCGCAACGGCTTACACAATTTCGGCACCTGCTCGCATACCGACGCCTCGGCGCACAGCGGGGACTCCCCGGTGAAAAACTGGGGAGGGGTGGGCGTGGTAGAGCTCCCGGACGTCTCCGGCTTGAGCAAAGAAATTTTTAACGCTAATGTAACGAACCGGCACGGCTGCTGGCACTGTCCGGTTGCCTGCCGCGGCAGTCTTAAAGAGGGGGTGGGGGAATATAAATATCCGGCGGGCACCAAGCGCGTGGAATATGAGACGGCCGCCGCCTTCGGGGCGATGTGCCTCAACAACAATGCCGAGGCAATCATCATGGCGAGCCATATCTGCAACTACTACGGAATAGATACGATTTCCGCAGGCACGGTTATCGCCTTTGCCATGGAATTATACGAGCACGGCATTATAACGAAAAAGGATACCGGCGATATCGATTTAAAATGGGGCAATTATAAGGCTATGGTAGCCATGACCGAGAAGCTGGCCAGGCGCGAAGGCCTCGGGGATGTGCTGGCGGACGGCGTTAAAAAAGCCGCCGAGAGAATCGGCAAGGGGGCCGGGGAATTCGCGGTGCATATCGGCGGGCAGGAACTGGGGCTGCACGACCCGAAAGGCGATTTCCCGGGCTTCGCCGGGCAGCCGACATCCGCCAAAAATATGATGGACGCCGCGCCGGGCAGGCATACCGGGGGTTTCGGGCCGAGCCACTTCGGGTGGCTGGCGATAAACGCCGCCGGACTCTGCCTGCACATCAACACCATGGTCGACGGCACAAAATACGCCGCGGATTTCCTGGCCGCGGTAACCGGCTGGCAGCGTTCCGTAGGAGAAATTCTCAAGTGCGGCGAAAGAATCGAGAATATACGGCATCTTTTCAATCTGCGTGAAGGCGATAATCCCCTGGAACGCAAGGTACACGGCAGAATCACCGGGCAACCGCCGCAGACAGAAGGCCCGCTGGCCGGCGTGACGGCCGACCTTTTAGAGCAGGTATACTGGAACCTCGGCGCGCTGGACTGGGACAGGGTAACCGCCAAGCCGAGCCGCAAAAAACTGCTGGAACTCGGCCTGAACGATATAGCCGAGGAATTGTGGCCGCCGCAGATTAATAAAGCTTAAGATTTTTATGTAGAAGTCATGCCGCCATCCACCGGCATGACATGACCAGTAATGAATGAGGCGGCATCAGAACAGAGCCAGACCACCGCTTCGGCGACATCCTCCGGGTGGCCGACCCGCTTCATAGGAATGATATTCATCATTTCGTCTTTTACGGCGGGGTTGGTGCCCGTCAGATATTCGAACAAAAGCGTCCTGTCCGTAGGGCCAGGCAATACGGTATTGACGCGGATGCCGGAGGCGGCGACCTCTAAAGCGGCGGTCCTGGTCAGTCCGATTAAGCCGCTTTTACTGGCGTTATAAGCGCAAAAACCGGGGACGGGCTTAAGTGCGCCGACCGACGAGGTATTGATGATAACGCCGTACTTCTGTTTAAGCATCTGCCTCATCTCATATTTCATGCAGAGAAAAACGCCCTTTAGATTGATATCGATGGTGCGGTCCCAGATTTCCTCCGGGCAGTCGACGATATTGACGACGGGCACGCGCTTACCGTCAGGGCCGATTCCAGCATTATTAAAAGCATAGTCCAGCCGACCGTACCGTTTGACGCATTCAGCGACCGCCGCCTCGACATCGGAGGCCCGGGAGACATCACATTTAACGAAGGAGGCTTCACCGCCGGCATCTTTAATAAGCTTTACCGTCTCCTCACCGCCCTTGATATTAGAGTCGGTGCATACCATTATCTTAGCGCCCTCGCGGGCGAATATTTGCGCGGCAACCCTGCCGATACCGGAAGCTCCCCCGGTTACCAGCGCTACCCTGCCGTTAAACTTTTTAGCCATGTCATATCTCCTTCATATCGTTATTAAGCAAGCTTACCCGGGAAGCAATTGCAGACTATTTTAGTATATAATAACACGAAAGGGTGCTAAAACTGCAGCCATACATAATAGATGACATTATATACTAAATTTCAGGAGGCAGATGATGTTGCTGGAGAATAAGGTGGCTATCGTTACCGGCGGCGCCAAGGGGATGGGGAGGGCCATAGCGCTTAAATTTGCGGAGGAAGGCGCCGATGTGGTCGTTACAGCGCTGCACATAGAAGGCGCCAGGAAAGTGGCGGAGGAAATAAATGCCCTAGGGAGAAAGGGCTTAGCGATAAAGTCCGATATTTCTAAAAGCGCCGAAGTCAAAGATATGGTCGAACAGACCATCAAGAAGTTTAATAAAATAGATATCCTGGTGAATAACGCGGGGGGAGTGGGGGTTACAGGCGGTGATACCGATACCGCTACCGAGGAAGACTGGGACAAGATTATCGATGTTAATCTCAAGGGCGCATTCCTGGTGACCATGGCGGTGGTGCCCTACATGAAAAAACAAAAATCCGGAAAAATTATCAATATATCATCGATGGGGGCGGTAAACCCAGCAGTTTCCGTGCTGCATTATCACGCAGCCAAGGCCGGAATGCTGGGCTTAAGCACGAACCTGGCTTTCGAACTGGCGCCACTGAACATTCATGTCAACGCCATCGTGCCGGGGCCCATCGAGACGCCCTTCTGGGATTCTTTACAGCCGCCGGGGCCGGAGAGAGATAAATTTTTCAAAGCGCTGGCCGCCAAGGAAGTGCCGCTGGGCCGCATGGGCAAGCCGGAAGATATAGCGGGGCCGGCTTTGTTCCTGGCATCCGGCATGTCCGATTACGTAACCGGGCAGGTCATTTACGTAGCGGGGGGGCAGCCGCTATTAGCCCACGCGGCCACATTCTTATCTGCAGCCGAGCAATAGAGACACCGAAAACACGGAGGCAATAATGAAGAAATTAAGAGTCGGCAACAAGCGTATCGACGATGAAATATTGATGAAAATGAGGCGCGAGGAACTGGATAAATGGCCGACCGGTAAAGAGGTGGACTTCGACGAGTCGGTAGCCTACCAGAAGAGCCTGCCCGACAGCAAAATATGGTGGAAGGTCATGGTAAAGCTGCGGGAGGAAGGCAGAATGAGTGTTTTCCCCCGGGCAGGGACGCCCGTGCTGGAAAAAATGATAGAACTCTGCCAGGGATTACGAGAATCGGGGGTGGTGCTTATCCCGGTGACAACGGACAGCTATACACGGCTGGGACAATATGAAAAAATACAGGGTATTTTAGACGAATGCAACCGCACCGGCAAGGCGTTGCTGAACGGCTACCCTATCATTAACCAGGGGGTCAAGCAGACACGTAAGCTCGTGGAGAGCGTGGACGCGGCGTTCAGTCCGCGGGGCGCGGGCGGGGAAATCGCTATAGCATCGGGGCTGACGACGTGGGAGGGAGGTCTGGAGTTCATCACCTGGGGCAGCTATTCCAAGAGAATGACGATAAAAGAGCTGGTGGAAAAATGGCAGAACAGCACGCGGCTGGCCGGGTGGTACGCCGAAAGAGGCGTGATACTCTGCACCGACCTGCACGGCTGGCTGCCCGGCGCCCCCATCCCACTGACGGTAAATATAATCGGACTGATTGTTCAAGCATTAACAGCGGCGGAGCAGGGGCAGAAAGCGCTTTACCCGTTGGTTCACTGCATGGGCAATATGGCGCAGGACATTGCCTGGATAAAGCTGGCACCGCGCATCATCAGGGAATACCTGGATAAGTTCGGGTACAAGGACTGCATGATACCGGGGTGCTGTCCCTCTCAGACTCCACTTTTTCCTAATCCGATGGACATGGGCGGGGCCTTTGCTTATTTGAATTATATCGCCATGGTAGGAGCACTCACCAAATGCAACGCCGTGGACTTAAGAAGCATTGACGAGGCGGCGGGGGTCCCCTCCAAAGACGCCAATTCGGTAAGCTACGGCTCGGCAAAGTGGATTTTCAACGTTATACGTGAGCAGGATATAGAAATCGACGTTAAAGGTGTGGATATAGAGGAAAAGGTGACCGAGACAGAGGTCAGGGCGATAATGGACAGGATACTCGACCTCGGCGACGGGGATGTGGTCGACGGCACCATCAAAGCTGTGGAGTCGGGCGTACTCGACTCGCCGTGGAGTCCCAACATGACTGTCAAGGACAAGGTGCTGGGGGTGAGGGACGCGCACGGGGCTTGTCGCTACCTGGAGTTCGGCAACCTGCCCTTCCCCAACGAGATAAAAGAATTCCACCGACAGAAAATAGCCGAGAGGGAGAAGCTGGAGGGGAAAAAGGCGGACTACCATACGGCCGTGCGCGACCTGTGGACCTTGAGCAAAGGGAAAATAGTAGGCCTGCCACCTTATGATAAATAGGGGGAAGAAACAAGATACAAGAAACAATAACCAAACAAAAATCAAAAATCAAAGACACAAATAAAAAAAGGGGAGGCTGACCTCACCCCCTTTATCCCCCTCTCCGCTGGCAGAGAGGGGGAAACGAGAAAGGGCCGGATTCCGGTTTGCACCGGAATGGTTAGAATATAAGGAGTCGCTATGAAAAGAGCACCGACAGTGATAACGGGCACCGTGGGCATGGACGCCCACGTTATCGGCACCAAGGTATTGTCCCGCGCGTTAAGAGACGCCGGATTTAACGTGGTGGAGCTGGGGATGCAGGTAACGCCGGAGGAGTTTATCAGCGTGGCACAGGAGACAAAAGCGGACGCCATTTTAATGAGCTCGCTGTACGGCATGGCGGAGCTGGACCTGAAGGACTTTAACCAGAAGCGGATGGAGGCGGGGCTGGGGGACATTTTACTGTACATCGGGGGGAATTTAGTGATAGGCCGGTACGACCCGAAGGAAATCGAGCCGAAGTTTAAAGCGCTGGGCTTCGACAGGGTCTACCCGCCGGGGATAGAGCCGGAAATAGGGATTGAAGACTTAAAGAAGGACCTGAAAGCCAGAGGGAAGATGTAAAGACTTTAGTGTCATTGCGAGGGAGCAGAGCGACTGTGGCAATCTCCTTCATTGCTTATGACTATCATTGAGATTGCCGCGCCTTCCCTTTGGGAATGGCTCGCAATGACAAATTGATGATGTATGGACGATATCAGGTTATTAATAGATTTCGGGAGCACATTCACCAAGGCGGCGGCAGTCGACCTTGACAGGGTCGAAGTAATCGCCACCGCCCGAGTGCCTTCCACCGTGGAAACGGACATTACCGTCGGACTGGAAGCAGCACTGAAGGAAATATCAGTAAAAACCGGCATTAAAAATCCTGAAAAACTAAAGTCGCTGGCCTGCTCCAGCGCCGCCGGCGGACTGCGCATGGTCTGCATCGGGTTTGTGACGGAGCTAACGAGTAAAGCCGCCAACCACGCGGCGCTGGGGGCGGGGGCCAAGGTGGTGGGGTTATATTCTTTTAAGCTGACGCGGCAAGAAATCGACGAGATAGAGAAAACTGCGCCGGATATTTTATTACTTTGCGGGGGGACGGACGGGGGCGATGAAGCCGTAATTATCCATAACGCAGGCATGCTGGCCAGGACCAGTCGGAAAATCAACAATATCATCGTTGCCGGAAATAAGACGACTTACGACGCGAATAAAGATATTTTTAAAAACAGCGGTAAGCGCGTCATTTATACGAAGAATGTCATGCCGGAAATAGGCGTACTGGACACGGGCCCCTGTAATAAAGAGATACGGGAAATATTTATTAAGAATATTATTAAAGCCAAAGGCATCGACAAGGCGCGGGCAATAGTGGGGGAGGTGATAATGCCGACGCCGTCGGCGGTGCTGGAAGCCGCCAAGCTACTGGCAGAGGGGGTCGAGGGGGAGGGGGGATACGGGGAACTAATGGTCATCGACCCGGGCGGGGCAACGACCGACGTACATTCAATAGCCGAGGGGATACCGACATCCGGCGGCGTGACGATGGTCAATACCCTGCCCGAACCTTACGTGAAAAGGACGGTGGAGGGGAACCTTGGGCTCAAATATAACGTCGACAGCTTGAGCGAATTTACCAGGGGTAAGAAACTCAACCCCCATTTTAAAGAAATCTGCCGGGGATTTCACGAGGGGAAACTGCCGCAGAGTCGGGAGGAAATCGACTGTCACCTATTGCTATCGCGCCTCGCCGTAGAGGTGGCGGTAAGCCAGCACGCGGGGAAACTGGAAAAGATATACAGTCCCACCGGCGAAATGATGCTGCAGCACGGTAAAGACCTGACCGGCGTAAAGACCGTCATCGGGACGGGGGGGCCGATAATTTTTTCGTCCACTCCAAGAGATATCATGGAGGGCGCGCTGTACCAGAAAGAAAATCCCCTTATACTTAAGCCGAAAGAGCCCCGGTTCTATATCGATGAACAGTATTTGCTTTACGCCGTGGGACTGCTCTCCCAGGAAGAACCGGAAAAGGCGTTATTACTTGCGAAAAAGTATCTTAAACCAAT
>MGMR01000107.1:6805-8364 GCA_001796495.1 Chloroflexi bacterium RBG_13_51_18
CATTCTCGGGTCAAGCCCGAGAATCCAGACACCCCCTTTTCCCCGCCACTGGATTCCCGTTTTCACGGGAATGACGAAAAAAATGGGAGAAAATGCTTAACCACCTGCGCGCTCTGGATTTAACGAATGACAGGGGCTTCCTCTGCGGGAAGATTCTGGCCGACCTCGGCGTTCATGTGATTAAAATAGAGAAGCCGGGGGGTGACCCTTCACGCAATATCGGGGGGTTCTGGGGAGGCAAACCCGACCCCGAGAAAAGCCTCTACTGGTTTGCCTATAACTCCAATAAAAAGGGTATTACTCTCGATATAGAGAAAGACAAAGGCAAGGAATTATTTAAAAAGCTCGTCGAGAACGCCGACTTTGTTATTGAGTCGTTTAATCCGGGACACCTAGACAAGCTGGGCATCGGCTACAAGGACTTGAGCAAGCAAAACAAAAAGCTAATCTGGGCTTCCATCACGCCCTTCGGGACGGAAGAGCCCTACCGCGACTATAAAGATTCCGATATCGTGGTGATGGGCATGAGCGGCACGCTTTACCAGACCGGCGAGACCAACGGACCCCCGGTGCATATCAGTATACCGCAGGCCTGTCTGCATGCCGGGGCGGATGCCGCCGTGGGCTGCATGGTTGCCTACTACCACCGCGAAACGACCGGCGAAGGCCAGCATGTAGACGTATCCATGCAGCAGAGCGCCGCCTGGTTCCAGGCCAACGCCGTGCCCACCTACGAACTCAACGGACGGATATTAAAGCGCGCGGGTTCTTTCCGGGCGGGGATGAGCACACAGATAGCGCAGCGGCAGGTGTGGCCGTGCAAGGACGGCTACGTATTTTTCAACGTCATCGGGGGGCGGACGGGGGCGAAGACATTAAGCTCGCTGGTGGACTGGATGAACGAAGAAAAACTGGCTACCGACTACCTGCTTAACGTGGAGTGGAACACGTTCGACATGTTCACCGTCAACGAGGAAACGATGTATAAAATATCAAAGCCCGTGGGTGAGTTTTTCCTGCGGCATACGAGAAAAGAGCTGCTGGAGGGGGCGGTGCCGCGTGGGGTATCGATAGGGCCGCTATCCAGCATGCGGGACCTGCTGGGCGACGAGTGCCTTAGAGAGCGGCACTTCTGGAAGAAAATAGAGCACCCGGAACTGGGCACGAGCATAACCTACCCCAGAACCTATATAAGGTCGACGGAAATGGACTACTCGGTTCGATATCGCGCGCCATTAATCGGGGAGCATAACGGGGAGGTCTATAAAGAGATAGGGATTTCCGATAAAGACCTGAAATCGCTGCAAAAAGAGGGAACCATATAAAGCATGGAAAAGCGTGAAGGCGTATTCAGCGGACTGAAAATACTATCGTTCTCCTGGGCGGTGGTAGGCCCGCTGACGATGAAATTCTTCGCCGACCACGGCGCGACGGTAATCCGCATTGAAACAAGCCTTCGACCCTGCACCATGAGGTCGTCGGCTCCTTATAAAGACAATAAGCCCGGCTTAAACCGAGGCGGGTATTTTACTTACTATAACGGGAATATTTTAAGCTTC
>MGMR01000107.1:8415-14831 GCA_001796495.1 Chloroflexi bacterium RBG_13_51_18
AAAGAGCCGCTGCCGGTGGGCGTTTCCGCTTATACCGACTGCATCAGCCCGCGCTTCGCCTCGGCGGCTTTAATCGCCGCCCTCGACCACCGCAACAAGACAGGCCAGGGACAATTGATAGACATGTCCCAATTCGAGGCGGCAATCTCTTTCATCCTGCCCGGCCTGCTGGAATACATCGCCAATGGCAAAGAGCCGGAAAGAATAGGCAACTCCTCACCATACGCCGCGCCGCACGGCGTCTATCCCTGTAAAGGCGACGACCGCTGGTGCACCATCGCCGTTGCTACCGAGGAAGAGTGGAAGATATTCTGCGAGGAAATGGGCAAGCCCAAATATACTAAAGACCCACGCTTTAATAATTTTAAAAACCGCAAAAAGAACGAGTCGGAGCTCGACCGACTCATCGGTGAGTGGACGAAAAACCAGACTCCCGAGGAGGTAATGGCCCGACTGCAAAAGGCAGGGGTGGCGGCGGGGGTGGTCGAAAATACGGCCGATACTTATAGAGACCCGCAGCTAAGAAAACGCAATATCTACTGGCCGATGCAGCACGCCGAGATGGGCGAGTTTACCCACCTGGGAGAGAGCTTCATGCTATCGAAAACGCCTGCTAAAGCGTACTCGCCAAGTCCCTTGCTGGGCGAGCACACGGAACAGGTCTGCACCGAGATGCTGGGAATGTCCGACGAGGAATTCATAAGTCTAATGCAGACAGGGGTATTCGAGTAAACAACAAGCAACAAGAAACAAATAACAACTGGTGGAGGTAAGAGATGTTAAAGTTTAAGAAAGCCGGAAAATTCGATGATGTTATTTACGAGCGGAGCGGGTATGTCGCCCGTATAACGCTGAACGACCCCGAAACGATGAACACCGGGGTTAAGGACTTCTGGAAGGCGCTTAGCGTGGTGGAAGAAGCGGACGATATTAAAGTGCTGATTATAAAGGGGGCGGGACGCGCTTTAGCCGCCGGAGCCCCCCTGCACGAGGTCGGCTTCGTCTACGGGTGGAAGGAGCCGAAGTCCGGCGAAAAAGCCCCCAAGACAGCGATACGCCATCGCATAAAATTCGACCGGAAGCTGTTTTACGAGTGCGCGCAAAAGCTACTCTTTTTCCCCAAGATAACCGTCGTGCAGGCACACGGCTACCTGCTGGGGGCATCCATGGACATGTACATGCTGTGCGACTTCATCGTCGGGGCGGAGGACTGCAAGTTCGGGGAAATAGAAGTGCGGCTGGGCATCCCACAAATGACCATTACCCCCATCATGATACTGCGCGTGGGGCTGACCAACGCCCTCGACATGTGCCTGACCGGCAGGATGATGGACGGCAAGGAAGCCGCCCGCATCGGCCTAATCAACCGGGCGGTGCCGGCGGAAAAGCTGGAGGCAGAGGTCAACCGCTACGCCGAAGGCTTCTCCAAGTTCCCCTTCGACGGCATTGCACTGGGCAAGACCTCCAAGCAGATGGTGTATGACATGATGGGCATCACCAGCGGCCTGTCCAATCACTTCCTGGCGCATACGATGGGCACGAATATCCACTTCGAGGAAGACGAGTTCAACTTCTTTAAAGCGCGGCGGGACATGGGCGTCCGGGATGCCATCCACGCGCGCAATAAGCTTTACAAGCAACTGGATAAATAACAGGAACTGTTCCAGGAGGCAAATTATGGCATATCCTCTGGAAGGCATTAAGGTACTGGACTTCAGCATCGCCGTGGCGGCGCCCTTCGGGGCGGCCATGTTGGCCGACATGGGGGCGGAGGTAATTAAGGTGGAAAGGGTGCAGGGAGAAGCCCAGCGCCTGGGTCTACCCGCCGGTATGGACGACGTCCTCGATACATCAAAAGCCGCCAGCGCCGCCGACAAAGCGGACTGGATGGCTTTCAACCGCGGTAAAAAAGACCTCGCCATCGATATAAGGTCGGCAAAAGGTCTTGAAATAGCCCTCAAACTGGCGAAAGAAGCCGATGTCATCATCCAGAGCTTCCGTCCCGGCGTGGCGGAGAGGCTGGGCATCGGCTATGAGGATATCTCTAAAATCAATCCCAAAGTCATTTACTGTTCTTTCTCCGGCTACGGCGAAACGGGACCTACAGCCCACCGCGCCGGCGGCGATATGTGGAGCCAGGCGATGTCCGGCATGGTCAGCGTCATCGGCTATCCGGGCGGGGCGCCGCAAATGATGCCCTTCCCCGCCTGCGACCATGTAGGAGGGATGCTGATGGCCTACGCGGTGATGACGGCTCTGTTCGTCAGGGAACGGACGGGGGTGGGGCAGGCATTGACCGTCAATAACCTGGATGCGGCTTTATATTTACAATATTCCGGCTTCGCCGAATACTTAACCGAAGGCAGGATGCCCTATAAGCTGGGGAGGAGCTACCAGACACCGCCGTTCGGGCCTTTCCGGGCTAAAGACGGGGACGTTTTGACTATTTTCGGGACAGGGCCCATGTGGCCATCCTTCTGCAAAGTGGTCGGTGTGGAGCACCTGGCCGACGACCCCAAATTCAGCACCGATGAAGCCCGGCAGGAAAACCGGGAAGAAATCGGCAGGCTGCTTGATGAAGCTTTCAGTACAAAGACGCGGGCGGAATGGGCACAGATTTTCCGCGACGCCAAGATGCGCTGCGACCCCTGCCTGACCTATGAAGAGGTATGCGCGCATCAACAATTAGCCGCCAACGACATGATTTATGCGACCAAACACCCCACACGCGGCGAGATAAAGATGCTCGGGCTGCCGGTAAAGCTAAAGAAGACCCCGGGCAAGCCGCAGGGGCCCTCTCCAATGCTGGGGCAACACACGGAAGAAATATTGCTCAAACTGGGATACAAAGCTAAAGACATCGTGGAACTCGAAAAGCAGGGAGTGATAAGGACCGTCAGGAAGATGGGTAAATAGCTAACTCCCTTTTTTAGAAACGGTCATCATCAGCTTATAGTCGGAGGGGGCAATCTGCTGTCCCTCTTGCGGATACGGCTCAAGTTTGAAGTCGATCTTATAATAGATGAAATAGTCCCTGGCATATACATCACCGCCCGGCTGGACGACAATCATTTCCGCCGCCGACCCAATCAACGTGAAAAACAGACGGCATTGGGCCTCACCCGCCCAGATACATTCAACACCCGCGGGACAGCGGCTGTCTGTGATAACATCAACGAATCTAACCGTTAAGCTTTCACTTTCAAAAGTAGCAGTCTTTCCCACCGGCAGGGTAAATTCCTGACCCAGAGTTGCTTGAATGCCAGCGCCAGCGCCGCATGATAAAGACACTGCTGTTAAAAGGAACAAGAGAGCGAGAATATTTACGACGGCAAATACCCTTTTCATTGCTACGCCTCCAGAACAATCCTCGCGTCAACAGCTATCGCCGAATCCTTATAGGCGAACACCGGATTAAGGTCGATTTCCCTGATTTCCGGCGTTTTATCAACTAAAGTTGAAAGCTTTAACAGGATATCGACTAACGACGGTATGTGCGCCGGCTCCTGACCGCGATAGCCTTTAAGTAACGCATAGCCCTTGATTTCCTTAATCATCTCTTCGGCGTCACGTTTAACTATAGGGACAAGTCGGAAAGAAACGTCCTTTAAGACCTCCACGAAGATGCCCCCCAAGCCGAACATGATGACCGGCCCGAACTGGGGGTCTTTGAACATACCGACGATTATTTCAATGCCCTGCCGCGCCATTTTTTGAACGGCAACGCCCTCGATTTTAGCTTTGGGGAATTTTTTCCGGGCGGAAGCCATGATTTCAGCATAGGCTTTTTTCACATCCGCGGCGCTTTTCAGTCCCACCTTTACGCCGCCGGCATCCGTTTTATGAGTGATATCCGGCGAGGCTATCTTTAAGACCACCGGAAAGCCGATGTCATTACTGATTTCAACGGCTTCTTTTTGGGATTTAGCCGTGCTCGTGGCGACGATTTTTATACCGGCGTTTTTAATAACCTGCTTGGCTTCAATTTCAGTGAGGACCGTCCTGCCCTGTTTTTTCACGTCTTTCAAAGTACTAATCATGTTTCCCCCCTGACAGGTTAATGCTACTAAATCTCTTGACTAACTAAGCCCCGCCGTCGATATCGATAGCTTTGGCAGTGATGTAAGCCGATTGGTCGGAGACGAGGAAATAAACAAGGTCGGCTATTTCTTCCGGTTTGCCAAGCCTGCCTAAAGGAATGTTCGGCCCGGGACCTGTTTTTTTTGACTCTTCCTCGACGGCTTTTTCCAGGGCGATGCCCCGGGCTTTGGCCCGCTTGATAATTTCCTGGTCTCTCAAGTTAGTATCGAAGCCGCCGGGATTGATGATATTGACATTAATTTTATATTGCGCCAGTTCTTTGGCTAAAGTCCTGCCCAGTCCCAGAACGCCGTGCTTGGAAGCGCAATAGCCGCTGCTGCCGGGATAGCCCTCCGTGGCCGCCTTCGAGCCGATAAGCACGATTTTTTTGCCTTCTCCATCGGGAATCATCGTCTTTGCCACGGCTTTAGAAATCAAGAACGAGCCGGTCAGGTTAATATCGATAATCGCCCGCCACTCCTCTTCCGAAAGGTCGGTAATGGGGGTAGTCATGGCGCCGCGTATGCCGCCGCAGTGCACCAGGATATCTATCTTTCCAAATTTCTCCATGGTTTTTGACACAGCATCAGCCACTTCTTTACCGCTGGCGACATCAGCCACCAGGGCCAGTCCCTTCCCACCACGCGCCTTGATTTCCTCCACCACGGCATTGAGCCCGCCCCATCCCTCATCCCCCGGCCAGATGCTCTTCGGCGCGGCATACTTATCCAAAACAGCCACGTCGGCGCCTTCTTTAGCCAGGCGGACGGCGACGGCCCGTCCCATACCCCTTTTACTGGCGGCACCCGTGACCAGAGCGACCTTACCGCTAAGACTGCTCATCTGGTAACTCCTCGTCTTTGCTTTAATGCAATTAAGCTATAATAGCATTATAACGGCGGGCAGTACAGATAGCAAAACTATAGCTTCAAAGATTTACCCGGCATAATCCATATTTTTCCTGTAAACTATCCTGAAACTGCAGCGGAAATTTTTTCACCGGGGCTCAAGCCCCGATAATATTATGTTAAAAATTACTTGTTTTAGTAAAACAGTTGTGCTATTATCTGGGTGAGGTAAAGATGACCACGGAAAGAGAAAAAGCGTTGGAACTGGCAATCGGCCAGATAGAGAAGCGGTTCGGCAAGGGTTCCATCATGAAACTGGGAGACACCGCCGGGCTGCAGCCGATTTCAGCCATTCCGACCGGTTCACTGGCTTTGGACCTTGCCCTCGGCATTGGAGGGATACCAAGAGGACGTATCACGGAAATATTCGGACCCGAGTCGTCGGGTAAAACTACCTTAGCCCAGCATATCATTGCCGAAGCACAAAAAATAGGAGGTACGGTTGCCTATATAGATGCGGAACATGCCCTTGACCCGGCATATGCCGCCAACTGCGGCGTAAACGTTGATGAGCTTCTTATTTCCCAGCCGGATACTGGCGAGCAAGCCCTGGAAATCACCGAAGCGCTGGTAAGAAGCAGCGCCGTCGATGTAATCATCATCGACAGCGTGGCCGCGCTGGTGCCCCGAGCGGAAATCGAAGGGGACATGGGAGACCCGCAGATGGGGCTGCAAGCCCGCCTGATGTCGCAGGCCTTGAGAAAACTGGCGGCCGCCATCGGGAAGTCCGGGACCGCGGTAATATTTATCAACCAGCTGCGTGAAAAGGTCGGCATCGTATTCGGCAATCCGGAAGTAACCACGGGCGGCAGAGCGCTGAAGTTCTATAGTTCCACGAGAATAGAGCTAAGGCGAGCCGAAATCATTAAACGGGGGAATGAAGCTATAGGCAATCGTGTTAAAGCCAAGGTAGTAAAGAATAAAGTTGCCCCGCCATTCCGCAGCGCCGAGTTCGACATTATGTTTGACCACGGCATCAGCCAGCAGGGCAACATCCTTGATGTTGGTATCGAAATGGGCATTGTTAATAAAGCCGGCGCCTTTTTCTCTTACGGTGACACCCGCCTCGGGCAGGGGAGGGAGAGTGCCAAAGGGTATCTCAAAGACAACCCCGACCTTGCTAAAGAAATCGAAGAGAAAATAAGAGCTTCAGCCGGCACTGCCCATCTGGTATCATCAGAAGAAGATTAGAATCAACCGGCAGTAAAAATTATCCGGAACAGTCAAGGAAGGCTGGAGCAAAGGCTTCAGCCTTTTGTGTTTAATAAAGGACTTACGAGAGTGAGTAAAATAACCGAAATTAAAACAGCTAAGGGGCGTGAAAAACGCGTTAAGGTTTACCTGGACGGAAAACCGGCCCTGGGGCTGCTCGCGGAAACAGCCCTGCAAGAGGGGCTAAGAGCAGGGCAGGAGATAACCCGGAGCCAG
>MGMR01000108.1 GCA_001796495.1 Chloroflexi bacterium RBG_13_51_18
ACCCTATCCGCCATTTCCAGCGCTTCCATGAGGTCGTGGGTAATATGGATAGTAGTTAACCCCAGCTGGCGGTGAATACGCTTCAATTCAAGTCGCAAGGACTTGGCGGTGCGCAGGTCGAGGGCGCTAAGCGGCTCATCGAGAAGGAGGGTGCGGGGAGAGGGGGCTAAAGCCCTGGCTAAAGCGACGCGCTGTTTTTCACCGCCGCTCAAAGAGCGGGTATCGCGACGCAGCAAAGGCAAGATACCTAAAATCCCGGCGATTTCATTAACACGCTCTTTAATAACGGAGGCAGAGTCTTTGGATTGCTTTAAGCCGAAGGCGATATTATCAAAGACATTAAGAAAAGGAAACAAGACATAATCCTGCGGGACATAGCCCAGACTTCTTTCCTCGGGCACGAGGCGGGTGACATCAGCAGCATTAAAGAAAATGGCTCCCTTTTTAAGATAGTGAAGTCCAGCGACGCACTCCAGAAGGACGGTTTTTCCCGCCCCAGTGGGACCCAAAATAACAAAATATTCGCCGTCGCGGATGGTTAGGTTGACATCCTTAAGACTGAATTCTCCTAGCTGTAACGAGAGCCCCCTAATTTCTATCATACCCGATACCTTCTGCCCACAGTCTTACGGATAATCAGCAAGGCCGCCACCGCTATCAATATCAGCACGAAGATAACGGCTATAGCCTTTTCAACATCAGCCGAGGCCAGGCTAAGAAAAATAGCGGTAGGCAGTGTTTCCGTCTTCATGGCGGTAGCACCGGCTAGCATGACAGTAGCGCCGAACTCGCCTACAGCACGCGCCCAGGTGAGAATGCCGGAAGCAATAAGGCCATCCCTAGCCAAGGGTAGAGTGACCCGGAAAAAAGCCTCCGGCTTACTGCACCCCAGCGTACGGGCGACTTGCTCGTAACGGGGGTCGATGCTGTCAAAGGTAGACTTAAGCAGACGTATTGCCAGCGCACTGATAACGGTAACCTGCGCGAGGACGATGCCGGGCACGGAGAAAACGAACTTTAAAATATTATCGTCGATGGCGGAGCCGAGGGGGGTATTGAAAAAGACCAGCAAGGCAGCGCCGAGGGCCACCGGCGAGACGACGATGGGCAAATCCAGCAGGCTGTCAACGATATCTTTGCCCGGGAAACTGGCACGCGAGATGGCATAGGCCACCGGCACGGCAATCAGCATGGAAATAACAGCGGCGATAGTGGCCGTCATCAGGCTTAGCCTGATAGCAAAGAGGATTTCGCTGGAGAACAAAGCCGAGACGAACGTATCCCATTCAGTATAAGCTAGCAGGGAAACAATAATCCCGATAAAGAACAGCGCCAGCAGCACCAGGGCACTGATAGTGGCCGTGCGAAAGACCCTTTCGCCGCTGGCCCCTTTTAAAATCCTGAACATGCTGCGCAACCTTTCAACGGAAAATATTAGTTCTAGGGCTGATAGGAGGCCGGAAGCTGATATTCACCGCCGATTTCAGCATCCGGGGCGAAGGCACGAGCTTCTTTTTCGGTGGTGATATAGCCCCATTTTTCAAAAATCAGCCGTCCTTCTTCAGACACTAGAAAGTCGAGGAATTTACGGGCATTCTCTTTATCCACAGAGAATATAGTTACAGCGCCGGGCACATAGGCCAGCCTGGGAAGCTGCTCGCCAGCGATATAGACCGTATCTATATTATCCGGGTCCCAGTGATGAAACACGTCCCAGCCGATGACAGCATCGACCGATTTGAGTGACAATAACGTCGCTGTTTTTTCACAGCTTTCTGCATTGACGATGATATTTTTAGAGATGTCATCGAGCAGACCGTTGTATTCAAAAATTTCTATGGCATAAAGACCGAGACAAACTGACTGCGGATTTCCGATGCCGATTTCCAGGCCGGTTCGGGCAAGGTCGGCGAGGGACATAATATTTTCAGGATTGCCACGCTGCACGGAAATTACCGGAATAAGATAAGCTATCTTTTTAATCGATGTAGTATCTATAATACCTTTACGATCTGCCTTAGCGATATAGTCCTGGCTGCCAGGGATATACAAATCCCCACTCTGGGAGAGTTCGATTTGAGAGAGCATGGTACCAGAACCACCGAAGTTAAGATAGACTTTGATACCGGTCTCTTTTTCAAAAGCGGCGGCGGCTTCTTCCATAGCGGGCTTGCTGGCCGAACCGACGAAGGCGGTCAGTGTCCCGGTTTCTTCCCTACCACACCCCCAGCAGGTAAAGATAAGGAGCAGGAGAAGTGATAAAAGAAAGGTTTTTTTCACGAATATCGCTCCTAATTTAGATATTGTTTATGATAAGGAACTGCGATGTATTACCATCAATATAGCGCAGGATAAAAAATTATTCTTGTCTATTTATCATTTCCCGCACGCTGGCGCGTTTCTCTTTGTATTCTTTGATAATCTTACGCCCTTCATCGGTCAAACGGGCATAACCGCCGCGTGGTCCCCCTGTAGACTTAATGACCAGCGGGCTTGCGGACAAACGGTTGATAGCCTCCACCCAGAGCCAGGCATTACGATAAGTCAGCTTCATAGAACGAGCGGCGGCGGAAATCGAGCCAAGCTGGTCAATACGCTCCAGCAAGGTTGCCCGACCGTAGCCCATGTACAGCTTGCCGTCTTTTTCCAACCAGACTTTGCTTTTCAAGACGATACCAGATTCAGGTTGATGTCCGGAACGAGCGCCATGTTTACGTCCAAATTCAGGCACGTAATCTTCATTTATCTTTCTTTTGTTCATTTCAGGCACTCTCCAGATAACCTATATTATCAACAATATAACGCTATGTCAAATCTGGGTGAGTATTAGTCGGTTATTCTGTAACATATTTTTAGATACAAAAAATTAGATATTGTGATATTTTTGTGATAATTTACCGATATTTTGTGAGATTTTTGTAATGTGGCATATCTATCATATGTATAACACGCCAACTTCGCATAAAACACAAAAATCAGACAGAGCACCACAAAATCACGATAAAAAGGAGTCAGCCGTGCCAGCTAAAAAAAGATTGGAAAACATAAGATTAACATCAAGAGACATCGCGACATACTGCCAAGTGAGTAAAAGCACGGTGCTTGAATGGATAAAAAGCGAAAGACTAAAGGCCTTCAGGCTACCCAGCGGGCACTACCGGATCGATAAAAGGGACTTTAGAAATTTCCTGGAAAAGTGGAATATACCCATCAAAGGCTGGCCTTTCGAAGAGTAAAAATAAAAAGAAAAGAACGGCGGAGAATAATCCAGCCGTATGAAATAATTCAGGCACAAGGCAACAGTCTTATCTTTATCCTATCTACCCTCCTATCCAAATCCGGCTTTGGAAAAGGTCCCTATACGGATTACCTGTTCAGGTGTTTTATACTATAATAAAAACCACAAGCCTGTTTACAAAACGGAGGTTACTATGGCCATAATGAGCGGGGCCGAGGCACTGGTGGCATTATTAGTCCGCGAGGGGGTAAAGGTGGTCTTCGGGCTACCGGGCGTGCAGATTATGGATGCCCTGGATGCCATCAACCGCGACAAAAGCATCCGCTGGATATCCACCCGCCACGAACAGACGGCCGCCTACATGGCCTACGGCTATGCCATGTCGACGGGCAAAATCGGTGTGGCAATGGTGTTGCCAGGTCCGGGAGCTTTGAATACGGCGGCGGCTATCGGCACGGCCTATGCATCATCAACGCCGGTGCTGCTGATTTCCGGGCAGATAGAAAGCCAGCATATGGGATTTCACCGGGGAGTCCTGCACGAACTCGACGAGCAAATCGATATCTTCCGCTACCTGACTAAATATTCCGGACGTGCTACGCGGGCGGAGGATATCCCGGATATTCTTTCCCAGGCCATACGGCAACTTAAAACACAACGTCCCCGCCCAGCAGAGATAGAAGTACCCTACGATTTATGGTCGAAGCAGAGCGAGATGACATTTACCAGCACAGAGAGATTGAATCCGATTCCGCCGGAACCGGAGGAAATTAAAAAGGTCGTGGCGATAATGGGCAGCGCCCGGCGGCCGATAATACTGGCGGGACGGGGCGCGGTCAAAGCGGGTGTCGCCAGGGAAATAGCACAGTTGGCCGAGCGACTTAAGGCGCCGGTGGTCATGACGCCGGAGGCGCAGGGGCTGATACCGTACGACCACCCGTTTTGTGGCGGCAACTTCACCCTCTGGCTCAATCCATTTTTTAAGGAGGCGGACGCCATCCTGGTGATAGGCAGTCGGCTACGCGCTTCTGGCAGCACCAAGCTCGATTTGAAGTATGAACAAAAAGTAATCCAGGTAGACTGCGACACCGGAGAATTGGGTAGAAACCACCGTATAGAAATGGGAATTTCCGCCGACGCCGGTCTGACGCTAAACGCACTGCTTGAAGCCCTTGACAGCCGGACCGAAAGCCAGTGGCAGGAGGCAGAGGTAGCCCGACTGCGTAATGGTCTGAAGCAAAAACTGATTAAAGCCGCCCCGCTGCAGATGTCCATCATCGATGAAATTCACGGGGCGCTGGGAGACGAGGGTATTATCGTGCCGGACGTTACAAACCTAGGCTACTGGTGCGATATTGCTTACCCGGTCAACCGACTTTACAGCTATATAGATTCCTCATACTTCGGGACATTAGGCTTTGCCTTCCCTACCGCTCTGGGGGCCAAGATAGCTAATCAGGACAGAGTCGTAGTGGCGATATGCGGGGACGGGGGCTTTCCTTACGCCTCCGCTGAATTGGCTACAGCAGTGCAGGAAAAGATAAACGTAATTACGCTGATTTTCAGCGATAGTGCCTACGGAACGGTCAGCGGTATCCAGCGCCGGCAGTTCGGGGAGAGGTACATAGGCAATAAACTGCACAACCCTGATTATGTCAAGTTTGCCGAGGCTTTCGGGGCGGTGGGAATGAGAGTGGAAAACCACGAGGAGTTGGGCAAAAAGCTAAGTGAAGTTATTCAGGCCAAAAGCCCGACACTGATAGAGATACCAGTGCCGCAACTGGACACGCCATGGGACACTCTGATAACCGACTAAGAAGAGCTTAGCTGAACGAGCTGCCCGACCATATAGCTACATTTATCCGAAGCCAGGAAAGCCACCACCGACGCTACATCAGAAGGCTCACAGAGTCGTTTGAGTAGAGAAGCCTGTTTTTCTCCTTCCAGCATCTCCTTCGGGGCGCGGTAAACGAGGCCGGTCTTGCCGAGGCCGGGGCCGACGGCATTAACGATGATGCCTTGGGAGGCAACCTCTCTGGCTAAAGCTTTGGTAAATTGGATTACACCGCCCTTGGCCGCTCCATAGATAGAAATATTAGGTATGCCCTGCCCTCCCGACGTATTGATGATACGGCCATACTTGCGGACAATCATGCGTGGCAATACAGCGCGGGCAACCCGCATTTGCCCGAGGAGATTCACGCCAATATCGAACTCCCAGTCCTCTTCCGTCATCTCCATAAAGGGACGTAATTCACTGCTGGCGCCGGCATTATTGACTAAGATGTCAATTTTACCGAATTTCTTTATAGCGCTCGCCACCATGGCGTCGACTTCCGTCTGTTTAGTAACATCCACCTTTACTGCTAAAGCTTTACGCCCTAGAGACTCCACTTCTTGAGCGGTTTGTTTTGCGCCTGCGAAGTCAATATCGGCGGCGATAATATGACAGCCTTCTTCCGCCAGCGTCAGGCAGATGGCTTTACCATAGCCTATCTGGCTGCCGGCGCCGGTTACCAAGGCTACTTTATCTTTTAATTTTAGGTCCATAGATATAGCCCCCTTTCCCCAACACTGGATTCCCGCCTACGCGGGAATGACAGAAGAGGAGCATTATTTTTTCAAGACTTCATAAAGCCTGGTCACATTCATACTGACGACACCGGTGGTGCGTTCATCGCGGGGCAAATCCGGGAATTGCTTATGCATGGTGACCTTTTGTTGCACTTCTTTCAAGGTCATGCCTTTAGCAATAGCTTCTTTTACGGTGTTTATCCAGGTGGATACAGTTTTTTGCATTTCTGTTATACAGCTTTTATCGCCGACATCGCCATGACCGGGTACGACGTAATCAACATCAAACTTCTGGAGTTCTTTCAGAGTTTTCAGCCATTCGGCGGGGAGTGCCTGGCGGAAAAACGGCAGGCCGCGGCTGATATTATCCGAGGTGAAAATAATCCTCTCTTCGGGGACATACACGGCTATCTGATGGGGACTATGTCCCGGCATGTTGAATAGATGGAAGGAATGGTCGCCGAGATAAAAAGTCAACCGATGGGAGAATGTAATATCCGACGGACGATATCTGAAGTCATTATCCAGAGCAGCGCCGGGAGATATCATCTGGAGCATACCTTTGATATCTTCAACTTTCGAAGCAAGTATAGCATCACGCGTGCCGTCATGGGCTATATGAGTGCCGCCAAAGTAGCAGTTGCCGGAAATATGGTCGCCGTGAGGTTCGGTGTTGATGACATAGCGAACCTGGCCGAATTTTAAAATTGCCGCGGCATGTTTCTTGGCGTTGGCCGGGACCATAGGGGTATCGATGACCACCACGCCGTCTTTGGTCACTACACAACTGGAATTACATACGCTTAATTCACTCTCCACATACACGTTAGTAGTTATTTTTTTCACGTTATACCTCCTGTAAATTGTCAGTGAAAATGTCCGAAAGTCGTCGACAAATGACGATATATCGGTTACCTCATACTTTAAACGGACGGCATAGCGGTGTCAAGTTGAGATTAGTGCCGCGCAGGAAGCATTCCCTGAACGCGGAACCACTCTATGTGGTCGCGGATAGATTCCTGCCACGGCCTCGAGTTAAAGCCGAGTTCCTGGCGCGCCCGAGCCGAACTCACCAGCGAATTACTCCGCAATACATCGATAGAGTAAGCGGTGAACACAGGCTTTCGACGGATAAGTCGATAGTAAACACTGGCAAGAACACCAGCAGCGCGAGCGATAACAGCCGGTATTTTGAAGGAAGGAGCAGGATAACCAGTATTGAGCGCCAGTTCTTTCATCAATTCCGGGACCTGTACCTGCGTTCCCGAGAGGATATAGTGGCGCCCGGACTGCCCTAGTTTAGAAGCAAGAATAAGACCACGGGCAACATCGCGCACATCAACGAAATCGTAAGCGCCGCTGACGTAAGATTTTAAATAGCCGCTGGCAAAATCGATAATGAGCTGACCTACGTTGGAAATACCGAAATCCCAGGGACCTATAACGCCGGTGGGGCAACATATGACAGCGTCCAGGCCACCTTTACGTATTTCTTCAAGGAGGAGCAAGGTAGCGCGGGCTTTGCTCCGAGCGTAGTCGCCGAGAACGCGGTCGGGAGCAAAAGGCTGCGATTCATCGATTACAACGCCGTGGGGCGGCTCGGCTACAGCGTGGATGGAACTGGTATAAACGAGACGGCGGACACTACAAACCCGACAGGCTTCAATAATATTACGCAATCCGCCGATATTAACCCGCTCAAGTAAGGCGGCCATGCCTGGCATAATAGTTACGATACCCGCAAGGTGAAATACGATATCAGCACCGGTAAAAGCAGATTTGAGACTTTCAAGGTCGGTGACATCGCCAACGACAGTCTCTATATTCAAGCCTTCCAACGGGCGTTTATCATCATCGGGTAAAATAAGTGCTCGTACCGGAATGTTTCTGGCCAGCAGTTCACGTACGAGAACGTTGCCGATATGTCCGGTTGCCCCGGTAACAATTACCAATTCTCCCTCCTCTTATTCAAATTGCAGGAGCGCGAATAATGGATTGTCAACGAGTAAGCCCATCACTACATAACCACTGAAATATACAGTGTATTTCATACTTTAAACGGACAACACAGTGGTGTCAAGTTTGTTGCGCTACCGATACGTTTCACTTAAAGTAGAAAGAGAGAGGTAAAAAAGATGGACAACCAGCTGCAAAAAGCGGCAATTGATTTTATTGCGAATCTCACCGAAGCAACAATGACAGAGATTCAGGAATATGCGGCAGAAATCAGGAATGACCATAAATTCCAAGATAGCATTGAAGAGAAACGAAATTCACACGGAAGAAGAGAAGCAAACTGGTATTATGGCGTAGGCGCGACACTGGGGACGGTCTTGTATATTATCTGCCGGAGACAAAGACCGGATAATGTTATCGAGACCGGCGTAGCCAGCGGAATATCTTCGTCGCATA
>MGMR01000109.1:0-13657 GCA_001796495.1 Chloroflexi bacterium RBG_13_51_18
TACCTGCGTCTGTTTTTCATAGATGGGATTATAGGCCAGAGTGCCCATCTTTTTGATTATTTCGCTGCGCTCCTTATTCGGCGGCTCATCCGGGATAGCCCGGATAATAGCGTCGTGACGTGCCATGTAGCCTTCCTTGAACTCGGGATGGGTGTGGATAAAAAGGTCGTTGCGCTTGATAGCCCGCACCACGCGTTCGCCGGTCTCTACCGGGTCCATGAAGACTTTTCTGAAGTCCATCATGGGTGGTGGTCGCCGGGGTGCGCCCGGGGGTGGAGTAGGCGGCCAGGTCTGCCCCTCGTTCTTGTACTTTTCAGGGCGGTTAGCGAAAGTGGACGGGCCTAAATTGGTGACGGTAGGACCGGGTATCAGGACCGATGCCCCGATATTCAGGGGCTCAAGGTCGGTGGCTGCTGTTTCCATCATTCCTGCTACGGCGTATTTAGTAGTGTTATAAATGACAGTGCCCCCTACAGCGCAAAAGCCGGCGGTTGAGGAGGTAGCGACAATGTGTCCCCCCTCCCCGTGTTTGATAATGCGCGGTAAAATAGTTACAAGGCCGTTAATGACACCGACGATGTTGACGCCGATGCCAAAGTCCCAGTCTTTATACGTCATGTTCTGTACCGGGCCTCCAGAGGCTACGCCGGCGTTATTGACCAGCACGTGTATTTTCCCGAAGACTTTTTCCGCTTCATCGGCGGCTTTGGCGTAAGCCTCCCGGTCAGTGACATCGAGTTTGATGGGATGAACAGGCAGTTTTTTCTCTTTAAAGTAAGACATCGCTTCATCCAGGGCGTCCTGCCGGGAATCGGCGATAACCACCTTCATGCCATATTTGGCGCAGGCCTTGGCGATGCCCAGCCCTATGCCGCTGGCGCCGCCGGTGATAAAGGCTACTTTTCCTTTTATATCTTTCATAATCCTCTCTTCCTTTTTAAACCTGTTTACCAGTCGGGTGGGCCAACCGGTTGCTGTTTGTCATAAATGTCATTGTGATATATCGCCCCGAAGGTGCTGATGATTTCCCAGCGTTTTTCATTCTGCGGCTCTTCAGGAATAGCCCGGATAATGGCATCATGACGCGCGATATAGCCTTCTCTAAACTCGGGATGAGTGTGGATGAAAAGGTCATTATTCCTGATGCCGCGTACCACACGCTCGCCGGTTTCTATCGGGTCCATGAACACCTGCCTGACCTCCTCGATGGGACGCCGCGGACGAACGTTTTTCCCGGGAGGTGGTGGCTGGGGTGGCCATGTTTCTCCCTCGTTCCTTAGATGGACCGGACGGTTCTCAAAACTCGACTGGCCGAGATTACCCTGCGTCGGCCCGGGATAGAGCACGGAAACCCCGATATTTTTATCCTGAAGGTCAGTGGCGAGAGCTTCCATCATGGCGGACACAGCGGACTTTGTAGTGCAGTAGCAAATCATGCCCCCCGCCGCCGCTACGCCTAAGGTCGATGACGTCGAGACGATATGCCCGCCATCGCCGTGTTTAAGGATACGGGGTAACATCGTGACCACGCCGTTGATAACACCGCCGAGATTGACACCCACGCTATAATCCCAGTCTTTAAAAGTTACTTTTTCCACCGGCCCGCCGCCGGAACCTACGCCGGCGTTATTGACCAGCACGTGTATCTTCCCGAAGACTTTTTCAGCTTCGTCGGCGGCCCTGGCATAAGCAACACGGTCGGTGACATTCATCTTAATCGGATGGACGGGCAGTTTTTTCTCTTTGAAGTAAACCATCGCTTCATCTAGCGCATTCTGCCGCGAATCAACGATAAGCACGTTCATACCGTATTTAGCGCAGGCTTTGGCGATGCCCAGCCCGATGCCGCTGGCTCCGCCGGTGATAAAAGCCACTTTTCCCTTTATATCTTTCATAGCTAATCTCTCTTTTCTTTCAACTGTGCTTATATTTTAGTGAGAGATACCACAGGAACCGTCTTTACAGAGCACCGGCTCCGGCATGCGCAGGGGTTTGGCATCTTTCTTGATACCAGCCTTGGGAATCCACGGGTCTATTGATACCGACTGAAAATAGGAGAAATCGGTGGTAACCCACATGGGGTTCATTTCACCGCCGGCGACGATAAAGTTCACCATCTCCGGTCTCTTGAACCGGGGATTCAGCTCATTTACGAGCCACTCGCTTAATTT
The DNA here is from genome assembly GCA_001796495.1 of Chloroflexi bacterium RBG_13_51_18. Taxonomy (GTDB): domain Bacteria; phylum Chloroflexota; class Dehalococcoidia; order Dehalococcoidales; family RBG-16-60-22; genus RBG-13-51-18. The sequence continues at coordinate 2,172 of MGMR01000109.1, forward strand.
CATGGGGTCGGCGTAGCCTTCGTTTTTCAGGCTTTTAGCTACCAGCGGGTCGCAGATGAACGTAAACGCGCCGCCGAAGGGACCGCCGATACTTTTCATCACCTCCAGCATCCGTGTTGCCGGACCCAGACCCATGGTAAGCACGTTCCAGCCACGGAAAAGGCTGACCGTGCTCTCGTCGCGTTTGAAGCCCTTGCGCACATGGAAAGGCTCCCAGGCGCTGTTCTCCTCGTTCTCCGCAAAGCACATGTTGTTGTAATTGATGGTGGTGCCTGTGCTGGCGGTGAATGTAGCGCCGGGACGCATATCCCCCAGGTTAATGCTCATCAGCGTCCAGGCTCTGCCGATTACAGAATTAGCATAATTTACCGGACTTAAGGCGCCGAGGCCGGAGTTCATACCGATTTCGTTACGGATAGGTCCATTGACCACCATCATGCTCGCAAAAGAAGTCGTTGAGCTGGGCAATGAAGGCCGCCCCGAGGCGCCCAGCGCCAGGATAACCGGGAAGTGTTCCGGCCTGGCCCCAGCCATAACGGCGTTTACCGCAACCCTCTCCACCGTATACTGGAGCCTCTCCTCATGGGTAGTTACGGACATCATACCGATGACTTCCTGTGGGTCATGGTCGGTGCCGGTAAGCATCTCGGCAACGCGTTCTTCGGTCGGCAGTATTATAGGCAGTCCGTCCGTCCAGCCGTTTTCCAGGAAAAGGCGGTGGAGGTTTTCTTCGGTGGCCGGTTCGAGCAGCCGCGGCCGGTTGGGTCGCTTGACTATTTTCGGGTTCTTCTCCGCGTCCGTCAGCGGCTGGGTCAGTGCGAAAAGCACTTCTTCCATCAGGGGCGCGCTGGAAATCGGGTCGTTGCCTTGTACATAACCGTGCAGCGTTTCCTTGGATACAAAGCCGACCGGGTAGGGAGGGAAACTCCAACGGAGATGCATGCCGTGGCTGCGGCCGTCGCGCTGGACGTAGTCAGCAAAACGGGAGGTGACGATGGGGGCCGTCGGTACGCCGTAGTCGTTCTCCATCGTCCGGGAAAATTCGGCGATACTCGCCGAACAACCGTCTCAGCCGCCTACGCCGATGACGGCGGCATCACCGTTTTTTTTGATTTCCGCCCACAGCTCCGGTTCATCGGTGAACATGCTGGTTTTCTTGTGGCGCAACTCGGTCTTCACCGAGGGCTTGTTACGCGTAAACCAGTCCTGGACCTCGGCCATAAATTCTGCGCCGCCGGCAAATCCCGTATTCACCAGGTAAACAGTCTTGCCTTCCAGGCTGTCCAGGCGCGGCGCCATCTTTAGGTGGCTTAATTTTTCCGCCGTATCTCTGGGCTGGTTTGCTGGGTCATGGATAGCCCAGGGCATTGAATCAGGGTCGAGTCTGCTCCCGAACACTCCGCTGGGCTGGCCGATGGGGTCTAGTACTGTGATTTTTTCCCCGTTCTTTTTCATAACTCTCCTTGTTAATAAAAAGTCTTTTGAATTATCTTGATAGAATTAAAAGCTTAAGTTTATGCTCACTAATACGTGGGAATATTTGCATCGACGCAATGTTTAGTTGTATCTTATATGATATAATTTTGTATTTCAAGTTGTTCTTTAGTACTGGTAGAATTTTCTCTTTTATCTTTAAAGAATTGGAGGCAAGGGCATATGAACCAAAAGAAAGTAACACCTTTATATGAAGTCATCAGTCCCTGGGCTGAAGCCGACCCCGTCCCGCCCCGGGGACTTACAGTAGAACGCCCGACGGATTTAAACGGCAAAACTATAGGACTCTTCCACATCTGGAAGAGAGCGTCAAAGCCGATTTTAGAGGTGATGGAGCGGGAATTGAAGAAACGCTTCCCAGCCGCCCGTTTCAGCTGGTACACGGAAAGCCGGATGAACACCCCGGAAATAGAGTCGGATAACATAGCTAAATACGAGGCATGGCTGAAGGGACTGGACACCGTCCTCTTCGCCTACGGCGATTGAGGGTCATGCACCAAGTACCTTGTGTACGACGCAATTTCCGCCGAGGAGCGCGGCATCCCCGCCGTAGCAATCATCAGTGACGGCTTTCTGGAAGACGCCCGCTCCGCCTCTTCCAGTCGGGCCATGCCCGGCGTACGCTATGTCCCCACTACCGTGCCCCCGGAATCGACGCTCAAGGATGTTATCGAAGCGGGTGTTCTGGCCGCCGTCGACGATATCTTAAAGGCCGCGGTTGCCCCGCTGACTGCCCCCGAACGCTCGCCACAGCCTAAACCGACGGAAAAAATTACCCGCATTGTATTCAAAGGCGACCTCGACGAGGTGAACCGCTTCTACTACGGCCGGGGCTGGACGGACGGCTTCCCCATCATCCCGCCCACGGAAGAAAAGGTCGCTGAAATGCTCACTGGCACCGACCTGCCGCCGGATACATTACTCGGTAAGCTGATTCCCCGCTTGGGAAAAGTGACCGTCGAGAAAATAGCCGTAAACGCCGTGATGGCGGGCGCTCTGCCCACCTATATGCCGGTGCTGATTGCCGCCACTAGACTACTGTTGAATTCCGAGATGGGCTTCCTGGGATTCTGCACTTTCGGCGTTAGTACCGGCTCCTGGTCGCCGTTCTGGGTTATCAACGGGCCTATCCGCAACGAAATCAACCTGAACAGCAGTTCCGGCACGTTAAGTCCGGGCAATATCGCGAATGCCGCCATCGGCCGGGCGATGGGTCTTATCATTAAGAATATCGGGGGAATCCGTAAAGGCATCGAAGACATGGGCGTCATGGGCAACCCGATGAAATACACCATGGTCATGGCGGAGAATGAGGAGGCAAGCCCCTGGGAGCCGCTGCACACGGAATACGGATTGAAGAAAGGCGATAATTCTGTGATGATATCCTTCCCGCAGTCCTATATCCAGCACTACCCGCCGAGCAGCGACCCGGAGGGCATTATGCGCTCGGTAGTTAATAACATCGTGCCGGGTATGGTCTACACCGTGGTATTCCCGCCCGTGCATGCCAAGACCCTGGCATCTTTAGGGTGGACCAAGCAGGACATCAAGGACTATATATGTAAAAACGCCCGAATGGATGCCAACCGTCAGCGGTCTATGATAAGCCGGGATACTTCGGAGTCGAACGAAAACAAGGAGAACAGCGTCCCGATTATCCGAGACCCCCGTACGTTGCGGATTCTCGTTGCCGGAGGACCGGGAGCGTTCATCGCTCATGCTATCGGCGGCGGCCCGACACAAGGCAAGACTGAAATCGGGAAAATAGAGTTGCCGTCCGGCTGGGACAAACTGGTGAAAAAGTACCGCAATATCGTGCCCAATTATGTCCGCTATTAAGCAGCCAAAATCACCATTGGTTGGCCGGCCAACTTGCGTAAAGGACTGATAAAACTTTAAGATAGTGACATGGCAAAAGGAGCGCTTAGCGGCTTAAAGGTCCTGGAATTCAGCGATTTTATTTCCGGGTCCTACTGCACCAAACTGATGGCCGACCTGGGTGCCGATGTCATCAAGATAGAAAAACCCGGCCCCGGCGACAGCGCCCGGAGCTGGGGGCCTTTCCCGGGGGATAAACCTCATCCGGAGAAAAGCGGACTCTTTCTCTTTCTAAACACGAATAAATCAAGCATTACTTTAGATGTAAAAAGCGAGCCGGGGCGTGGGGTATTTAACAGGCTTATCGAATGGGCCGATGTCCTCATTGAAAACTACCCCCGCCGCTATATGGTAAAACTCGGATTGAGCTATCACAAACTGAAAAAGATTAAGCCGTCACTAATCATGACCTCTATAACTCCCTTCGGCCACACCGGCCCCTATAAGGACTTTAAAGGCTGCGACCTCATAAGCTCGCACACCAGCAGCGAGGCTTTCGGCAACCCGGCGGAAGGCGTGCATGATATGGAAAGCTATAGTCCCCTGAAAGGCCCCGTGCATGCCGCCGATTTTATGACCGGGCTGACTGCCGCCGCCAGCACAATATCCGCCGTGCTATCGCTTCAGAGATATAACTCCGGTCGGCACATCGATATTTCCGCCCAGGAAGCGCTGGCATCGGTGACGCGCCAGGAGCTTGCCTTCTGCCTGTGTGAGGGACTTTACCCCACCCGGCAAATGGGCAGGAAGCGCGTGGGCGGCTTTTTATACCCGTGTAAAGACGGCTATGTATGTATATGGATTGGGCCACACTGGCAGAAACTGGTAACGATGATGGGCAACCCGGATTGGACGCAGGCAGAGCTCTTCAAGAATCCGGCCACACGCGCAGAACACCAGGACGACTGCAATAAACTCATCGAGTTATGGACGCGGGAATATACCATGGCGGAGATTGACCGGCTTGGGATGGAATACGATGTGCCTTTAGCGCCGGTACGCACGGTAAAGGAACTTGTTAATGATGAACAGCTGGCGTACCGCAGCTTTTTCGTTGAGATAGACCATCCGGTAGCCGGCAGGTGCAAATACCCGGGAGCGCCCTATAAGCTTTCGGGCACGCCCTGGGAGATAAAGCGCCCCGCTCCGCTCCTGGGCGAGCAAAATACAGAAATATATGGTCGTTTGCTGGGATATAATCGCCGGGAATTGGCGAAAATGAAGCAAGCAGGAATAATCTAAAAATCCGCTACAAAGGAGCCCGGTAATGCAACGTTTACCTCTTGCAGGTATCAGGATTATGGATTTCGGGCAGATGTGGGCCGGCCCACACCTTACCCAATGGCTGGCGGTTATGGGCGCAGAGGTAATCAAGGTGGAAACTCGATTGAGACTGGATTTTATGAGGATGATCGGCGTTCCGCCGGGGATAGAGAGGGATAATTTTAATGCCGGGACGGGCTTCGCTTCCATTAACTACGGTAAAAAGAGTATTACCCTGAATATGAACCAGCCGATGTCACGGGAACTTGCCAGAGAACTGATAAAAATCTGCGATGTCGTCACGGAAAATTTTAGCGGGCATATACTGGAACGCTGGGGGCTGGGGTATGAAGAATTGAAGAAAATCAAGACGGACATTATATATTATACAGGTTCTGGATATGGCCGGAACGGGCCGCACCAGGACAGGCCGGCTTACGCGGAGATAATCGAGGCTTATGACGGCTCAACTTATCTCAACGGCTACCCCGGCGGCGGGCCGGCCACGGTCGGTGTATCCCCCTGGACGGATGCCACCCAGGCGATGCACGGCGCCTTCGCCATCATGGCGGCGCTTTATCAACGCAATCGTTCCGGGGAGGGGCAGTATATCGACGCCGCCATGATTGAAGGCAGCGCCAACTTCCTCGGCGAGATGGTTATGGGATACGCTATGAACGGAGACCTCGGCGAGAGGATGGGCAACCGCCACAAGACCATGGTCCCGCACGGCTGCTATCGCTGTAAGGGCAACGACGAGTGGGTTGCCATCGCCGTGAACGGACAGGCCGAATGGAAGGCGTTCGTTAAAACCATAGGCAGCCCTGCATGGACGCAAAGAAAAGACTTCAGCAATCAGGCCAATCGACGTCAGAACCAGGATGAGCTGGATAGACTTATCGAAGAATGGACCCGACAGCGTAACCAGTACGAGGTTATGGAACTGCTGCAAAAGGCGGGTGTGGCCGCCGGGGCATCTTTGAATGTTAGAGACATCGTCGACGACCCCCAGATAAAGGCGCGGCGTTTCTTTGTGGAAATGGAGCACCCCGTCATCGGTAATATCACCCTGGCCGGGCTGCCCTGGAGGGCAAAGGGGAGGAAAAAGGGCAATTACAGCTGTCCGCCCTTACTTGGAGAGCACAACGACTATGTTTTCGGGGAGCTGCTGGGCCTGTCTAAAGAGGAAATAAACAGGTTAAAAGAAGAAAAGGTAATTTACTAATAGTTCAAGCCTTTTCTACCATCTCTTTAGCTATTAAAGCCGCCCCGATAGCCCCGGCAAGCTGCGGGTCGTGTTCGCTGGTCAAGGATTCCATCCCCATGGCTTTCTCCAGTCGCTTTACGATACCGGGGTTCTTAGCCAGGCCGCCGGTAAAGGCGATTTCTTTTTCCGGCTGCACCCTGCTTATCATGCCGTGAATCCTCCAGACGATGGCGAAAAGGTAGGCGGCCAGCACTTCACTCTCTTTATAACCTTCGCGGAACAGCCCCATGGCTTCTGTATTGGCGAAAGCGTAACACGTGGTGCTGACCGGCTCCGGGTCTTTCTCCACGGCGAGCGACCTTTCCCCCATCTCCTCGATGGGCACCTGCATGAGGTCGGCCATCACCTCGATACTGCGCCCCATGCCCGCGGCGCACTTGTCATTCATCGCGAAGTCCCGTATCCTATCCCAGCCATATAGGCGTATCGCCTTTGTAGTCTGTGCTCCCAGGTCGACCACTGTTTTCACGGAGGGCCCGTACATAAAGCGGGCGCCCTTGGCGTGGCAGTGGATTTCATCCATTATTTTTTCTGCGCAGGTAACGTTACAGCTTCCCCACCCCGTCGCCACGATATATTTAGTGTCCTTTACTTTTATACCGGAATTGCCGAGCGCCCTCTCCATAACCGTTTGAGCGCTGGAGCGGTAGTCCGGCCCGTTGCGGAGGCTGGCATAACCGAATAACCGGTCGTCACACATCACGGCTGCCTGCGAGCTGTTGCTGCCGATATCTACCCCCGCGGTAACGGTCTTCGCCTTTTTCCAGTCGATATCCTTTGAAGTCCAACCCGACTCCGGCCATTTCCAGTATTCTTGAGTCATTGCATTGCCTCCGTAAATGGTCTTAAAACGTTACCCCGCTGCCATCAGGGCTGCCCCCAGCGCCCCGGCGCACTCCGCCCATTCAGGAATCAGGAAATTTATGCCCGACCGTTTTTTCAACGCATTAACGACCGGCTTTATTCTGCTCAAACCGCCTATCAGGACGGTTGTATCTTTGGCTGGCTTTATTTTATCGTTGAGTATTGAGTTAATTCTTACTGCTATGGCTTCGGTTACCGCCCGGGCGACATCTTCGCGGGAGACGTTGCGGTTCAGCAGTCCCAGGGCGTCCATCTCAGCAAAGACGCAGCATATTTCATTAACCGTAGCGCCGTTGGAACGTTGTGGCAGGTTGTTCATATTCTCCAGCGCCATCCCCAGCGTCCTCGCCATGGACTTTAGGAAAATGCCCAGACCGGCGGCGCATTTCTGGTTCATGACAACTTCTGAAATACCGTCCTTTAGCTTCAGGTGAACCACACGTACCTGGTCCGCGCCTGCATCAATAACACAGGTCGACTCGGGGTAAAGAAAGCGCGCCGCCAGGGCATCCGCTACCGGTTCGGTAATGTATTCTGCGGCAAAAGCCACGTCCTGTTTCCCCTGCCCCGTAGCGACAACTTTTTTGACATCGGAAGACTTGAGTTTGGCGGTTGCCAGCGCTTCTTTCCATACCTTTTCCGCCGCCTCCGCCCGTTTAGCGCCCCCGGATAACCCTGTCGCTCTGGCCAGTATCTTGCCGTCCTTTAATATTACCGCTTTCAGGCTCTCTATACCCACATCTATTCCGGCGGTTATCATATCGGCCTCCTAGTCCTCTAGTTTCCTCAACCCCTGGCTTTCCATCCACACGTCCAGCTGGTCCAGCAGCCGGTTTTCATCCAGATCGGTGCGGTCGCCGGGCTGGGAGCCTTCGTAATGCAGGACGCGCACGCCCATTTCGTTTAATCTTAAGCCTTGCTCCTTGCGGGTGACCGTGCAGCCTACGCCGCAGCGCCACAAGGGAAGGATGGCGCCGTCCACTTTATACGCTTTGGCGAAGTCGTTAAGTGCGTAGGGGCGGATGACCTCGTCATCCTTGAAGCGATGTCCCCGCGCTTCGGTCCCTATCATCGCGCGGATGGCGTCTTCCCGTGTATTTATGGGTCTATCAAAACCCTGAGCGAATCCTGCATTCCCCATTCTCGACGCCCAGGTTCCGTCCTCTTTAAGCTCAAAGGGGCCGGCCATCATGTGGCTGTACTGGGAACCGATACAGACCGCGCCGTACTTTTCCATGTAGCGGTAGTATTTCAGGAAGTGCCAGGGCGGCGGATGAGCCTCCATCCAGCGGTACATTTCGTTACCCACGGAGGCGATGTTGTTCTGCACGCGCCACTCCACCTCGTCGCGGAGGGCTTTCCAGATAGCCACCGTCTCGGAGGGGTCGCCTTTAGTTAGGCCGCCGAGGGTGTAAAAGGAATAAAGGTCCTTCTGGCTCAACGGGGAGGGGATATGCTGCATAAAACGGGAGACGTCCTGCGCATAGGGACGAATGCCCCCGCTAACCTTGACGCTTTCGATGAAACTTTCATCGTCGAACTTTTGCCCGAAAATCCTCTCTATTTCCTCGATGATATAGAGGGTAGTGTAAACTTTGTCCTCGATCAGCGCTTTGTCGCGTTCGGTGTCTCGCGGGCCGGTATATAAAGCGTAGTTTTCCTGGAAACGGGGTATGGGTGAATAGTCCATGGGCGCCTGGCCGCGCTTGGTGTGCTGGTCACAAGGGTCAGAGAATGGAATTACTAAATCGCGGAAGGGGAAGGGACTGCCGTCCATCTGGTGTCCCAGGTACATGGCGCCCCAGCAGTTGAGCTGGTAGCCGCAGATTTCACGTCCCCACCCCAGTACCTCTCCGGCCAGCCTGGCGGCGCGGGCGAACTCGTCGCTCTTATTGGCCATCATCGCTCCCACGGGATTGTCTTCGATGACGCGCAGCGCCGGAAAGCCGATACTCCACTGGACGTTGCCCTGTGCCAGCAGCACCCGCTCCGATGAAGCGGTTTCGATGGACTTCTGCCAGTTGGCCCTCATTTCCTTGGCTTTGTTCCAGACATCCAGTGGCTTGGTTTCCCATTTTTGTTTGACCATCTTAAGCCTCCAAACAAATGGCTGTATCTTGTTCTATTTCATCACCAACTGCGGTTTCAGCATATTGATAAAAGCCTCCATGCGCAGTCGCGTTTCCTCGTAAGGCAGGGTAGCGTCGCGCTCGAAGTAGTGGAAGGGTATGTTGCGTTCCCGCAGGACTTTCCAGATGAGGGGGTTGTCCGTCCCGTGCGGATGGCAGTAAATCTGCTTGGCGATGATGACGCCGTGCGCCTGGTAGTCTTCATATAGCTGGTGGATATGGGCCGGACGCCGCCGCCAGTTGTTGTCTTTCAGGGCGCAGTGGGGACGGCCTAAATAACGCAATGAAATAGCCATCAGGCGGTCGGTCTGGGGAATGACCTCGTTCCAGAAGTAGCAGCTTCCGGTGCAGAGTTCGTCTATAACTACGTTGGCGCCCAGCGATTCTACAAGTTCTTCAAGTTCAACGTCGGAAGTGGGACTGCCGACGAGCATCAGGCGCACCCCGGTATCTTTCCGGGGCTGGCGCTTCTCAAGCTTGGCGATAACGTCTTTAAGCATCTCGTTCATTTCTGCCTTGTCCATCACCTGGCTGGCCAGCACCATCGTCATGGCTTCCGAGCCGAGTACAACGGGATTATCCGCGCGCCTTAGCTCGTAGACCTGCCGCATCAGGCGGCGGTTGGTGTTATAGACCTCTATGACACAGTCGAGGTCTTTGTCCGTGATTGTCTTGCCCGTCCACTTTTCCATCGCCTTTTTAAAGACATCAAGTTCGGAGCGCATGACGTCTTTAGAAGTCTTCCCGTCTACGTAGTCCGGGACGAAAACGTAATGGTTAAAGAGTTCCGGCTTGACGTTCAGCGTAGTCTGGAAGGCGTTGAGCATCCACTGGCAGCCCTCGGCGTTAATCAGCCCGTCGACGTAATTGAAATTGCCCTTGATGAACTGGTTCAGTATTTCCCGCGAGCAGGCGCAGTTGCCATACATCTGCCGGTCGGTAACGTCGTCCGGCTCGTGCCGGCTGAACAGGCGCACCGGTAAAAACCCGGCGGCGTAAACGATTTCTTCCGGCATGTAGGGCTCGTAATAGCCTATTACTTTGCCGCCCGTCCGCTTTTTCCAGGCACGTCCGTACTCATGGCGGTTTTTTAATACTTCTTTGAATCTTTCCAATCTGCTTGCCTCCGTCTGTCAGGGGAGTATCGTTATTGCGGGGAGGGGGTGATTGAAAACATATTATAACATTTCAGGAAGTGGTTCAAATAAAACCGGCAAAAGGCTTGACATTGGGTCGACCACCCCTGGGGAGGCTATGACGGACATTGTACGGATAAGTTCGGCGTGCGCTGGACGGTTTACTGGTACGACCCCGAAAAGAAGAGAGGGTTATTATCATATGTCACCACCGCCACCCGATTTTCTAAAAGTCCAGGCATATTAATCCCATGTTTATCTGTTAGTAGTTGAAAAACCAGACCTTATTTCCAAAATTTTATCAAGATAGAGATACTGGTCGCTAGCAGCGCTATAGACCGGCCAGTCAATTAGACCTTCTATATTGGGATTACCGGTTAACGCAAAATGAACCCACATATTCATCATGGACTCGGAGATGTATTTATCGGTATCCGTTAATCGCGGGTTAGGTGATTTTAATGAATAACCTATTGTATTTATCCAGTCGTATGTTACCTCCCACCAGCCGGTGGAATTATCCCAATCGCCGAAAAAGTAGAGTCCATCCAAGCCATGCGGCGCACTATCCAGACCTTCCTGCCGCCAGGTATCCGGCACCTGGTTGAAAACACAGGCATACCCTGGCACACCGATTTTCTCCAGCCCAGTTAGCATCTCGATATAACCGGGTATGAGCATCGGGAACATAGTAGTCAATTCGCCTTTGTTGGCGCAGCATATAAGCGGGACGGCGTTTATATTGCCGGCGCGGAAGCAATTTAGCGGCGTGTCCGTTAGGAACCAGCCGTCCACGGCCGCGTCGACAGCATTCCATATGCCGACAGTTTCACTGGCTATGGCATTATTAGCTTCGTAGAAATTACGGTAGGGGAGAGCGCGGGCTTCTTCGAGAGTGGTTATGCCGAGTCTTTGAAAAATTTCTTCGCCTATGTCTTCGAGGTTTTTAAGCGGTCGTCCGTTCCACCATGACTCTGCGGTTGAAGTACCGCTTTCGCAGATAGCCCTGTGGAAAAGTCCTTTTGCCAGCGGTGAAGCCATCAGCGTGGCTACCTTGGCACCGCCGCCGGACCCGCCGAAGATGGTAACGTTGTTCGGGTCGCCCCCAAAGGCCGCGATATTTCTCTGCACCCATTCCAGCGCAGCAATCATGTCCAGAAACATATAGTTGCCGGAGACCCCTTGCGGGGATTCTTGAGAAAGCAGAGAATGGGCCATTAGCCCTAAAATATCGAGACGCATATTTACGGTGACCACAACTGCCCCATGCTGTGGCAGGCGGTAATTGTTGGTAACCGGATCATTGCCCGAACCGGTGGAGTACAGTCCGCCATGCATCCAGACCATAACCGGGAGTGGCTCGTTAGCTGCTTCGGCCGGCGTAAGAACATTAAGGTATAAACAGTCTTCGCTGGTGCCTGTGTCCGGTACGCCTATGGCTTCATTCTGAGGAGC
>MGMR01000109.1:13816-14676 GCA_001796495.1 Chloroflexi bacterium RBG_13_51_18
TCAAAATAATAATAAAAAAAAGAAAGAATTTCTTATACATGAAAATCCTCCTAAATCTATTATTTATCTCTGTACTTCTTCCCCATCCCCGCTGAAAAATGGAACATCGGTTTGGTTATCTTTCTGATGTTTATCGGCCCGTGCTCTACCCCCGCCGGTATGAACGCTAAAAAGGTCCTGTCGATGATGTTCTGCTTGCCGTCTATCCAGATTTCTATCTCGCCGTTGAGATTATACTGGTCTTTGTTATCGGTACCTATCCAGGCGAAGACCTCATCGTAGCTGTGAACGTGCTTGCCGATGGTGCGGTCCTTACGCGACCCCGTTTTATCCGGCCAGTCGCCGGGGAAGAACCACGCCGTTTCCATGTAAAAAGCGTCCTTAATTACTTCGCCGTCCAGGGAAAGTACCCGCCTCGCCTCATTATCTGCGAATACCGGCGACCACGGCGCGCCCTGCACCACGTCTCTTAGCTCCGTCACGAAGTATTTCTTATCCCAATTGGCCATTATTTTGTCTCCCTTCTTTTTTCATGACCGCCCGGGTCGGCCTCGGCTATAGACCCGGCTCCTATCATAATCGTCAGTTCCAGGTGCGGTCTGCTGTATTTTTTCCAGGTCAGCGGCCCGTGCTTAACTCCCTTGGGCACGTATACCGTCGATGTTTTATTGATTGTCAGTGGCTGGCCTCCTACCATGAACTCTATTACCCCGCCCAGCTCCTCCTGGTTTTCCGGGTCTGTTCCCAGGTGTATCACTATCTCGTCGTAGTCGTGCACGTGCTCGTGTATATGTGTAGCTGGGTCCGGCATTCCGAAAACCCAGCCGGTCTCGATGTACATGTTGGTATTGGCTATCAGT
>MGMR01000110.1:0-12700 GCA_001796495.1 Chloroflexi bacterium RBG_13_51_18
TGCGCTCCCTCGAGGCCAGGGTTTCATCAAGGGTCATGTCACCTACAAGGTTTCTTAGATTCGTCTGTGCCAGCTTGCTTACAGCTATATAGAAGTTGGCTACCTCATACTTGACTGCTTTGGCATCCGTCACATAATAATACACCACGGCGTCTACGGTTACACCAACATTATCCTTGGTGATGACCGCCTGCGGCTCTATGTCCAGTACCGTTTCCCTCATATCCACCCTGGCTGCCAGCGTGTCGATAAAGGGAATAATAAACCGGAGGCCCGGCTCCAGGGTCTCCTTGTATCTGCCGAATCTTTCAATTATGCCTTTTTGGGCCTGGTGGATGATAGTGATAGATTTTGCCAGCGTTACGACAAAAAGAACGACGAGTATTACAATAACAACGATAATCCCTGCATTCATATTATTCTGTGCCTCCTTCTATCTTTTTCACATCTAAAGTGACGCCTTTGATGCCCGTGACGGTTATTTCTTCACCGGCGTTAATTGCTTCCCCGGAGCGTGCCCGCCACCGTTCATTGCCCACTTTAACAAGTCCGTCTTTTTCACGTTCGATATTCTGCTCGACGATACCGGTTTTGCCGATAATAGTATCGATATTGGATTTTGATAGCGGCACGGCCGTTCTTTTATGTATATACCTCCGCCCGATAATGACATAAATAACACAGATAATGCCGGAAATTATAGCCGTCCAGACCCAGGAATGTATTCCCAGCGTTATCAGTCCCCCCAGCCCGAACGCCGTGCCGATGAACACGAGGTCCAGTCCCGTGTCAACGCCGACGAGCAGTTCCAGGATAATCAGTACCAGCCCGGCGCCGATAGCTATCAACCAGGCCCAGGAATCGAAGAATTCTACGCTTAAAAATTCACCGTTCATTAGCCTGTCCTTTCTTTTAAAAGACTTCTTTTTAGATGTGGTAATTCTAAAAGAAAGAGTATTGATTGTCAATACGCCAAAGAACCATCTTTTAATTAAGCGCAGTGAGACACTTGTGTTTTGGATTTCATGGAAATTATGCTACCATCTATAATGAAGTGAAAGAATAATGTACCGACTATGAAGAAAATATCAAGAATCCTCATACTGGTGTCTTTCCTGCTGCTGGCGGTATTGATGGTCAGCGGCGTGCGGGCGCAAACGCCGGCGGTATATGTTATCACTATCCAGGGCACCATCAACCCCGTCCTCGTCGATTACGTGGAGCGCGGCATAGAAGAAGCCGAGGACAACGGCGCCCGTGCTCTTATTATTCAGATGGATACCCCCGGCGGACTTGATACCGCTATGCGGGATATTGTTAAGCTTATTGTCAACTCGCGAGTACCGGTAGTTGTCTATGTCGCGCCTTCAGGCTCCCGCGCCGCTTCTGCCGGTGTTTTCATTACCATAGCCGCTCACGTTGCTGCCATGTCGCCCAATACAGCTATCGGCGCCGCCCACCCGGTTTCTATCGGTGAAGAAGGGGAACAGGCCATGTCCGAGACCATGGAGGACAAGGTGGTCAACGACGCGGCGGCCTATATCAGGAGTATTGCCGAAGCCCATAACCGTAATATAGAGTGGGCGGAAAAGGCCGTCCGCGAAAGCGTTTCCGCCACCGAGCGTGAAGCCCTGGAACTGAATGTCATCGATTTGATAGCAGCGGACCTCGATGACCTCGTCGCCCAGCTTGACGGCAGGCAGGTGACCATGATAAATAATCAGGTTATTACCCTTCAGACTGCGGGTGCTGCCATCGTCGATGTTCCTATGAAAGCCATCGAGAGCTTTCTTTACACTCTCGCCGACCCGAATATCGCCTACCTGCTGTTGAGTATCGCCACGCTGGGCATTATGGCGGAATTATTCAATCCGGGTTTGATTTTCCCGGGCATTGTCGGCGGTATCAGCCTGCTTATGGCTTTCTATTCCCTTGGAGTGCTGCCCGTCAACTACGCCGGTATACTGCTGATTGTATTAGCCATCGGCCTCTTTATCGGGGAGGTTCTAACCACTACGTTTGGGATTTTTACTATCGGCGGCCTGGTATCTCTGGTAGCCGGTTCATTAGTTCTCTTCAAGGGGGCATCGCCGGAATTCCAGATAGACCCCTGGCTCATTGCCATAGTATGTATAGTTATCACGGCATTTATGGCCTTTCTTATTCAGCGTGCCATCGTAGCCCACCGGCGTCAGGCATATACCGGCCGCGAGGAACTGATAGGGAAGACGGCCACGGTAAAAGTAGCCCTGAACCCCGAGGGGATGGTCCTGTATAAGGGCGAGCGATGGACGGCAATATCTGAAAGCGGCGATGTCAAGACCGGCGAGGATGTAGTTATTAAAAAGATGGACGGTCTGGTATTATATGTAGTGAAAAAGCAGGATATGCCTTCTGAAGGCAAGCAAAAGCGTTAGAGGAGGCTTTTTATGCCTGATATTGATCCCTGGATATGGGCTCTGGTCATCTTGGTTGTTGTCGTCTGCCTGTACTTTGTGGTACTCTGGGGAGTCCGGGCTCACCGGGGGAAAATAGCTGCCGGTAAAGAGGAGCTCGTGGGTAGAACGGCTGTGGTGGAAATTACTTTAAATCCCAAAGGGGTGGTCCTGATTGAAGGCGAGCACTGGAACGCCGTCGTCGATAAAGGCCAGGTCGAACCTGAGGAGGAGGTCGTTATTACCAGTGTTGACGGACTAAAACTCAAGGTAACCAGGAAATAAGAAAGGAGTAGAAAACATGGCTGTTGGTTTAGGAATCCTAGGTTTTATTATTCTGATATTAATTCTAATGGCAATCAAGATAGTCACCGAATATGAACGCGGTGTCATCTTCCGACTTGGCCGCCTCGTCGGCGCCAGGGGACCGGGTCTTTTTGTTATCATTCCCTTTGTCGACCGCATGGTCAAGGTAGACCTGCGCGTTGTGACCATGGATGTCCCCTCGCAGGAAGTTATCACTAAAGATAACGTCACCGTCCGCGTTAATGCCGTTGTGTATTTTCGCGTGGTCGACCCCGAGTCTTCGGTGGTCAAGGTGCTCGACCATATCCGGGCGACATCCCAGATATCACAGACCACTTTAAGGAACGTACTCGGCCAGTCCGAACTCGATGAGCTGTTGACCCAGCGTGAAAAGCTCAACCAGATGCTTCAGAAAATCATCGATGAACATACCGACCCGTGGGGCGTCAAGGTCAGCACCGTGGAAATCAAGGAAGTTGAGCTTGCCGAGGAAATGAAGCGCTCCATGGCCGCCCAGGCTGAGGCGGAACGTGAACGCCGCGCGAAAATCATCCACGCCGAGGGTGAGCTTCAAGCGTCAGAGAAGCTGGCTCAGGCAGCCGCCATTATTGGTCGGGAGCCTTCAGCTATCCAGCTTCGCTTCCTATCAACGCTTACGGAGATAGCCAGCGAGAAGAACAGCACCATCATATTCCCGATACCTATGGAATTTCTCAGAGCGTTCGGTACCAAAGCCGACGAAAAGAAGTAAATACAATTAGTCAATAAAACGGGAGGGGATGCTTTATCCCCTCCCCCCTCTTTAGATACCCTCTGCACAAGTCCGCATGAAAAGTCGGGCAGCCTGTCTTTATCTCTGCTATATTAGCATCGAAGGAGAAGCGGCAATATGGAATGGTCGGAAAGAATGAATGCGGCGATAGACTATATCGAAGAGAACCTCGCGGGTGAAATAGACCTTAATGAAGCAGCTAAAAGGGCAGCCTGTTCCACGTTTCATTTCCAGCGAACGTTCTTTGCTATTATCGGTGTAACACCAGCGGAGTACGCAAGGCGGCGCCGGCTTACCGTGGCGGCAAGGGAATTGACTTCCTCAAATGCCAAGGTAATCGATATAGCTTTAAAGTATGGCTACGATTCGCCGGACTCATTCACCCGGGCATTCCGGAATGTCCACGGTATTACGCCCCAGGCGGCGCGCACCTCGGGGTCAAAGCTGACGGCATTCCCGCGTATCTCCTTTCATATCGAATTAAAAGGAGGTAATGACATGGACTATCGAATCATAGAAAAAGCCGGACTCACGATTGCGGCGAGAACTCGCCAGTTTACTACTATCAACGGACAAAACTTCGTAGAGATTCCAAAATGGTGGGAAGAATTCATGAAGTCTCCGGATTGTTCCAAGATGACATCCCTCACCGGTAATAAGCCCGGTGCTGTGACTCGCAGTGTTATGCTGGGTATCTGCTACGGGGAGGCCGACGCCGTTAAATTTTCCTATGGTATCGGCGTGGAGCTTCCTCACGGAAAATCATCTGGTACATTTGAAAAGATTGAGATACCGGCTGCTACTTGGGCGGTGTTTGATTGTACTCTGGATAATCTCCAGGACGTCACCAAGCGCATCTTTAGCGAATGGTTCCCCTCCACTGGCTACGAGCATGATGCCAAGCCGGAGCTTGAAGTCTACCTTCCGGAAAAACCTGGTGAGGTAATGCAATGCGAATTGTGGATGCCTATTATCAAGAAGAAGTAGATTTAAGTATAGGGGTGGGGATTAAGTATCCCCGCCCTTACTTCTCTCGCAGCGTCACGTCCCCCGCCACCACTCTCGTTAGTTTCCCATCCTCCTCCCGTATCACTAAAGCCCCGTCCTCGTCGACCGCTTCCACTTCGCCCTCGATATCCTGACTGCCTGACTCTGCTCTGACCTTCTTTCCCAGCGTTACCAGTCTCTCCCGCCACCCCTCGTAGATTGCTTTTCCGTCTGGGAGTTTCAGGTATAACCTCTCAAACTCCGTCAATAAAGCTCTGATTATCTCAATCTGTAAGTCATCTTTATCAGACTCATTTTTCAGGCTGGTAGCCGTCGTCGCTATCTCGGCATAATCGGCAACCCTTAAGTCAACATTTATCCCGATGCCCACGATAGAGTATGTCACCTTATTTCCTCTTAACTCGTTCTCGATTAAAATCCCCCCCACCTTTTTCCCGCCGATAAGAATATCGTTGGGCCATTTTATCTGTGCTTTCACTCCGGTGAAAGACTCGATACTTTTCACCACCGCCAGCGACGCTATCATTATCAGGTAGGGCAGGCTTTCGATTTTGGGATAAAGTATGATGGATAAAGCAACATTCCCCTTCGGCGCCAGCCAGCTACGCTTTAGCCTGCCTCGTCCTCCGGTCTGCTCCCCGGCAACGATAACTGTGCCTTCGATTGCCCCTTTTAGAGCTTCTTGCCGGGCGATATCCATCGTTGAAGGTAGACTGTTAAAGTACAGGACCTTCCGCCCGATGCTGCGGGTCTTCAGTCCCCTTGTCACTGCCGCCGCTGTTAATTCTTTGACCAAGATGCTCTATCCGCTATCCCTTTGTAAAGATATTACCACATTAGTGAATTACGTGCGTAAAAATTGAATAGCCGCTTAATTTAGTGTAAATTATATTTGTATTTAAATCTTGGTAAGGATTAAACATGAAAATCCAGCGTTGTAAAGGAATGCGTGATATGTCCCCAGATGACATGGCTGTGTTTCGCCGGGTGGTTGGGATTTGCCGCGATTGCTATATCAAGTGGGGCTACCGCGAGGTCCGCACGCCCGTTATCGAATACCTGCACCTCTTTACCTCGGCGGGTACGCTGACGCCGGGCATGCTGGGCAAGGTCTACTCGTTTCTCGACTGGGATGGTTGGAGCGGTGAAAGGGTCGTGCTGCGTCCTGATGGCACCATACCGGTTGCCCGCCTCTATACGGAAAGTATGCAGGGGCTTGCCAGGCTTTTTTACACTGCGAATATGTTCACCTTTGAAACGGGGGAGGGAAACAGGGAGAGGTGGCAGTGCGGCGCCGAGCTTATCGGGGCGAGGTCGGCGGTGGCGGACGCCGAATTGATGGCGTTGTCACTTGAAATCGTTACTAAATTGGGACTCAAGGCCGTGGAATTAAAGCTATCGCACGCCGGCCTGATAAAAGCGCTGCTGTCAAAGCTCAAGTTAAGCCAGGAGGAGCAGCACCGGATATTCGATAGCATCCTTGATGGTGATACGACTCTGCTGAAGAAAGCCAGCCGTGAATCGCCTGAATTGAGCGACTTATTATTACCTTTATTAAGCTTAAAAGGGCAATCGACCGGCTTTCTCCGGGAACAGCGCGCGCTTTTACGCCGGAGTATTCCTGAAATCGGCTACCCTCTCGATGATTTTCTCAAGACTATCGCCGTGCTGGACGACCTTGGCCTGAAATACCAGGTTAATATTGCCTCGGGGGCGGGCTTTGAATACTATACCGGCATTATATTCCAGCTCTACATGGGCAGGGAGAAAATCGGCGGGGGCGGCCGTTATGATGCCCTGATTGCCGCCATGGGCGGCGGCGATGTGCCGGCCTCCGGCCTGGCCATATACCTAGACCGCTTGATGAAGGTGTTCAAGGCAGATACTGTTTTGCCATCGGCGCCCGTCAGGATACTTGTTAAAAGCACGGACGTTAAAGAAGCGTTTAAGGCTGCTGATGCCTTGCGCCAGTCGGGCTATATCGCCGAGCTTGATTTAGACGGGCAAAAAGCCGAGTGGACATTAGAGGTCAAAAGCGCCGCGTCGATGGTACTCATCGATAAAGCGTCGAAAAAGACGGCTGTACGCACAATTGATGAAGTCGTGAAAATTCTGGAGGCAAAAGGTGCCGGTTAAAATTGCCCTGCCCAAAGGGTGTTTGTTAAGAAGGACGGCTGCCCTGCTCCAGAAAGCCGGCTGGCGTCTTGATGAATACCATTCCAGCATGGGCTTCTACCGTCCCAGGTCGGAAAAGTTCCCTGACCTGCTTATACGTGTCTTCCACGAGAAGGATATCCCCATCCAGATAGCCATGGGTAACTACGACCTGGGCATTTGCGGGCTGGACTGGGTTGAAGAGCTGCTGGTTAAATATCCCAGCAGCGCTATCATAAAGGTAAGAGACCTGCTGTACGGAGATGGCTCGCTGTATATGGCGGCGGCTTCCTTGCCGAAGGACGTCCGACAGAATGGGGCGCCTTTGCGTATCGCCAGTGAATATCCCAACCTGGCGGAGGTCTTCGCTCTGAAACAGCGGATGAGTCGTTTCAGCATCTTCCAGGTCTGGGGCGCCGCCGAGGCCTATCCTCCGGAAAATGCGGACATGGCTTTACTTGCGGCGGGTTCCGCCGCGGACATTAATAGCTGCGGCATAGTGCCTTTCAGCCGGGTGCTGGACTTCAGCACGTTCCTGATTGCCAACCGGAACAGCTGGGAAAACAAAAAAATGGATAAAATCGTGGCGTCGATCTTAGAAGCGCTGCCGGAAACGCCGAAAAGCGCCTCCGAAAAGAAGGATGTTTTCCCCTCCTCTTTATCCCCACGGCATCAGGTTCCCGGAAACCAAAAAGAAATCATCCGCCTGGCTTTACCGGACGGTCACCAGCAGCAGCAGACTGTCGAGCTATTGAGCCGCGCCGGGATTAAAATCATAGATTACCCATCAGGGAGCGGTAATCGCCGACCCGATATCGGCATCGATGGGGTAGGAGTGAAGGTTATCCGTCCCCAGGACATGCCCCTGCAGGTAGCCAACGGCAACTTCGACCTTGCTATTACCGGCCGGGACTGGCTGACCGACCACCTTGCGCAATTCCCGTCCAGTCCGGCTAAAGAAATCCTGGACCTCAAGCTGCGGCGGGTCAGGCTGGTGGCAGTGGTCAGCCGTGACCTTCCTATTGATAATCCCGGGGATCTGCTGCGTTTTAGCGCCAGCAGGGACGAGCCGTTTCGCCTGGCCTCGGAATATGTTAATATAGCGGATAAATATGCGCGTGAGAACCACCTCGGGCACTACCGGGTGATTCCCACATGGGGCGCTACCGAGGCTTTCCTGCCGGAGGATGCGGATTTGCTGATTGAAAATACGGAGACGGGCCGGACGATTGCCCGTCATAACTTAAAAATTATCGAGACGCTTTTCGAGTCCACTGCCTGCCTCATCGGCAATGCGGGTTCGCTGGCCGACGTAAAGAAAAGCCGGGTAATCGATTCTATTGTGAAACGACTGCGTACCGCTGTGGGAAATAAATGAAGATTATTGAAGGATTTAATAACGCTAAAACGTTGTTATCGCGCCGGGCTTCGGATGCAGCCGAAAGCGATATCGAGCGTGAAAAAACCGTGAGGCAAATCGTTGCTGATATCCGCCGCCGCGGTGATGCTGCTATTTTCGACTACACTCAAAAATTCGACGGCGTTAAGCTGGACTCGCTGGAAGTGACACAGGAGCAGGTCTCCAGCGCCTACCGCGAGGTGGACAAGGAGCTTATTACCGCCATGGAACTGGCCGCTACGCGGATTACCGACTATCACGAGGAGCAAAAGAAAATGCTCCTGCACGATAATGTAAAGTCGAAGCTGGGCTGGCTGATGCGTCCGTTAGAGCGTATCGGCACGTACGTTCCCGGCGGCATGGCGCCGCTGCCTTCCTCGTTATTGATGACGGCCATTCCCGCTCGCGTTGCTGGAGTAAAAGAGATAATACTGGCCACACCGCCGCAGAAGAATGGGAAAGTCTCATCGATAACATTAGCGGCGGCTAAAATAGCGGAAGTCGACCGTATCTTCTCGGTCGGCGGCGCCCAGGCTATTGCTGCTCTGGCCTATGGCACGGAATCGATACCGGCAGTGGATAAAGTCTGCGGCCCCGGCAATATCTATGTGACTCTGGCTAAAAAGATGGTTTTCGGCACGGTTGGTATTGACGGGCTTTATGGTCCCTCCGAGGTAATCATCATCGCCGATGATTCGGCAAACGCGTCTTACGTAGCCGCCGACCTTCTGGCGCAGGCTGAACATGGGTCAGCTTCGTCGATTTTAATCACTACTTCGAGGAACGTGGGCGATACTGTGAATCTTGAAATCGAAAAACAGCTTAAAGACCTGCCACGCCGCGATATTATCGTGGAAGCTTTAGAGAGGCGGGGATTCATTGCCGTAGTTGATAGCATGGATGACGCTATAGAGCTGGCTAACCTTTATGCTCCGGAGCACCTCTGCCTGGTGGTGAAAAACGCTGCTTCTTATATCGACAGGGTGCGTAATGCCGGCTGTCTTTTCATTGGGGAAAATTCTATCGAGGCGCTGGTCGATTACGTGGCCGGGCCGAGTCACGTATTGCCCACGGGAGGCACGGCGCGCTTTGGTTCGCCCCTCAATATCCTCGACTTCGTCAAGCTTATCAGTGTTGTGAAAACAGATGGCGCTGATTTGCTACAATTAGGCAAGGCGGCCTCGGTTATAGCCCGGGCGGAGGGACTGGATGCCCACGCCCGCGCCGTGGAAAAACGACTTGAAGATAAAGCGCAGGGAGGCAGTTAAGTGTCTGAATCTAATGGCATTGAAAAGTTGATTCAACCTCACCTGGCGGGATTTACCGGCTACAGCGCCAGTACGTCGCCGGATGTGCTCAAGGGCAAGGTTGACGTATCGACGGATGATATCGTCAAGATGAATGCCAACGAAAATCCGTACGGCTGTTCGCCCCGGGTTCTCAAAGCTTTAGCTGCCTGTCAAACGTTTAATATTTACCCCGATGACGGACAGCAGCAGCTGCGTAAAATGCTGGCGGATTATGCCGGCGTCCCCGCCGAGTGTATCGTAGCGGGTCATGGCAGCAATACGCTGATTGATTATCTCGCAAGGTTGTTCGTCGGTCCTGGCGATGAGGTTATCAATAGCGTGCCTACCTTCGATATCTACCGTTTCAGCACGGAAATTTGCGGCGGTACATTGATAAACATCAATCGTGACGGTAATTTTGCTATTGATGTCAAGAGAATTAAAGCGGCCATCGGCCCCAATACAAAGCTTATATTTCTTGCTACCCCCAATAACCCCACCGGCAACATCATACCGCCAAAGGATATTGTTGAAATCATTGAGACCGGCTTGCCCGTTGTCGTTGACGAGGCTTATTACGAGTTCAGCGGTGAAACGGTCATGCCGCTAACTACAAAATATAAAAACCTGATTGTGCTGCGGTCTTTCAGCAAGTGGGCCGGTCTGGCCGGTTTAAGAATCGGCTACGGCGTTTTCCCGCCCCGCATTGCCTCTTATATGATGGCTGTCAAGATACCTCATAATGTCAGCGTTGCCGCTGAAATAGCTGTCCGTGAGTCTCTGGCCGACATCGACTATCTGCAGGGCAGGGTGGAGGCTATTATCAAGGAGAGGACCAGGCTGTATAACGAATTACAGAAGATATCCTGGCTGAAACCTTATCCGTCCCGCGCCAACTTTATTTACTGTGCCGTTTTGCAGGGCAATGCCGGTGATATTCATCTAAAACTCCAGAAAAAGGGAGTCCTGGTACGCTATTTTGACAACCCTCTTTTAAAGAAAAGCCTCCGTATAAGCGTTGGCAAGCCGGCTCATACCCGCGCTTTACTTAAAGCCCTGCGGAATATTTAGAGACTTTTCCATCAGGCTGTTTTCTCACTACAGTTTGATATATCATTCAAAGTTAACAGTAATGTTAGTAAATATAACAGATTTGAGAATTTAGCTATTGACAAATACACTTTTAATGTTATAATATATAACAGATGCTTGTAACAAGGTAAAACCGGAGGAAATATCATGGAGTCGGCGGAAACGGTATTACAAAAGATAGTACAGCTACAAAAAAGTGAAGGTTACTCTGACCAGCAGATGGCCGGGAAAATAGGGTGCAGCCGGCCGCTTTACCAGCGGACAAGAACGGGCAGAATCCCTATGGGGGGCACATTCCTAAAAGGAGCTATGGATTTACTGACTTCTATACAAACAGAAGGCAGGACTTCTGCAATAAAAAGAGACACGGCAGAAACGAATGTAAATCTGGAATTAAAATTGGATGGCAGCGGAAACCATGCTATAAATACAGGTATAAAGATGTTAGACCACCTGTTGGCGCAGCTGGCCAAACACGGCAAGTTTGATATAAAACTGCATGCTGACGGTGATGATATTCATCACGTTGTAGAAGACGTAGCCATAAGCTTGGGAAAAGCTTTCAGAGAGGCTATGGGAGATAAGAGAGGTATCGTACGTTTAGCTAATGTGACAATACCAATGGATGATTCCTTAGTAACAGTAGCTGTTGATATAAGCGGTCGTGGATACGCGGTTTTGAATACCCCTTTAGGGAACGGTGATTTATCTGGTCTCCCAGCCGACCTCGTGAGGCACTTCATGGAGTCGTTCGCTATTGAAGCTGGGATAAACCTGCATGCATCGATTGTATACGGCACTAATGACCACCATAAGGCAGAGGCGCTCTTTAAGGCTTTAGGCAGGGCGTTAGATAAAGCTACAAGGATTGATGAGCGTATCGCTGGAGAATTGCCCAGCACTAAAGACTACCTTGAAAGCTAGGTAAAGTTACTCCAGGATAGCCAGCTTGCGGCCGGTAATTCTCTCGTAGGCCATGATATATCCTTTTGATGTTGCTTTAACTACCTCCGGCGGTAGAGGAGGGGCGGGCGGTTGTTTGTTCCATCCGGAAGCTGTCAGCCAGTCACGGACGGGCTGTTTATCCATCGAATCCTGTGGTTGTCCTGCTTTGTACTTTTCGGCATCCCAGAAGCGTGACGAATCCGGGGTGAGGGCTTCGTCTATTAATATGAGCCTGCCGTTGTCGATGCCGAACTCGAACTTGGTATCGGCAATAATAATTCCCTTGGAAAGGGCGTAGTCCCGCGCCGATTCATATATTGCCAGGCTTTTTGCTTCTAGCTCCTGGCTTATAGGCAGACCGAATATCTTGATGACCTTTTCTTTGGAGAGAGGCTCATCATGCCCTATTTCGGCTTTAGTAGTCGGGGTAAATATCGGCTTCTCGAGTTTATCGCTTTCCCGCAGGCCGGCGGGCATAGGCATGCCTGATACCGTGCCCTTTTTCTTATATTCTGTCCATGCGGAACCTGAAAGATAGCCGCGCACCACGCACTCTATCGGCAGCCGCTTGGCTTTTTTTACTACCATGGAACGCCCTCTTAAATATGATGGATAGGTGAAACGCTTTTCCTCGGGCAGGTAGGAATCAAGGCTGTGGACATTATCGAGAGCCTCTGTCATGTGGTGGGGCATAATTTCCGCTATACGCCGGAACCAGAAAGAAGAGAGGCGGCTTAATACATGCCCTTTAAGCGGGATACCGTTGGGCAGTACTACATCAAACGCTGAAACACGATCGGTGGCAACAATAAGCAGATGACTGCCGAGGTCGTAAGTATCGCGAACCTTGCCGCGGATAAATATCGGCAGCGGTAAGTCGGTTTCCATTAATACCGGAAAATCGATTTCGTCCATTTGTACGCCTCTTTTCTGTTTGCCATATATATTAAAGGGCAGTAGAGCCTGCGGCTAAATATCAACGGTATCCGGCATGCTGCCTTGCCATTGGCTTTTAGTTAGTCCCAGCCTCAAGAAAATATCATCGACGTGTTGCAGGTAGTATTTATAGTCGAATATCTTTTCCAGTTCTGCGGCTGATAATTTTTCGGCAGCTTTGGCATCGGCTTTAATCAATGTCAGGAAGCTCTTATTACCTTTCCAGGCTTTCATAGCATTTCTCTGCACGATTTCATAGGCATTTTGCCGACTCAACCCTTTATCGATGAGGGCTAGCATCACTCTCTGTGAGAAGACCAGTCCCTGCGTCAGTTCCAGGTTCTTTTTCATGCGGTGGGGGAAG
>MGMR01000110.1:12709-14848 GCA_001796495.1 Chloroflexi bacterium RBG_13_51_18
CGCCTCATGACCGAGGCAAAAAGTGCCAGTATATAGTCCATCACCAGGCAGGAATCGGGGAGCGTAATACGTTCGTTTGAAGAGTGGCTGATATCGCGCTCGTGCCACAAAGCGATGTTTTCCAGCGATGTTACAGCATAGCCGCGTATCAGCCTTGACAGACCACTGACCCTTTCCGTGAGTTCCGGATTGCGTTTGTGGGGCATCGCCGATGAACCGGTTTGACCGGTGCCGAATGGTTCTTCTACTTCATAGATCTCGGTTTTTTGCAGCGCCCTGATTTCTGTGGCAAACTTCTCCAGCGAACCGGCCATGATGGCCAGCGTGGTTACGAACTGAGCGTGGCGGTCCCGCTGTAAGACCTGGTTCGATATCGGGGCGGGTTCCAGCCCGAGTTTGCGGCAGGCTTTTTGTTCTATTTCCGGCCTCACCGTGGCATAGGTACCGACGGCTCCTGATATCTTGCCTACCGAGATGATTTTTTTGGCTTCCGTAAGGCGGTACAGATTGCGCCTCATCTCTTCCACCCAGAGCGCCAGCTTTAAGCCGAAGGTAATAGGTTCGGCGTGAACGCCGTGCGTGCGGCCTATCATCAGCGTGTTTTTATGCTCGATGGCGCGCTGCGCCAGGATAGCTGTAAGCTCTTTAACACCTTTGATCAATATATCAGATGCCTCGACCAGCTGCAGGCTGGTGGCTGTATCCATGATATCTGAGGAAGTGAGACCAAGGTGAATGTAGCGTGATTCCTCGCCGATGCTCTCCGCCACCGAACCCAGGAATGCGGTCATGTCGTGGCGCGTTTCCTTGAGGATTTCTTCCATGCGCTTGATGTTGCACTTGGCCATTTTTATCTTGGGAATGGCCTTGCGCGGAATTACCCCCACCTCCGCCCAGGAATCGCAGACGGCTATTTCCACGTCAAGCCACTTATTATACTTATTCGCGTCCGCCCAGACCCTTTTCATCTCGGGACGAGAATACCTCTCAATCATAGTGCTCTCCTTTTTATCCAGGCGTTAAAAGTGGCGTTTGGCCGGTCTTTTTTTCTTTAATCGCATTATTTCTGTAAATCGCTGCGGCACTTTTCGTATGCCTGCCTAATTTTATCATGTTTCAGCCCGAGAATCTCTGCGGCAAGATACGCGGCGTTTTTCGCCCCCGGGCTGCCTATGGCCATGCACGCCACCGGTATGCCCGCCGGCATTTGAACGATGGAATAGAGCGCGTCTACCCCTTTTAATTCGCCAAAGGCCATGGGCACGCCGATAACCGGCAGCGTTGTCCAGCTTGCCAGCACGCCGGGCAGATGAGCTGCCATGCCCGCCGCGGCGATGATAACCTCAATACCGCGCTGGTGGGCCGACTGTGCGTATTCCCTGGCTTTTTCCGGGGTGCGGTGGGCGGAAATGATGTTGACCTCGTATGCTATGTTGAGGTTGGTTAGAACATCCAGCGCCGCCTGCATTATTTCCGAGTCGGATTTCGACCCCATTACCACGCCGACTAAGGGCATAATAGTACCTCTCAAAGGAATTATTTAAATAAAGCTATATCCTTCCGGAAATAGCAGTCTTCAAATTTTATCCTGGCGATGTTTTTATATACCTTTTTACGGGCATCTGCCAGGGATTTACCTGTTGCTGCCAAGGTTAAGACGCGTCCGCCTCTGGTTAATACCTGCCCCTCCGGGTTTGTCCTTGTCCCGGCATGAAATACCATGATGTCTTTATCTATATCATCCAGCCCAAAAACCGGGAAGCCGGTCTTGAAAGCGCCAGGATATCCCCCGGATGCCATGACCACGCCCACGCAGACGTTGTTATTGAATTCTATATTTATCTTGTCGAGTCGGTTTTCCACTATGGCCAGCATGATGTCTAGTAAATCGGTCTTTAAACGTGGCAGGACCACCTGCGCTTCCGGGTCGCCGAGGCGGGCGTTAAACTCTATTACCTTCGGCACTTTATTGGTAATCATCAGTCCTCCGTAGAGTGCTCCTTTATACAGCCGCTTCTCGTCCGCCATGGCCAGAATCACCGGTTCCATGATAGTCTTCATGATAATTTTGCCCAGCACTTTATTGTAAAACCGGGGCGGACTGTAGCTGCCCATGCCGCCGGTGTTCGGGCCTCTGTT
>MGMR01000111.1 GCA_001796495.1 Chloroflexi bacterium RBG_13_51_18
CAAAATAATTTATCTTAAATCAGGGAGGTTGTCAATTAAGATGGTGGGCGGTACAGGACTCGAACCTGTGGCCTTCAGTGTGTGATACTGACGCTCTAACCAGCTGAGCTAACCGCCCGCGGAGTGGCTGCTTTTAAATTCTAAGGAATAAAGCGCACAAAATCAAGCCTTATTGCTTTTTATTTTGTTATCATTGACGCCGCAGTTCTAAAAAAGCTATTATCTAACGGACTTACAAAGTAAAATATCTTTTTTTAACGATTAACCGGCGAAGGGATATCCATGCTCACCATCATCGTCTGCGTTAAAGTGGTCACCGACCCCGAAGCGCCTGCATCAACGTTTAAAATCGATGCCGAGGGGCTTAAGGTTATCCCAGGCCAGGGCGTACCGCCGGTGCTTAATCCCTACGATGAAAATGCCCTTGAAGCCGCCCTGAAAATCAAGGAGTCGCAACCTGCCAGGATAACTGTCATCAGTGCCGGCAAGTCCATACCCAAGGCGGTGATAAAGAAAAGCCTGGCGGTGGGCGCGGACGAACTCATCCTCATCGAAGACGAAGCCTTGGAGGATGCCGATGCTTATACTACCGCTTTTATTCTATCGGCGGTGGTGAAAAAGGCGGGGGCGTTCGACCTTATTCTGACGGGCAGGATAGCGGCGGACACCAACGCCGGCCAGGTGGGGGCGGGCCTGGCGGAAATACTCGGCATTCCCTGCGTCCCCGACGCCCGGAAAATCGAGGTCAGGGACGGCCAGGCAAGTATCGAACGCGTCACAGCCGACGGTTATGCGATGGTTGCGGTTGCTCTACCCTGCCTGATAGCCGTCAGCCACGAACTGGGCGAATTACGACAGGCAACAGTTAAAGGCCTGATGGCGGCCCAGAAACAGCCCTTCACCACCTGGAAGATTAGCGACCTGGGCGTGATTACGGAGGTGGGTGGGAGGAGCAAAGCACGGCGGCTTTTCATACCGGAAAGAAGAGTTAATTGTGAAATAATCCCGGGGGATACCCCTGAGCAAGCCGGGGCCAACCTGGCAGCGGCACTACGGCAAGACAAACAAATTTAGCTGTTTGTTTCAGTCCTGTAATAAATAATCAAGGAGGGAAACAAGATGTTAGACCAGTCAAGTCAATGGTACAAACTGCAATACCCGGAGTGTTTTGTCGATGAAGAAGCGCGCATGCTGCAAAAGACACTATCAGATTTTGTTGATAAGGAAATCATTCCGGTCCGTGATAAAATCGATGACGATGTGACGCATAATGAAATCATCAACCCGATTCTTAAAAAATTACAGGTCGATTTGGGCTGCCAGAAGAACATGATACCTAAAGATTACGGCGGGAATGAGATGCTTTCCATCGTGGCGGGCGCTTTGAAACAGGAACAGATAGCGCGCGGCGATTACGGCATAAGTATGCACAGTGCCGTTACCGACTGGGGATGGACACCGGCTACACTGGGTTATCTGATGGCCCCTACCCCGGAAGCGAAAGCATGGGGTAAGGCGGTGCTGGATGAATTCGCTCCCATGTTCGTCGGCAACGAACATCGCGCCGCCTGTTTCAACATGAGCGAACCCGAGTCCGCCTGCGACATCGAGAACCTGACCAATGAAGGTAAAACCATAGGCGTCAGGGCTAAGCTGGAAGGTGATGAATGGGTCATCAACGGCAACAAGTTCTGGGCATCCAACGCCGGTGTAGCCGACCTCAACTGCGTGATTTGCAACATGGACCCGAAACAGGGGAAAGACGGCTTCGCTCTGATTTACGTACCCGAGCCCTGGCCGGGAGTGTCCCACGGGAAATTCGAGGTAAAGTGCGGCATGCAGGCCGATAGAAACACCTCGACATATTTTGATAACGTGCGGGTGCCCAAGTCATGGGGACTGCAGGGGCCGGTGGCCTGGTCTATCTTTGAAACAACGGTGTCGGCGCCCCTGCCGCTGAATTCGGGACACGCCATAGGTATCCTGCAGGGCGCCTTGGATGTGCTGCTTGACTATACCGGCCAGCGGGTGGCCGGAGGGAGAACGGTTAACCAGCACCTTTCCGCGGCCATGATTCTGGGAGAGATAGCCTCGTTCGTTACCATTGGAAGAGCCGCCTTCCTGGAACTGGCCCACGAGTACGACCACATGGATGTTTATGGCCTGTGGAATACGAACAGCATGGTGGCCAAGGGGCATGCCGTGCACGCTTACATCACCAGGACTGTGCCGGAACTAATCCTAAAGGGTATGGAAGTCATGGGCTGTTACGGCTATATCCGTGAAAATCACTATGAGAAATATTACCGCGATTCCGCCGTGGCCAAGCTGGTAATGGGCGGCAGCCATATAGGTT
This sequence comes from Chloroflexi bacterium RBG_13_51_18, assembly GCA_001796495.1. Classification (GTDB taxonomy): domain Bacteria; phylum Chloroflexota; class Dehalococcoidia; order Dehalococcoidales; family RBG-16-60-22; genus RBG-13-51-18. Next base: position 2,357 of record MGMR01000111.1, read on the forward strand.
ATTTCTCCGTATGTAATCAGTTTTATGACCTGGAATACTCTTCATTCGGCCCGGGAAAGCTAAAAGACCCAACGAAATAGCAATAAGGAGGACAGGAAAATGCTACAGGCAGTCACCTCCGAACTGATCGAACAACTGGAAAAAATCGTCGGCAGCCAGTTCGTCTCGACCAATGCGGCCGACCTTTATATCTATTCTTACGACCTTACTCCTGCCGAGCCCCACTCGCCAGACATCGTCGTTCTGCCGCAGTCGGTTGAAGGGGTACAGGCAATTCTCAAGCTGGCCAACCGGGAAAACATTCCGGTGATTCCCTATATCGCCGGCGGCAATGTGGGCGGGCTGACCATCCCCCTCAACGGCGGTATCATGCTTGACCTAAAGAGAATGAACAGAATAATCGAGGTCAGCGAGGACGACATGTATGCGCTGGTCGAACCCGGCGTTACTTTCGGACAGATGAAATCCTACCTGACTAACAACCACCCCACACTCAAATACACATACGCCTTTTCGCCGCCATCTACAGGTGTTATCGCCAATGCCCTGGTGCAGGGGTTGGATAATCTTTCGTTCCGTTACGGCGCCGCGTCGCACTGGGTCACGGGACTGGAAGTGGCGCTGGCTACCGGCGAGTTGGTAAGAATCGGCTCCTGCGCCGCCAGCAAGACCTGGCAGGCTATCGTGCCCTTCCCCGAGATAGGCGGACTTTTCCTGGGCTGGCAGGGCGCCACCGGCGTCGTCACCAAGATGGCGGTCAGCCTCTGGCCCAATCCGCCCTATAATAATGCTCTGACCTACATGCCGATGGACCTCGAAGGCGCCGACGCGATTTTACGGTCGATTATCCGCACACGCATCCCGGACGACCTTATCGGCACGTCATTCACATTGAATAAAGCGGGTGTAGCGGCTTACGAACACCGCAAGATGGACCTCTACCCGGCGGTAAAGCGCGAAGGCGATGAACCGGAATTCGTTATAACCGCCGAAATCACCGGCAACACGGAAAAAGAGCTGGATGCTAAGGCCGAAGCCCTTAGCGAAGCCGTGGAAGCCGGGTGCAAAGGGTATAAATTTACCGGCCCGGAAACCGTGCCGAGCACCACCGCCGCTTTCCCGATGCAGGCGCTGGGGGTTTTAAGTTCCGGCGGCGGACTGATGTGGGTGGGCACATACGGACCCATGAGCCGCTGGCTGGAAACGGTAAAAAAAGGCTGTGAACTCCAGGATAAATACGATATTACCCGCTCCTGCTATACCCGCATCATGAACGAGGGCCACTTTGCCGGGCTGCGCTGGATGCTCCCCTACGATAAAGGCGACCCCGCCCTGATAGAGCGTATCAATGACCTGTGCGCGGAGCAACTTGAACTGGTACTGGAGACAGGCTATATCCCTTACAAGACGCCGGTATGGGCGGTCAGAAAACTCGAAGAAAGGGTCAGTCCGGGCTGGCTTACGCTGCACCGTCGCATTAAAGCTATCCTCGACCCTAACAACATCATGAATCCCGGCCGCTGGGGTATGCCCCGCGAATAATCCTTAACCCGCATATCTAAGGAGGACACCATGTCTCTGAAAGACCTGCAGGAATGGCTCTACGGGTGCACGCACTGCGGCACCTGCAAGGATATCCTAAATACCTTCGCCCCCGCATGCCCGGCCGGTGAAAAATACCAGCTGGAGTCCTATTTCCCTTCCGGGAAAATGCTCATCGCCCGCGGGTTTGTGAATGGGGTTCTAACGCTGGACGACGATGATACACGCGAACGCATCTATGCCTGTACCGGCTGCCTTTCTTGCGAGCAGCAGTGCGGCGTTTACCATCACCAGCATATCTTCGACACCGTGCAGGCGCTCCGTTCGGAGTCGGTCATGCAGGGCAACCTCAACCCTGCCTACATGGTCATGGTGGAAAGCCTGAAAAAGGACGATAACGTTTTCGGGAAACCCAAGGCGGAACGCAGAGAATGGGCTAAAGACCTGAAACTCAAGGACGCCGCCAAGGAAAACACGGAAGTTATCTATCACGCCGGCTGCATGCTCTCCTTCGACGCCGACCTGTGGGAAATCCCCCGCAGCGCTGTAAAGCTTATAAAAGCCGCCGGTGTTGATGTGGGTATCATGGGGGTGGAAGAGTCCTGCTGCGGCGGACGGGCTTATGAAATCGGCTATGACGGCGAGTTCACCAAGTACGCGGAGCATTTTATAGAGACCTTTAATTCCCTGGGCACCAAAAAGGTCGTTACATCATGTTCGGACGGCTACAGCACCTTTAAAAATCTCTATCCTAAAGTAAATATAGAGATGAAATTCGACACCCTGCACATGGTCGAGTACCTCGAATCGTTAATAAATGACAATAAACTAAAACTCCACAAGAAAGTGCCGCTTAAAGTTACCTACCACGACCCCTGCCACCTGGGCAGGCATCTGGGTGAAAAAGGCGTTTACAATGCGCCGCGCAACGTCCTCCAGAATATCCCGGGCATCGAGCTGGCGGAAATGGAACGCAACCGTGAGAACGCCTGGTGCTGCGGGGCCGGGGCCGGCGTAAGCCAGGAAAATCCCGACCTAGCGTTGTGGACTGCAAATGAAAGAATAAAAGAAGCCCGGGCAACGGGCGCCAAAGCGCTGGTTACCGCCTGTCCCTGGTGCGTGAGGAACTTTAAAGACGCCGTGAAAAAATACGGCGAAGAAATAGAAATTTACGATATAGCCGAAATAGCCTGCAAAGCGCTGTGAGGAATGCTTTTATGAAAATCGCTGATATAATCGATTGCGTCGATTTTCCCTGCAAAGACATCGATACAAACAGCTATATCCTGCCGTTTGCAGAAATAGAAACAGAAAAGATAAAAATCCTCATGATAACGGAAGCCCCGCCTAATGACAAGGCAGACTATTTTTACGCCCCGGGCAGTCCGTTCTACCTCCAGAACACCATCCAGGCTTTCAAAGATGCAGGTGCCGATGTTGCTTCCATGCAGGATATCCTCAACCTGGGTGTTTATATTACTACGGCCATTAAATGCGGCAAGACGCAGTACGCCGTTTCCCCGGAAACCATGAAAAACTGCTCTAAATTGCTGGGGCAGGAAATTTCTTTATTCCCAAATGTTAAAGTATTCATGCTCGGCGGTGACGTAGCCATAAAAATGATGAATGCTATCTGGAAGCAAAAAACGGGGAAGAGAGTGATACCAGCCGGCTCCACCTATAAAATCCGGGGGCAGGCATACCATTACGGCGATATTAGAGTCATGCCTTCATATACCCCGGCGGGTAAAAACTTCCTCATTGAAAAGTCAAAAAGAATGATGGTGGCGGAGGACATAAGGGAGGCTTTAAGACTTGCTCTTTGAGCTCTAGTTCCTGGCAGCCTGCGCCGTCGATTTTTCGCGTTTATTGTCCAGAGTTTTCCTGACAAGCTCAACAAATTTCTGCGCCATCGGGTGCTCGGGAGCATCGGCGCGCAGCAGCGCTTCCGCCCCTATCAAGATACTGTTGGACAACGGCAGTATTTTAAGTCGCCCGTCGGCGATAGACCTTTCCACGCTTTTGATATGATGGACGCCAACCCCCTCGCCTTTTTCCACCAGGTTAATGCCCCATTCAGAGCTGTCTACTTCAACGATGATGGGAGACGGCATGTGGCAGCCCCCCAGCCTGATTTTCTTAAGTATCAGCTGGCGCGTGGCGGATGTTTCCGGGCCCAGTATCAGCGGGTAGCCGCAGAGGTTGGCGAAGGCCAGGCGCGGCCTTTGTGCAATGGCGCTGGATGGTGATGCTACCAGCACCAGCTGTTCCTCGGTGGATAGTGTGATGGACTTTAACTTGGGATTGCCGTAATCCGTGCTGACCACTATTCCTAGGTCGACATCACAATCCAAGACAGCTTCGGCAATCTCGAAAGAAGAGGCGCTCTTGATTATCAACTTTACACGGGGGTAGGACTTTTCAAAAGCGGACGCGGCTGAAGCGAGGCAGGTGCTGAAAGTGGTGGATATACCCACGCGCAGGCTGGCCTCTTTAAGGTTTTCTAGGTACTTTTCGGCGCCGTTCATCTGCCGGTAAATCTCGCCGGCATATTTATACAGTCCGGCCCCTGCCTGGGTCAGGAACACCTTCTGCCTTTTTACTTCGATGAGTTTCAGACCGACATTACGTTCCAGCGACCTTATATGGTAGGTAACGGTAGGCTGGGTGAGACACAACTTTTCCGCCGCAGCGGTAATGCTCTCTTCGCTGGCAACGTAATAAAAAACGATAAGGCTGTGCAGGTCTAATTTTGAAGGCGTCATTCTTTCAAACTGCCCGGCCGGGAACCAGGTAAAACTCTCCCTCTTTAAAAAACAACATTCCCTGCTTTCGCTGCTTACGCGGAACGCAGGAGTGTTCTCTATAATATCATAGATACAATTGTGTTGCAATTTTTGTTACAAGACCCCTGTTTCTGCCTGAAATTGGTTTATTTTTTCGCTATTTTCCTGCGGAATCCTTGCATTTTTCTCTACAAATCGCTAATATGTGTTGAAACATAATTGCCTGCAACGTATAATAAGTCGCAGCAATAGCTGCTAAAAGTCGGTATTAAGGAACAGGAGGTAATAAAAATGGCCAAGGATTTAGCCAAGGCGCTGGCCGACCTCAAAGAAGATGAGGCGGTGGCAATCGCCAGGGAAAAGCTGGATGCGGGGGCCGACCCCATGGGCATCCTCAACGATGCGGGGAAAGGCATGGAGGTAGTAGGCGTACGCTTTTCCAAGGGCGAGTATTTTATACCGGACCTGGTCTACTCCGGAGAAATACTCAAGAGAATCAATGAGATAGTCAAACCCAAACTCACCGGGGGCGTAGCTAAGAAAACCGGCGGTAAGGTAATCATCGCTACGGTAGCCGGCGATATCCATGATATCGGCAAGGATATTGTGGTCTTCATGCTCGATGTCAGCGGCTTCGAGGTCTATGACATGGGCGTGGATGTGCCGGTACAGAAAATCGTCGAAAAGATAAAGGAAACCGGCTCTACCGTGGTTGGCTTGAGCGGCTTCCTGACACTAGCTTATGACGCGATGAAACAGACTATCGACGCCATCAGCAAGGCAGGCTTGAGAGAAAAGACCAAGGTTATGATAGGCGGCGGCCAGATAACTCAGGAAATCGTCAAATATACCGGCGCCGATGCCTATGGAAAAGACGCCGTCGAGGGCGTTGCTTTAGCCAGGAAATGGCTGGTCGCAAAATAACTATTTAGTCGTAAATTATTATAAATACAAGGAGGCCAAAAATGGTAAAACAATGGGAAGAAATGACCCCGGCGGAAAAACGTCAAGACCTGGACAGCAAATGGCTTTCCCCGCCGGAAGCTAAGTACGCCAACGCTGAGGCTGAAAAGGAATATAAAGCCAGAGTGCAAAGGATTATGGACGCCGTTAATATGAAGAAACCGGATAGAGTGCCGATAGTCCCGATGGTCGGCTTCTTCGGCGCGTATATTTCCGGCTTAACCCCGTACGACGCGATGTATGATTATGATAAACTCATGAGTTCGTTTTCCAAGTTCGTGCTGGAATATAAACCGGACGCGCACGTCAGTGTGACGGTCTCCCCTCCGGGAAAGCTCCATGATATTATCGACTACAAACTGTATGCCTGGCCCGGCCATGGAGTCGCCAAGGAGCATTCCTACCAGTGCCTCGAGGGTGAATACATGAAGGCTAATGAGTATGATGCCCTGATTGACGACCCCACTTATTACTTTTTGACGGGCTGGCTCCCGCGCGTTATGGGTGCGCTCGATGGTCTGAAGATGCTTTCTCCTTTCACCAACATGACGGAAATGTACGGCGGATTCACCGGCGCGGCTTTCGTGCCCTTCGGCCTGCCGCCGGTCAAGGCAGCTTTAAAAGCGCTTTCTGATGCTGGCGATGAAGCCTTAAAGTGGATTCAAACCGTGGGCGCTTTCGGCGCATCGATGACTGCGGCCGGTTTTCCAGGATTCTTCGGCGGCGGCACTAAAGTGTCCTTTGATACCATCGGGGATACCCTGCGGGGCACCAAGGGCATTATCATGGACATGTACCGTCAACCCGCCAAACTCATGCGTGCTATGGAGCAGTTGACGCCGATAATGGTAAAAATGGGCGTTGCCAATGCCAAATTGAACGGCTGTCCCATCGTGTTTATACCGTTGCATAAAGGAGCCGACGGCTTCCTCAACGATGAGCAGTTTAAGAAATTCTACTGGCCGGCTCTTAGAGACCTCATGGAAGGGCTGGTAAAAGAAGGCTGTATCCCGTTCCCCTGGGCGGAAGGTGGCTATAATTCCCGCTTAAAGGTCATTAAAGACTCGCCCAAGGGAAAAGTTATATGGGGCTTCGATACCACGGATATGGCCGAAGCCAAGAGAATACTGGGCGATGTCTGCTGCATCGTCGGAAATATGTCCATCGCTACTCTTAGCGTCGGCACTCCGGAAGACGTCAAGAACTCCGTTAAGAAACTCATCGCCGATTGCGCCAAGGGCGGCGGCTATATCATGATGAGCGGGGCTGTAATTGAAGACGCGCCCCCGGCCAACGTGAAGATGTTCATTGATGCCACCAAGGAATTAGGCGTCTATAAATAGAAACTGGCGCGTTATACAAGCATAAAGAAAGAGGGGGGCGTAAAAACCCCCCTCAACTTTTTCCCTTGACCGGGACTAAAGCATTATGGTCCCGCCGTCGATGTAATACACCTGCCCGGTTATAAAGTCGGACTCATCTGAAGCCAGGAATACCGCCGCGCCCGTCATGTCCACCGGCTGGCCGCGCCGGCGTAGGGTCTGCTCGCTGGTGGCAAACTCGAACGTTTTATCGCTGCCCTGCTGGCTTAAACTAGCCTCGGAAGCGGTGAATCCCGGAGCGATGGCATTAACGTTGATGCCGGAGGAACCCAGCGCCCTGGCCATAGCATGGGTGAACGTGTAGAGCGCGCCTTTGCCGCAGGAATACGGCATAAACAGCATGGCCGCCGGGACCTGCGCCACGTTGGACGCGATATTGATAATCTTGCCTTTCTTGGCTTTGACCATCAGCGGCGCAACATATTTACAGACCAGCCACGTGCCGATGACATTCACTTTGAAAATCCGTTCCCAGTCCTCTACCTTCCAGGCGTCCCAGGGGGTAATATTGAGTCCGTACCAGATGGCCGCGTTATTGAGAAGGATATCCACTTTGCCAAACTGCTTCATAGCTTCATCGGCTATCTTTTTGCAGTCGTTTTCTACGGAGATATCCGCTTTTACAAGCGCTACTTTAACGCCCTTTGCCTTTACCTCTTCAACGGTGCCCTGAGCTCTTTCAAGGCTGGTGGTGGTCAGCAAAAGATTAGCACCCTCCTCGGCGTATTTTAAGGCGAAAGCCTTGCCGAGACCGCGACTGGCCCCGGTAATAATAGCCACCTTGCCCTTCAACGCTTGTGACATGTTTTCCTCCTTTAATATTTAAGAATATTCAATCAACCTAGAAAAATTTACATCACCCTTTAAACTATGTCAAGTTCAGGTTTCTGTCACCCGGATCCTTGGTTGAATAAAATATACGGAAGGGAGTACAATCTAACACGACCGAGTTTCATTTTATCAGTTACATATGTAAAAGGAGGTATAAACATGACCCGATGGCATGACTTTATTGAAAAGGACGGCAAGCCACCCGCTTGGCCGTACCCTATAAACTATGACCGGGAACAGGAAATTGAGACCGACGTGCTGGTCATCGGCGGAGGCATAGCGGGGTGCTGGGCGGCCATCAGCGCTGCCCGTAAAGGCGTCCGAGTTGCTCTTGTTGAAAAGGGCGATTCCATCCGTAGCGGCGCCGGAGGCCCGGGTTGCGACCACTGGTGCAACGCCCCCGCTAATCCTTTATCTAATGTAGACCCGGATGAATGGGCGGAGCACATGGCCGAGCCGCCGTATTCCAACGGCATCGGCATTCAGATACAGTGCCGCGAGGACTGGGACACGCTGGTCGAGATGGAGCAGATAGGCGGGAAAATCCGGGACACCAAGGATGAATTTACCGGCGCAAAAGGCCGCGACGAGAAGTCGAAGCTGATGATATCCCCGCGCTATACTAAAGTGCACAGCTATATCCCCGGTTCGCAAAAGCCGATAACCTTTAAAAGTAACCCGGAAGGAAAGCTGAACAATGTAGTAATACGGGTCTGGGGTTCTACTTTTAAACCCGCATTAAAAAAGGAATGCAAGCGGCTGGGCGTGAAAATTTACGACCGCGTTATGGTGACGAGTCTCCTGACGGAAAAGGGAGTCCAGGGCGCCAGGGTTATCGGCGCTACGGGGCTGAACAACCGCACCGGGGAATTCATGATATTCAAGTCGAAAGCCGCCGTGCTGGCTACGGCGGGGGACTGGTCGCTGTATGTCTTAAACACCGAACTGGCTGGCTATAATACCTTCCGCTCCCGCAACCAGACTGGCGACGGCGTGGCCATGGCCTGGAGGGCCGGAGCTGCTCTCACTGTGATGGAGAGAACGGGGATTATGATGCTAGGAACCGGCTACAAGCATACCTGGTACGGCGGCGCCGGTGACGCCAGCTATGAGAATGTGCCGATTGTAGACGCCAACGGCAAAAGGCTGCCGTGGCCAACGCAGGGCTGGGAGGACGCCGGCGCTATGAGACCCACCCCGGAAGATATGGAGAAAATAATCAAGGGAGTCCAAAGCGGCGAATACACCCTGCCTTTTTACGGCGATTTTCCCGCTATGGCTGAAGTCGAACGCAGGGTTACCTGGAACATGATGCTGGGCGAGGAATCGACCACGAAAAACATCATCGATTCTTACGGCAAGGGCGGCTTCGACCCCGCCAGGCACCTCCTCCAGAATTACAACTTTATCGAAGGGACGAGCCCGTCTCAATGGCGTTCCGCCGGCGGCGGACCGGTGGTCGACTGGGATTTAAAGTCGACCCTCGACGGGCTGTACGTTGCCGGGGAGCAGAGCTACTCTGCCGGCGACCATTCCTACGCGGCGTCAACAGGACGTTATGCCGGGCGCAAAGCCGCCGAATTCTCGCGGCAGGCCGGGGATGCAAAAGTACTAAAAGACCAGGTCACCCTGGAGAAAGCCCGTGTTTACGCCCCGATAAAGCGTAGCGACGGCATCGACTGGAAGGAGCTGCATGCCGGCATCGCCCGCGCCATGCAGTACTTCTGCAGCGAATACAAGACCGAGTCGCTATTGAAAATGGGGCTGGACGCACTTAAAGAAATAGAAGAAGTATTTGTCCCCCGACTATATGCTATTGATCCGCATAAATTAATGCGCAGCCTCGAGGACTTGAGCCTGCTCAACCACGGCCAGATTATCCTGAACGCGTCCCTGGCGCGCAAGGCCAGCAGCCGGATGCTGAACTTCTTCAGAATCGACTTCCCCAAGGTCGACCCGCCGGATTGGAACAAGTTTGTTACCGTCAAGCTGGAAAATGGCAAAGTCAAGGCCGGCGAGCTGCCACTCGATTACTGTGGCAATATGAAAGCCAATTATGAAGCACACAATAAAGACTACGCCAGTGTATATAAGGGAAAATAAGGAGACTGCAATGGCTCAAAAGAAAACATATGCGTTGCCTAATGTTACCACCCCAGGTACCCCGGTGATTTTCCACCCGGAAGTCTGCAACGGCTGCAACCACTGTGTGGAAGTCTGTCAGGTGGATGTCTATATTCCCAACCCGGAAAAAGGAAAACCGCCGGTTATCCTGCACCCGGATGAGTGCTGGTACTGCGGCTGTTGTGTCAACGATTGCCCCCGCCCCGGCTCCATTACCTTTAACTGGCCGGTGCAGCAGCGCGCCTACTGGAAAGATAAGGCCACCGGCAAGGTCTTGAGGGATAGTCAATAATACATTATTTGTCATTGCGAGGAACGAAGTGACGTGGCAATCTCGACGATTGAACTAAATAATTAATAGGGGTTGCCGCGTCTTCACTTCTGCAATGGTCTCGCGATGACAGTAATTAACCCAGCAGCCTGATTATATCGGCGGCGTCGTTTAATTTATCCAGCCGCCCCACCATATCGATTACCTTTTCCGCTTTGGCGTCGGATAAAGGCTTTATTGAGCAGGGCGCACACTCCCGGAATTTAATCGTCACGTCCTCAAAAGACATCGGCCTCTGTACGCTGCCGAGGCAGTTTTCCACCTCTTCGGTGTACTCCCGGCCGTCCTGCATCTTAATGGTTACCCCGCCCGGCTCCACCCCGTGACGGTTCATCGCAGGCTCCAGCCGGGTGTCTATCTTTTGCGCCAGCCTTAAAATCTCCGGTCTTTTTATCGCCTCATCGGTGAAATCGTCCACAGTCACCTTCCCTTTGGCTAAAGCTATCGCCACCACCCATGGGACGCTGAACTGCGCGTCGATAATTGTCCGCGGGGCTTTCTTTATTTCCGGCGGCTGCGCGTGCTGGTAGACCTTATCGCCGCCGTAGACGGTTATTTCCTTTATATCGTCGGCATTTATGTTGTGTTTCGACTTCAAAGCCAGAGCGGCATCAATGCAGGCGTGGGTCAGACCGCAGCAGGGATAAGGTTTATCCCCGATATCGATAACCTCGAACCTCTTTCCCAGATCCGCCGTCAGTATCTTTGGGTTGTAGTCCCCGCCCATGTAGGTATTGTAGAGTCCCGTCTTCCCTTCGAGGGGGTCGCGCTCGCCGGTAATGCCCCTTTCCGCCATCAGGGCGGCGGTAATGCCCCCTTTTGCCGCCAGGCCCGGCCCCATCCTTTTCGCCAGCGCGCCGTCCGCCACGCCGGTGCCGGCACCGCCGCACTGGTGATAGGCCAGTCCCAGCGCGTTAATCATCCCTTCTTCATCGAGTCCCATTATCCTGCCAGCGACGGCGGCGCTGCCCAGGTAACCGAACAGGGTCGTCGGGTGCCAGCCGGAAGCCATAGCACTGCCGCCCGGCTTACTGGCCATTCCCAACCTCGCCGTAAAGTCGCCCCCCAGCGCTATCGCCGTGATTAATTCCCTGCCGTTCACTTTGCCCATACGCTCCGCTACGGCAAAAGCGGTGGATACGGCCACGCACCCGATATGCACAAGTGCCGCCTGGTGGCCGTCATCATAATCTAAAGCATGAATCATCGTGCCATTGACCTGGGCGGCGTTGGGGGCGGGGCATTTGAAACCGTAAGCGATAACCGTGCTTTGCTTAGCGCCTCCAAATTCATTGACCATGTCCACCAGCTCTTTAACGCCCGCCTTTGACGAGCCGCCCAGCGCCGTCGCCAGGCTGTCCAGTACCTCTTTCTTGACCGCTGCTACGGCATCGGCGGGGATATCATCATATCTTGTTTTAACAAAGTGCTTCACAAATTCGTTTATCACAGTCATGAACTTTTATCTCCTGTTCTTTCAGGTCTTCTTTTTCACAAACGGCGGCGGCCATCCTAATTTCGTCTCTCCACCTATTTTTATACGATTATTGCATTTTTTGTAACCTTCGGCGAGCGTCATCGTCCGGCTAAACCCTACGCCGATAACTTTGCTCTTGGGAAAATCAAGATAGCAGTAAAAAGGCATAAACTCATCCGCGCCCTGCGCATGGAAAAACTTGAGCGCGGCGCATTCGGTGAAGTTAGAGCCTCGGTCAAACTCTTTGCCGTCACCCATGATAAAGTCGAATGCATAGTTACCAGGATATCGCAGTTCCTTCGCCTTTTCCGCCCGTTCTCTACGCTGTTCAACAAATTGCATAGTGGTTAGTCTTTCCTTTGCCGGGATTACCGGCAGGGGCCTGTAAATTCGCGTCAGAATAGCCTTGTAGAGTATCTTGCCTGTCTCTTCAGCAGTTTTGCCATGCTTTTTCATAGCTTTATACAGCGCCAGGTATCTAACAGATTCCAATAATGAGTTAGTCAAGTGATTTTCATCCCCACCAATATAGGGTATATGCGGTATCAAAGCCTCGAATTCTTTCCTTGCCTCCCACAAGATACCCCCGGCGAATTCATGCCAGTATAATTTGTTAATCACCGGCCTCCAGATTCTTGCCTCTTCATCGAATTTATCAAGGAGTTCGGATTTTTTATTTGTATGATATTCTTTATCTACCGGGTAATCCATTTTTTTAAGTTACTCCGCCTCCCAGTGCAATCACTTCGCCGGTGATATAGTCGGACAGACCGGAAACGAGGAAATATACCAGGTCGGCCGCTTCCTCAGTCGTCCCCAAACGACCCCACGGGATTATGTGGGCCAGACCCCCCTGGTCTTTCTTCCGCGCTTCCTCCCAGGTAATGCCTTCCACTTCCGCCATTTTCTGGAAAGCCTCGTCTCTTAAGTTAGTCACTATCATGCCCGGATTGATGCCGTTGACGTTGATTTTATACTTGGCCAACTCCAGCGCCAGACTCTTGGTTAGCCCGATGGTGCCGTACTTGGCGGCGGAATAGGCCGCACTGCCCGCCACGCCATGCGTCCCCGCCAGAGAGCAGAATATGACGATTTTCCCCCCTTTTCCCTTCGCCACCATGTCTCTGGCCGCCGCTTTGCAGATGAGGAAAGCCCCCACCAGGTCGATGTCGATAATAGCTCGAATATCCTTTTCCGAGAGGTCGATGACCGGCACGCCCACCGGGCCGCGTATAGCGGCGGCATGCACGAGAATATCAACCTTGCCGAATTTCTTGATGACTTTTACCATGCCGGCGTCTATATCTTTACTTATATTGATATCCATGGTTAACGCCAGGGCTTTCCTGCCCACCGCCTCTATCTCCTTAATGATTTCATTGAGTCCGCCCCAGTTTTCGTCGCCGGGGAACATGCTTTTAGGTGATGCGAATTTATCCGTCACTATCACATCCGCCCCTTCTTTAGCCAGGCGCAGGGCGATAGCGTGACCCATGCCTCTCTTGCTGGCGGCCCCGGTTACCATGGCGACTTTTCCCTTCAAGCTGCTCATAATGTGTCTGTTCTCCTTATTACTTTCTTTATATCAGGATACTATATATTAGTAAAACTGGTATAATAACGTCAAAAGCACTCATCATCGGGGAGGCCATCATGCTGCTTAAAAACAGGGTCGCTATCATCACCGGGGGTGCTAAGGGAATAGGGCGGGGCATTGCCCTTAAATTCGCTCAGGAGGGCTGCGATGTCGTGGTCAACGCGCTTCACATCGAGGGCGCGGAAAAAGTTGCCGGCGAGATTAAAGCTATGGGGCGTAAATCGAGAGCAATCGCCGCTGATGTTGCTAAAAGCGCCCAGGTAAACGACATGGTGGCGAGGACTATCAAGGAATTCGGGAAAATAGATATCCTGGTAAATAACGCCGGGGGTGTATCCGGCGACTCCAAATTAGAGGACACCACCGACGAAGACTGGGCCAGGGTTATCGGCGTTAATCTAACCGGCCAGTTTTTATGCTGTCGGGCGGTAGTTCCCCACATGAAAAAGAACAAGTACGGTAAGATAATCAACGTTTCTTCTTTGGGCGCTATTCACCCGCCTGCGCCTATCGTGCACTACCACTCGGCTAAGGGCGGGGTGCTGGGGCTGACGACCGACCTGGCTTTTGAGCTGGCCGCCTACAACATCACCGTCAACGCTATTTTACCGGGCCCGATACGTACGGAATTTTTCACGGAAATGTTGAAGAACATGACCGAAGAAGAGGGCAAGGCTTTCTTTAAAATGCTGGAAAATAAAGTGCCGATGCATCGTATGGGCATGCCGGAAGAAATTGCCGGCGTGGCTTTATTCCTGGCTTCTGAACTTTCATCTTACGTCACCGGTGAAGCAATTAACGCCGGCGGAGGACTCCCCCTGACACCGTAAGATATCCCCGACCCTTTACTTCCCGAGTAACTTCAAGGCGTTATTCCCGGCAATGCGCCCCGTATTCAAAGCAAAGGCTGAAGACAGCCCGGAGGCGCACTTTATGGGATAGCTGTCCCCGTACATGCCCCCCGCGTCGTACCCCGCCGCGTAAAGCCCGGGGATGACCGCCTCTAGTTTATCTAAAACCTCGGCTTTTTCGTTGATTTTTATGCCCCCCATCGTCCCCAGGCAGATAGTGCGTGCTTTGACAGCGTAAAACTTTGGCGTCTTTATCGGAAAGAGGTATTGAGGGTCCTTGGCAAATAGCTCGTCGTAACGCTTTTCACAGCCTTCGTTATATTTTTCAATAGTCGCTTTCAAAACGTCGGGATTAACGCCTATTTTCCCGGCCAGTTCTTCCACGGAATCGGCGGCGAAAATCTCGGTCGTTCCTCTTTCCAGAGCGGTATTTAGTTCCCGATAAATATCAGTCGGTTTGCTGCCCGGCGGATTATTCATCATAGGATTCTTATCAATGCCTCTCTCCAGCATGCGCTGCACTACCGCATCGTTGAAGATGCTGTAGGTATAGCCCTCTTTATATCTGGCGGCGACGTTACCCACTGATGAATCATAAAATGTTACCGTCTCATCGCAGAAACGCTCCCCGCGCGGATTTACCCAGAGGTAAGGCTGGATTGCAGCCATTTCGATTTGATTGCCCAAGGCGAACTCCGGCCCCATCGGCCCGGCGCGGTATAGCTCCAGAAGGCTTTTGCCTTCTTCCGCTGCCCCCATTTCCCACGCCATGCGGATGCCATCGCCCATCTTATCGACATTGCCTACCGGCACCAGGTTTACATCCAGGTCAAACCCGGTATACTTTTTAATCCACTCTTTGTTATTCAAATAACCGCCGCTGGCTATGATAACTGCTTTGGTACTTACCGGCACGTCTTCTCCATCCACTTCCGCTATAACGCCCCTGATGCTTTCACCCTGCTTCACGATTCTCTTGACCGGCGTCGCCAGCCTTAACTCTACCCCTTTTTCTTTAGCTTTGGTGGTGAGGGCTTTGACCACCGCCTCTCCCTTACCCTTGACTACATGGTATGTCCGGGGTGAATCCGGCATATTAATCGTGGCGTCAATAAAGACAACGCCCTGCTGCTGCAGCCAGCCGATGGTGGCGCCAGACTCATTCACGACAGCTCTCACCAGTCGTGGGTTGGCTATCCAGTGACTGAATTCCATGATATTTTTAAAAGCCTCGTCCCTGCTGTAGGTGATATATCTTTCGCGTTGCATGGCGCTTTCCACGGCAAAAATGCCCTCGAAGAAGTTAGCGGTGCCGCCCGGCGAACGCTGTTTCTCAAAGACGGTTACTTTAGCCCCTCCGTCCGCCGCGGTCAAAGCCGCCGCCAGCCCTGCCGCCCCAGACCCAATTACTACAACATCGGTCTCTGCGGGTAGATTATTCATGGTGTATCTCCTTTCAATAAAGAAAGCTGATTTAATAGCTGCTCCAGAACTTGACCGGCGTTATTTTAAGTCGCAAATCGCATTGCAGGCAACGTTTCGCTTCACACTCTACTACTTTTTCGTCCGGGTCCGCCACTACTTTACAGAAGCTCTCTAGTCTCTCTTCGACAGAGACGTAGGCGTCTTCGCAGCGCTCCAGGGAAGCAAAACCTTCCTGCCGCCCGATATTTTTCTCCGGCTCGGTTGGCGGCGCCAGTTTCTCGTCGATGTCGCTACTCCCGCCGAGGTACCTGTCCAGGTCGGCGGCCGCTTTCCTGCCGGAAGCGATGGCTTTGATGACGGAGGATGTGCCATTGACCGCGTCCCCGGCGGCAAAAACACTTTCCCGGCTGGTCATACGAGTGAATATATCTACCTCGATTAGGTTGCCGGCGACCGTATTCAGTCCAAAGCCCTCCGGTATGTCCGGCCGCTGCCCGATGGCGAATATCACGGTATCGGCTTCGATGGCATGCTGTGAATCTTCACGGGTCTCTATTTGCGGATTTTTATCTTCATCGAAGGTCAGCGAAACGACTTCGAGGCACTCAACGCCGGTGATTTTCCCGTTTTCCGTTAAAATACGGGTGAAGGTCCGGGCGGGGTAAATACATACGCCTTCTTCTTCGCCCTGCTTTATTTCATCGCTCGCTGCCGGCATTGTTTCCATGGATTCCAGGCAGGCCAGCTTCACTGCCGCCCCCAGCCTCCGTACCGCCCGGGCGCAGTCGAAAGCTACGTTGCCTCCTCCCAGTACCAGAGCATTTTTACCGATTTCCACCTTCTTCCCCAGGTTGATATCTCTTAGAAAGTCTACTCCGATCAATACCCCGATGTTATCGGCGCCGGGAATCTTCAATTTTTGCCCTTTGTGCGTTCCCAGCGCGGCGACGACGCCGTGATAGCCTTCTTCAAAAAGCCTGTCTATGGATTCGATGCGAGCACTTGTTTTAATCTCGACGCCCATATTTTCCACGTATTTTATCTCTCTAGCGAGCACTTCGCGGGGCAGGCGGTATTCCGGGATACCGGCACGCAGCATGCCCCCGGAAAAAGGCAATGCCTCGAATACCGTAACACTATGTCCCTGTAAAGCCATGTAATAAGCGGCGGTAAGTCCCGCTGGTCCCGCGCCGATGACCGCTACCTTTTTATCAGTGTTGGGTTTTTTGTTGGATTTTATCCCGCTGCCATCGTGTTCCGCCGCGTAGCGCTTCAGCTCTCTGATTGAAACCGACCGGTTGACTTCCCCACGACGGCACACGTCCTCGCAGGGGCGGTCGCACACGTAGCCCAGTACACCGGGAAAGGGCACTTTTTCCCTGATAACCGCCGCAGCGGAGGCGTAATCTTTCTCACTAATGAAGCGCAGATAGCGGGGCACATCTATTTCCGCCGGACAGGTATAGCGACAGGGCAGGAGAGCGTGCTTTCTGTTTTTACCCTTGGTCAGGTCTTCCTTGTCCATGATGGCCCCGCTGGGGCAGACCTCCGCGCAGGCCCCGCAGAAGCGGCAGCCGGCGTCCGCCAGCGGCAGCCCGTTTTCCGTCCCGATGTACCTCTCCCCGCCTTTTGTTTTCTCGATGAGTATGCCCACCCCCCGCAAGTCCTTGCAGGCCCGTATGCAGCGGGTGCACATGACGCATTTATTGGGATCGATGGTGAAGAGGGGATTGCTGTTGTCCACGGCGAAAAGCCGCGCCGGGCCGGTGGGCTTGTATTCCTCTTCGCTGATATACTGCTTGAGCGACTGAAGTTCACAGTTAAGGTACTTGATACAGGTGCCGCAGTCGGCAGGATGCCCGGTGAGTATTTTTTCCATGGCCTGCCGCCGCGCCTCGGCGATTCTTTTTGATTTTGTCCTGACCGCCATCCCGTCAGCGGCCAGCGTTGTGCAGGAAATTATTAAATCGTCGTTCCCCTCCACCTCCACCACGCAAAGCCCGCAGTCGCCGGTCGTTCCGAGGTCGGGATGATAGCATAGATAAGGGATATAAATCCCCGAGTCTAAAGAAACTTCCAGGACGCTTTTACCCGGTTTTGTCTCTACATCGCGTCCGTCTATATTGAGCTTTATGGTTTCCAAAAAACACTCTTTAAGTAAAAACGAGTATAGAGGTCTACACGCAATTATAGTATATGAACAAGGGGGTGGCAAATCAGAACAGGAGGCAAGGGAGGATAATTATAATCCCAGGTAAGCTTTCTTGATATGTTCGCTGGCCAGGCAGGTAGCGCAGTCGCCTTCCATGACAACCCGCCCGTTTTCCAGCACGTAAGCCCTATCCGATATCTCCAGGGTGTGCCTTACATTCTGCTCGATAAGCAAAATCGTAATGCCCTGGTCGCGTAAAGATTTTATAATATCAAAGACCTCAAGGACTACCATCGGCGCCAGGCCGTTTGAAGGCTCGTCGATAATACACAATTTAGGTTCAGACATCAGACCCCGCCCCATGGCCAACATCTGCTGTTCGCCGCCGCTTAACGTCCGGGCTAATTGATGCCCTCTCTCTTTTAATCTGGGGAATATCTGGAAAACATGCTCCAGCGTTTTTCCTTTGTTTTTCCAGGCATTTCTGGGATATGCTCCAATCTCGAGGTTTTCCAGGACGTTCATATCCGTAAAAAGCCTTCTGCCCTCGGGAATATGAGAAATACCCATTTCCGAAATAACGTGAGACGGCAGGTTTTCAATTGGATGGTCCAGGAACTTGATACTGCCGGAGGTTGCCCGTAATAATCCGGTTACGGTACGGACCAGGGTCGATTTCCCGGCCCCGTTGGAGCCGATGAGAGCTACAATCTCACCCTTATTGACCTTGAGACTTACGTCCCAGAGTACCTGTATACTGCCGTAAAAGGCATTTAAATTATTAATCTCCAGCATCTGATGCCTCTCCCAGATATACCTCGATGACGGTTTTACTGTTGGCTACTTCCTGGGGAGTCCCGTCCCCGATTTTCTTGCCGTGATGCAGAACGATAATCCTATCACAAATGCCCATGATAGCTTTCATAACGTGCTCTATCATGACGACCGTGACACCTCTTTTTTGTATCTTCTTTACCAGTTCCATCGCCTCCAGAAGCTCGGTCTGGTTAAGGCCGGCCATTATTTCGTCCAGCAGTAATAAAGCCGGCCGGGTGGCCAGAGCCCTGGCTACTTCCAGCCTTTTCTGGCTTGATAGCGTCAGGTCTTTGGCCGGTGCGCTAGCAACATCTGATAATCCCACGAATTCCAGTAATTCGATAGCTTCTTTGGTTGCTTCCATCGTTGAAAGCCTGTTCAAAGGCCCAAAAAGCGAACCTATCCGCACATTCTCAATTGCCGGCAGACTGCCAAATATTTTGACGGTTTGAAAAGTCCTGGCTATACCCAGCCGGCAGATCTGGTATGGTTTGAGTCCGTTTATTCGTTTACCTTTTAACAATATTTCACCGGGCTTGGGCTCAAGCGCCGCAGATATTAAGTTAAACAGGGTAGTTTTGCCGGCTCCGTTGGGGCCAATCAGGCCTACTATCTCTCCCTCGTCGACATAAAAATCGACATCAGAGACCGCGGCAAGGCCGCCGAAGTGTATGCTGACCCCTTTACCTTCAAGTAAGTGCATTTTTCTTTCTCGCAATCCGGGCGCGTATTTTATCCACCAAGCCTGCAAGACCGTCAGGCAAATATAATATGACCGCTATCAGTACTATGCCGAAGGCAAGTTTGTAGACGTACGGGAACTCGGTCAGCAGCTTTTCCTCCAGGTAAGCAAAGATGACGGACCCCAGAACAGGGCCGTAAAAATATCTCATGCCGCCGAAGATAGCCATCAACACCGGTAAGAAAGAACGGAACAGGTCGAACGCGCTGTAAGGATCGATGTAGGTCCACTTCATCGTCATGATGGCTCCCGCCATGCCCATGAAAAAAGCGGTGATAGCAAATACGATGACTTTTACCCCGGTTACATTAATTCCCATATGGGCGGCGGCCTCTTCATTCTGGCCGATGCTCTGTAACGCCAGCCCGAATTTAGAACGCTTGATAATAAAAGCCGTGATCAATAATAAAATAAAGATACCGAGCATGACGTAATAAATAGTGTCATTACCAGCTGCCACGACAAATCTGCCGCGCGTGCCGGTGAATTTTATCTCGTACCACAGGAGAAGATTGGTAATCAACAGAACCAGACCGAAGGTAAACATGATAAAATATGTGCCTTTGAGCCGCAGGGTTAAAGCGCCGACTATCATCGCCAGCACAAAACTTAATATCCCGCCTAACAATACTACCGCTAGCAGAGGTATATCTTTTCCCAGAACAGCGGAGGTATATATGCCCACACCGAAGAAGGCTGCCGGCGCCAGGGATATGTATCCGGTGGGACCGGAGAAGAGAGCCCAGCTTACCGTCAACACGAGATACATTAAAATGGTGGTCACCATAATATAGGAATATGTAGGCCCGTAATTGGGAAGCGTAAAAAGGATAACCAGCATTACTACGACCAACCCTGAAAAGAGCCACATTTTGCTTTTGTTTTTCTGCAGTGACCGTTCAACAAACCAGCCTAAATAGACCAGGGCCAGCATGTTGATAATAACCATTAAATCTGACATATTTTTACCTTTTGGTCTGTTTTAGTATAACTCACTTACTTGCCCAGCAGACCCTTGGGTCTGACTAATAGCAAAATAACAAAAATAGCATAATAAGCTACTACGGTTAAGCCGGGTTCGATGAAAGAGACGATGCTGCCGATGATGCCCAGCAGAAACCCGCCGATGAAGCTGCCGGGGATGCTGCCCAGTCCCCCGAGGACTACCACAATAATAGCGACAGTAAGATATTCAATGCCCATAGCAGCGTTGACGGGATAGCACATGCTGACAAGCACGCCGGCGATGCCGGCCATGGCGGCGCCCAGCCCGAAGCATATAGCCAGCACCATGTTGATGTTCACCCCCATCAGTCCGGCTGTAGCTGGGTCTTGAGCGGCGGCCCGGATTGCTTTACCTATTTTGGTGCGGGATAAGAATATATAGAAAGCCACCCCTATGGCAAGCGCAAAACCCAGGGTAACCAGTCGCCTGGCGCCAAAGAGCGCTCCGCCGATACTGACTGTGTCCATCAGATAGCTATACCCTCTTATTTCCGGTCCCCAGGCCATAAAGGCAAGATTAGAAATGACATACATAAGACCGAAAGACGCCAGCATGGAGGTGCTTTCAAAAATACCTTGATTTGTCGATGAGCTAAGGAGTTTCCTGAACATCGTCCGGTGTATTAAAAATCCAAGAACAAAAGTAATCGGCCCGCAAATAGCTACGGCTATCAGCGGGCTAATATCAAATACCGTGTATAGTGTCCAGGTACTCAACGCGCCGAGCATGATAAACTCGCCGTGGGCGAGATTCAATACGCGGGCAACCCCATACTGTAGGCTCATGCCCATGGCAATCAGGGCATAAAGTCCGCCCAGCAGCAAACCGGCGATGACTACATCAAGGAATTTTTCCATATACGCTTCTATTATCTATAATAAAACAAACTATACGGGCAGGCTGTCTAGAGGTAGATAAGCTTTTTCTCAAGGGAATTACACTCTTGAGAGCGTTATCCCTTTAGACAGCCTGCTTTCTATTTTTGTATTTACCTTATTGTACTATTTTATTTTCACTTTGGCCACGGTGGCTTGGGATAAACCCATTCGGCGGTAGCTTTATCAAAAGGCCCTACCACTTCATAAATGCCGTTTATCCACTGTCCCACTTCGCCGGGATGGGTCTCTCTATTCATGAGCCCGTTCTCAAACCAGGTTTCGCCGAGCACCGTTTGGAGGTGCTGGGTAGCCAGGATATCTCTAATCTTCGTGTTGTCGAGAGATCCGGCTGTCTCGATAGCGGCTCTCCACATATCCAGGCCGGCCCAGTAGAACGCATGGCCCCACCAGTCGTTGGAGTCTTCAGGCTTGCCGGTATAGAGTTTATCCGCTAACTCGTTAAGAGCGGGAGAGGATTTCCGGTTCCAGCTGGCCCAGCCCATGACGCCTTCAACCATCGGGCCGAAAGCGGTATGGAAGAACCCGAAGTTGATGCCGGGGCCGCCCAGCCATACCTTGGGATTGTAATCAAGCTCGATTGACGTGCCGACTGCCGGGAAGACCTGGTCCGGATAGGCAAAGCACAGGAAGGCATCCGCGCCGGAAGCCTTAGCTTCCTTGATGACCGGTGAAAGGTCTTTGATATCCGGCGGGACGGCTTTTGCGCCGAGAATCTGGATTCCCTTCTTGCCTAACTCAACACCGGCTACGCCGTTGTATTCGACGCCATGCAGGTCAGCAATATACATGATATAGGCCGATTTGCAGCCTTTTGAAGCTAGCATATCAGCCAGCACCGGCATCTCATACCAATCCGAGAAGCTCAAGGTTACGAAAACATAGGGCATGCCGGGCAGCAGTTCTTTAAGGCTCGAAGCGCCGCCTTCCATCGTTATCAATACATAATTGTATCTGTTGGCAATAGGCGCCTGGGCGTAAATAAACGAAGTGCCGCCGCCGCCCCAGATGAAATCAACTTTATCTTCAAGAATCAGTTTCTCTGTGAGTTGTGCCATCGTAGCCGGGTCGCTTTTATCATCGTAAATCTTCAGCTCGATGGGCAGTTTCTTACCGTATTCCTCCACATAGATACCGCCCTCCGCATTTACCTCCGCAACCCATGTTTCATAAACGGGCCGGAATGCAGAGTCGTCGATAATCGCTATTGGGCCGGAAAGAGACCTGGACATGCCAACAACGATTTTATCCTTATCGGCTTTCCCTCCGCAGCCGGCAAAAACCGATGTAAGGATAAGGATCAAACAAATGGTTAGTGGTATCGTAAATGCTAATATCTTTTTCCACATAATCTGCCTCTCCTTTAAATGCGCAATTTATACCCGGGTCTTCCATTTTTTATCACATATGTTCACCTCCCTCCGGGCTACATTGTATCTTGAAATCTTAATATCTGTAATTTAGCATGATAGCTGCCGGATTTCAATACAACATTCTCTATTTTGTTATAGAAAACCCTATATTACATCCGTTTCATATTTTTATTAAACAGTACGGATATTTTATTACCTCCAGCAATTAATGTCAAATTTTTCATGGTAAATATTTACACGTTTATAATCCGTTTATCTTTTTCTCTGGAACACTACCTCTTTACACAAAGCTTTACATGTATGGTATAATACATACTAAGTTCAGGTTTGGGTTATTACACGCTTCCCAGAAGCCTTTCAAACGGATTTCTTACAAGAGCTGGATGACCAAAACGCTAACTAAAATTAAAGAGAGGAGGTCATCCAGTGAGTTTTCAAGAGAAATCCCTTACATGTGCTGATTGCGGCGCTACCTTTACGTTCAGCGCCGAAGACCAGGAATTCTTCCAGTCTAAAGGCTATACCAATGAGCCTAAGCGCTGCCCAGAATGCCGTCAGTCAAGGAAAGCCGAGCGTTTCGGCGGCGGGTTCGGTGCCAAACGCCAGATGTTCCCCGCCACCTGCGCCCAGTGCGGTAAAGCTACCGAAGTACCCTTCGAGCCCCGCGGCGACAAGCCGGTTTACTGCAGCGATTGTTTCCGCAAAACCAGATCAGGCAGGTAAATCCTTTATAATCTAGTTTTCGACCGGGTCGGGCAACCGACCCGGTTCTTTTTCCCCATTAATCATCAGCGCAAAGACTAATTTGGGTTTCTCGGCGCCGCCCCGCCCGGGCCCGTTGGCGCGGAAACCTCGAGCACCTGCCCTGAAAGCTTAGCGGAAACATCGGATACTAAGAACGCTACCGTATAGGCGATATCCTCCGGAGTGGTCGTCTTGCCTGCTTTGGCCAGTGCTTCCACGATTCCCGCCATGCGCGGGTCGTTCCCGCTGACCCGGTGGAAATTAGTAGCGCCCGGCCCCGGGGCAATAATATTGATGTTTATCCCCGAGGCGCCTACCTCGCCGGCCAGCGTCTTGCTGAACATAACCGTTCCTGCCTTGGCTGCCACGTAGCTAGCCGCCCCGGCCAGACCCGTCGGCTGGTGCGCCGCATGCGTGGAAAAATTCACAATCTTGCCGTACTTCCGCTCCAGCATATGCGGCAGCACCGCATGGGTAAAGTTCATCGTCCCTCTCAAATTTATATCTATGTCCATGTCCCACTGTTCGGTGTTCGACTCTACGAAAGGCCGTAGGCCGCTGGCGCGACCGGCGCAGTTCACCAGTATGTCTATCCTCCCGAATTCCGACAGTACTTTATTTACCACAGCGTCGACTTCCGCTCTTCTGGTTATATCTGCTTTGAATGCAAGGACCTTACGACCCGGCGCCCGGATATCGCTTGCCGTCTGCTTGGCGCCTTCCAGGTTTGCGTCAACGCTGATGATATAGCAGCCCTCTTTAGCCAGCATCAAGGCGATTCCCCTGCCGAAACCTATCTGGCTGCCGGTGCCGGTAACAATCGCCACCTTATCTTTCAATTTCAAGTCCATGAGTCTCTCCTTTTCCGTGTGTCATTACAATACGGTAGAAAATGGATAATATGTATTATATACTTTAGCGAAAGATGAAAAAAGCGACCATGAAAATAATTGGCGTTTGCGGCTCGCCGCGTAAAGGCAACTCCGAGTGGATGCTGGCGAAGCTTTGTGAAGAGCTTTCCCGTCGCGGTGCCCAAGTTGAAGTGCTGCTCCTGCGTAAAATGGACATTAAAATGTGCCGCGGCTGCCTTGCCTGTGAAAAAGGCGGCAAAAAGCGCAAGGGCGACTGCGTTTTAAAGGATGACATGGCGGGTGTATACCCCAAGCTGATAACGGCGGATGCTATTGTACTGGCTACGCCGGGCTACATGGAGATGCTTTCCGGTCTGCTCAAGAATTTCCTCGACCGCACCTGCGCCGTCTGGCCGCGACTGGAGGGCAAGCGCCTCGCCGGACTGGCTGTCGCCGAGGAAGGCATCGGCCAGACAATCATGAATCTAAAAGGCTACGCCAAACTCTGTAAAATGCACTGGATGGGCAGCGTGGCCGTTCTCGCGAAAAACCCCGCCGACGCCGCCCGTATACCCGGCCTTGAAAGACGCCTTAAACGCCTGGCAAACAAGATAATCTTTGATGATGTCTAGCTATTTACTAGGTGCCGGCGGTGCGGGTGGCCGCTGTCCCATTTGTATGCGCTTGCCGTCCGGCCCGAAGAAGCTGCCTTCCCAGCCTTCCGCAACAGTGCCCGCCCCGAGCATAATCGCCATTTCAATATGTGGGTGGCGGTATTTGTGCCAGATTAGCGGTCCATGTAATACGCCTTTGGGTATCCACATGCCAAAGCTCGTGTCGAAGACTAATTTGTCGTCACCCATGTCGAACTCCAGGTCAACCCCCAGGCTTTCTGGGTTTTTCGGGTCGCCGCCGATATGGAGGACTATCTCATCCAGTTTATCGTGCACCATCTTGGGTAATGACGGTTCCACAAGGCCATATATCCAGCCCCACTCGATATAAGTGTTAGCTACGCCTATCTGGGTGCGGCTCATGTAGGTCATTGTTGGCTGTTGGCGGTTTTTTTGGCCTCCCCCCGCCTCGCGCATCGGGCTGCGAATAACGTACTGCTCGTAATCAAAGTCCTTGGTCTTTTTCGACGGCTTTTTGTTGCCGCTCGTGATGTCTTTGCCCCAGGCTTTTGCTGGGTCTCCGGTGCCCAATATAAAAGCCATCTGGACATGGGGGTAATCGAACTTCTTCCATGTAACAGGACCGTGGGGTGTGCCTTTCGGTATGTACATGCTTGTGGTTGTGTTAAAGGTGATTGGCTGCCCGCCGATGTAAAACTCTACTTCGGCACCGAGTACTTGCGGCTGTTTGGAATCGCCGCCGTAAAAGAGGAGGATTTCATCATAATCATGCACATGTTCCATGACATGCGGGTTCGGCTCTGGGATACCGTATATCCACCCCAGCGTAATATAATAAGGCGCCCCTGTCTGCTTTTCGCTCATGAAGGTCATTGTGGGACTCTGGCGATTTTTAACCCCGGGCCCCGCCTCGTAAATGGGCTTCCTAACGGCATATTTTTCATTGACTGATTCTGCCATTTTTATAATCCCTTCTGTATTGAAATCTATCGTTTTTTCTGCCTGATTAATGACAGTATTGTATCACACATGATATAATTTCGCTAGCAAACTGGTAAGTCTATCGGCGTATCCCGGAATGAAAATTTAGCGGCGATAGTCTATAATAGCAGAAAAGTCGATTTATAAGAATGGGCAGGGCGAATCCGGGCTTCAATCCATACGTTCATGACGATGATGTTGATTTCAACTTGTGGCGTTTTCTCAATCATACCGCGTTCATGATAAACCGCTCCCGCCAGAAGGAATTAGCGCAATACGGCGTTACCCCGGAACAGGCCCAGGTACTGGACATTCTGCACCAGGGCCGGGGCATGGCTACGATTAGTGATATCGTCAATATAACGCTACGCCAGCACCATTCCATTTCCACGCTGGTAAGCCGGATGGCGATGCAGGGACTGGTAAAAAAAGTCAGGAACGCTTCCGATGCCCGCCGCTATAACGTCACTATCACGGAAAAAGGAAGGGCGCTGTTCCGGGCCATCACCAGGGACTCCATAACGGAGATATTTTCCTGCCTTTCCGAGCGCGACCGGCAAGAACTGGACAAAGGACTGAAAAAACTGATGGAAAAAGCCTACCGGGCGCTGATTAAACAGTAACGTAAGTATTTTATATTTACGATTGGAAATTTAAAAATGAAACCGGAGGGTCGTTTAATGGTTCGTAATGAAGATGAAGGTAAAACTCCCAGGCAGCAGCGCAAAGAACGTGAAAAAAGAATCATGGATGCTATTCAGCTCAAGCCAACAGACAGGGTGCCGGTTATTTCCTCCATCGGCTATTTCGCTGCCAAATATGCCGGCATACCCTGTTCCGCCGCATACTATGACTATGATGCCTGGTATGACGCTTATCAAAAGACGCTGCGGGATTTCAGGCCGGACTTTATCTACCAGCAGAACTTTACGCCGGGTAAAGCCCTGGAAATTTTGAATCCCAAAACGATGCGCTGGCCGGGCCACGGCGTCGATCCATACCAGGGACACCAGTCTATCGAAGTCGATAACATGAAAGCCGATGAATACGACCTATACATGAATGATCCTTCCGATTATATGTTCCGGACTTTCCTGTCCCGTACCAGCGACCACATGGAAGGCCTGGCTTTACTGCCCCGGCTGTCCGACCTGGGAGGAGGCCCCATGGGCATACAGATGATGGCAAGAGCTTTTTCCGAACCTAAAGTTGCAAAAGCTATCCGTATCCTCCAGCAGGCCGGTAAAGAAATGAGAAAATGGGACTCCAAAATAGCTAAATTTAATAAAATGGTGCGGGATATGGGCTTCCCAGAGTATTTCCAGGGCGCGGCCATGCCCCCCTTCGATGTCCTTTCCCACTCCATGCGCGGCATGCACGGCACGATGATGGATATGTTCCGCCAGCCGGATAAGCTTATCGAGGCCTGCGAATTTATTCTCAAGAAAACGCTGGAAAGACCGATACCCAAGCCCAGCGAGAACGGCTATACCAGGATTTTCATGACCAATACCCGCGGCTCCGACGACTTTTTATCGATGAAGCAGTTCCAAACCTTTTACTGGCCTACCTTTAAAAAGCTGGTCATGGCGCTTATCGAACGGGGGCATTTCCCCTGTATCTTTTTCGAGGGTAATTTTACCTCCAGACTTGAGTACCTGCTGGAGTTCCCCAAAGGCAAAATGCTGGCGCGTTTTGATACTACCGATATATACAGGGCCAAAGAAATCCTTAAAGACCATATCTGCATCGAGGGCAATGTGCCGTCTTCTTTATTGCAGGTGGGCACGGTGCAGCAGGTGAAAGACCACTGTAAAAATCTCATCGATGTCTGCGGCAAGGGGGGTGGCTATATACTTTCGCCCCGCTCCTCCACCGACGAGGTCAATCCCGCCAACCTGAAAGCCATGATTGAGTTTACTAAAGAGTACGGCAAATACTAGTGGAATAACCAAGATACAAGATACAAATTACAAACAATGACCAATAACCAATTTCCAAAGATGAGGGCGGGCTAAAAACCCGTCCTTTCTATTAGCTTTGATTCGTTTTGTAAAAATGGCATTTTTTTAAAATTTTGTCTCATAGCTAATACGATTTGTTTTGTAGCTAAAATTATTGTTTGTTTTTTGATTGAATTCATCATTTTAGCTATGATTCGTTCCGTTAATTTGTTTTGTTTTTCCTGTGTATCATGTTTTTTTTAGGAAGCAGCGGGTAAAAGTCCACACTACGCGCCTACCAGTATAAGAGGTAAGAAGCGAAATTGTAAAGGGAATTTTGTCACTACCGGCCTATCCCTTTTTATTTCTATTCTTCAGCCCGTTTCAACACCCGCAGCGCTCTCAGGGTTACCCATTTGTTGGGCTTGTTCATAGAACCGTATTTCACCCACATTTTATGATTATTATCAATAAACTCTAACGGCCATCTGCCATCCTCATCCTGCTTGCCCCGGATATAGTCCAGCGTGTTAGCCAGCCTGGGGTCGTTGCCGTATCCCAGCCCGGTTAGTGCCTCCGCAATCTGGAGGATATCCGCCCCCCAAAACGAAGGGAACCTGAATTGCCACCACCTTTTATCCGGCACGCCCGTCCTGTGGCCGGGAAAACCGGCCGTCGAGGGATCGACACTTAAGAAAAAATCTTCTCCGATTTTGATAGCACGTTCAACCAGACCAGTCCGACGTTCAACCGGAAGACGGGAAAATGCCAGCATTATCTTCACTCCTGCCCAACCGCAGGGCAGAAATTTATTCGTACGGCAAGCAAACTGCGGACCGAACCGTTTTAAGTCACGGAACGGGCCCGGACCGCCCTCCGCAGCATCCAGACCATCGCTGTTTAATTGCCTGGGTAAATCCTCATAAATTACGGTCCGTGCCATCCACTCGTAGGCGGTATTCAATCTATCGTCCCTACACCCTATATCCATCAATGAGGTCAACATGTTACCCTGCAGGCAACCAGCCGTACTTACAGGATTCCCGCTCCCAGTAAACTGACCTCCTCTGGTTAAGGCATGTTCCAGATAGTAGAAACAGGCGGTAGCGACGCGTTCATCCTCCTCGATAGAGGCGCCCAGTTCCGCCAGCGAGATAACGGACCAAACCGTGCCATGGCATTTAGGCGAATAGCCCGATCCCGGTTTTACCCAGTAGCCTTCCGGGTTCATTTCCGCCAGTATTTTAGCAATCGGTCCCTCCCGGTGGGCTTGGCGACTGGCGGCTTTTATTTCTTTCTCGTCGGCGTCAACTATATCACGCAGCGCAAGGTATCTTACCCCGGGGTCGTCCGGCTCCAGCAGCCAGTCGGTTGGGTCTGCCTTCAATTGCTTTTTCCAGTCCCGTTTTCCCATATCATTCTCTCCCAGCTATATTTCGCCGATGCCGAAATTATATCATAACTATGTAAAAAATCCCCTCCCTGTGTTTATATAAAAATGGATTATGCTTTTTTCCGTATCCCCCCCTTTGTGCTAACATTATATTAAGGGTTATATGCGTATTTTCCTGCGTATTGCGGCTCTATTCTGGAAACAGCGGCGTCTGGCTGTCCTCACCTACGCCTGCCTCTTTGCCGGGGCGGCGTTTTCCATGTTTATTCCCAATCTGACCGGCCGCGCTATCGATACCGCCCTGGGCTCCGGTCAGGCTTCCTTGCTGGTATTTTTAGCGCTGGGTATTGCCGGCGCCGGCATATTGCGCGGCGCCCTGAACTACGGACAGACCTACCTCGCGGAAGCCCTTTCCCAGAGGGTGGCCTACGACCTGCGCAACATGATGTATAACCGACTCCAGACGCTTTCTTATGCCTTCCATGACCGCTCCCAGACCGGCCAGCTGATGAGCCGCGCCACCTCTGATGTTGAAGGTATACGTATGTTCGTTGGTTTTGCCCTGCTGCGCGGCGTTTATTTCCTCGTCCTGCTGGTGGCTATCACCGTTGTGCTTCTCACTATCAACTGGCAGCTGGCGCTCATCAGCCTGTGCACATTGCCCTTTATCTCCTACCGCGCCGTCGTTATCGGCGATAAACTGCGCGTTTTCTTCATGAAAATTCAGCAGGGAATCGGTGTGCTAGGCACTTTCATCCAGGAAAGCATCGTCGGCGCCAAGGTGGTGCGCGCCTTCGCCCGCGAGGACTACGAGACGGAAAAATTCCTCAAGCAGGCTAAGGAAAACTATAACCTGGAAATTAAAATCAGCAAGCTGCTGGCCATCAACAGCCCGGTGATGAGCTTCGCCCTCTATTTCGCCATGGCGGGCATCCTCTGGTACGGCGGCCGCCTGGTCATAAACGGCGACCTGACCCAGGGACAGATGGCGGAGTTCCTCCTATACGTGGTCATGCTCAATATGCCGATTAGGATGCTGGGCTGGCTGACGCAGCTCTATTCGCGGGCGATGTCATCCGGCCAGCGTGTCTTTGAAGTCCTCGATGCGCCGACGGGTGTCGAGGAAAAACCCGAATCTATAGACCTCCCCGCAGTCAAGGGCGCCGTCGGCTTTGATAACGTCTCCTTCAGCTACGATGCCCGGCAGCCGGCCCTGGAGCAAATCACTTTCGATGTCAAGCCGGGGCAGGTAGTCGCCCTCGTGGGCGCCAGCGGCAGCGGCAAGTCCACCGTCGCCAACCTTATCCCCCGGTTTTACGATGTTACGTCAGGCCGCATTACCATCGACGGCAAGGATATCCGCGACCTTTCTTTAGAGTCGCTGCGCCGCAGCGTGGGAATCGTGCACCAGGACACCTTCCTCTTTTCCGCGACTATCCGCGAGAATATCAGCTACGGCCGGCCCGGCGCTACTTTAGATGAAATCAAACACGCGGCGAAAATCGCCCGCCTGCACGACTTCGTGATGAGCCTGCCGGAGGGCTATGATACATGGGTAGGGGAGCGGGGCATTACGCTTTCCGGCGGACAGAAGCAGCGGCTGGCTATCGCCCGCACCCTCCTCCTTAATCCCCGTATCGTCATCATGGACGATGCCACCTCCAGCGTGGATATGGAGACCGAGCACCGGATAAGGCAGGCTTTAAAATCGTTGCTGGCCGGTCGTACCACCTTTATCATCGCCCAGCGCCTGCGCTCCGTCCAGATGGCCGACCTTATTTTAGTGCTGGAGAACGGTCGTATCGTTGAAAGGGGCGCCCATAAAGAACTCATCGAGCGGGGCGGCTATTATAACCGGCTCTATAATCTGCAATTCCAGTACCAGGAAGGCTGGCAAACCGGGATGGAAGAAGAACCCGCCCCGGAAGAAACAGTGGAAACGGAGTCGCTGCCCGTTGCGGAAGGCCTTATAATACCGGTGGCCAACAAGACGCGCACCCGCAGCAGCCTTTCCGACTCTGATGATATAGTTTTCGGTAAGCCTTATGATTCACGCATCATCGCCCGCATGGCAAAATACTTCGCTCCCCACAAGGTTGCCGTTATTTTAACTATTTTAGCTACGCTACTCTACACCGGCACTATCGTCGCCAGTCCCTACCTGGTGGCGCTGGCCATCAATCAATACGTTGTAGCGGGGGACATATCCGGCCTCAACTTCGTTATCATGTTATTCATCGGCAACGCTATTATCAACCTGACGGCCTACTGGGGACAGATTCGGGCGGAGGCGGTTATCGGGCAGGGCATCCTGCTCCGACTGCGACGACAGGTCTTCAGCCATCTACAGCGCCTCTCCATCAGCTTCTTCGACCATAATGAGGCGGGGCGTATTATGTCCCGCGCCCAGGATGATGTGGGTGAACTGGGCGACTTCCTGGACTCCGGCGCTTTCTGGGTGGTGGGGGAGGTCGTCAGCCTTATCGCTATCGTCGTCGTCATGCTGACGATGAACCTCACCCTGGCTGTAATTTCACTAGCGGTGGTGCCCTTCCTCTTCTGGTTCATCGTCGTCTGGCAGAAGAAAGCCCGCCGGTCTTTTATACACGCCCGCCAGAAGCTTTCCGCAGTCAACGCCTCGCTGCAGGAAAATATTACCGGCATCCGCATTATCCAGAGCCTTTCCCGCGAGAAGATAAACTCGGAGCATTTCGACCGCGTAAATAAGGAAAACCTGGACGCCAACCTGCGTGCCGCCCGCCACTCCGCGGTGATGATGCCCGTTATGGAGACCCTGGTGTCGATAGCCACGGCGCTGACTATCGTCTTTGGCGGCCTGAACGTTATCAACGGC
>MGMR01000112.1:0-22897 GCA_001796495.1 Chloroflexi bacterium RBG_13_51_18
GATGAGCTGGGTATCCATTATATTGAAGGCGGCTGGCCCGGCTCTAATCCTAAGGACGCGGAATTCTTCGAACGGGCGGGCAAGCTAAAACTGAAACATGCCAAAGTAGCCGTTTTCGGCAGTACGCGGCGGCGCGGCATTAAAGCGGCGGATGATAATTACCTCACCATGCTGGTTAAAGGCGGCGCTAAAATCGCCACCATCGTCGCTAAAAGCTCCGATTTGCAGGTTATCAACGTCTTGAAGACCACGCTCGAGGAAAATCTAAATATGATTTCGGACTCCGTTCGCTACCTGAAGTCGAAAGGCATGCAGGTATTTCTTGATGCCGAGCACTATTTCGATGGGTTCAAGCATAATCAGGAATACTCTCTTAAGACTTTAAAGGTAGCCGCCACAGCCGGGGCTGATTGCCTGGTGCTCTGTGATACCAACGGCGGCGCTCTGCCTGATGAAATAACCAGAGCGGTTAAAGCGGCGGCTAAAGTTACTAAAGTTCCGCTGGGCATTCACTGCCATAACGACGGCGGGCTGGCGGTGGCTAATTCGCTGGCGGCAGTCAAAGCCGGGGCGGTCCAGGTGCAGGGGACCATCAACGGCTATGGGGAGCGTACCGGCAATACTGACCTGTGTGCCGTTATACCTGCGTTAAAACTGAAAATGGGTATCGATTGTGTTTCCGACGCGCAGTTAGCCTCACTATCGGAAGTATCTCATTATGTCAGCGAGGTAGCCAACGTAGCCCCCGACCCCTTTGCCCCTTATATCGGCGCTAGCGCTTTCAGCCACAAAGCCGGCTATCATATGGACGGCATGACCAAGTGGCCGGAAGCCTACCAGCATATCGACCCGGCTAAAGTGGGCAACAAACAGCGGACGGTTGTTTCCGACCAGTCCGGCAAACGCAATATCGTCGCTAAGGCTAAAGAGCTGGGCATCGACCTTTCCAATGCTGAAAAGGAAGTCAAGAACCTCCTCGAGCGCGTCAAACAGCTGGAAAGCCAGGGGTTTCAGTACGATAATGCCGAGGCTTCTTTTGAGTTGCTGCTGTACAAGGCCAGACCCGACTATAAACCGCTATTCGAGTTGGTGGACTTTATGGTGGTGGTGGAAAGCCGGCGGCGTACCTCCACGCGGAAAGCTTCGGAACAAATGCTTTCCGAGGCCATGGTTAAGGTAAAGGTGGGTGGGGAGATAATCCATGAGGCGGCGGAAGGTGACGGCCCGGTCAATGCTCTGGACCTCGCGTTGCGTAAGGCTCTCCTGAAGTTCTATCCCAGCCTCAAAAAGGTAAAGCTGGTGGACTATAAAGTGCGTATCCTTGAAGAAAGCACCGGTACGGAAAGCCAGGTGCGCGTGCTGATAGAGTCCTCCGACGGCGTTAACGAGTGGCATACGGTGGGCGGTTCTACCAACATCATCGAGGCCAGCTGGCTGGCCTTGGCCGACGGTCTGGAGTGGTGGCTGGTGAAGCAAAAAACCTAGTATTTATTTAAAGATCTAGAAAATGCTAAAGAGGAGCAGGCTTGAGTATGCTCCTCTGCTTTTTCATACAGAAAAGCAGCTTGAATATCTTCATCATGTTTCTCTATTGTTGTATAATATCTATTGAAGCTGTAATTCGTGTTAGCAGCCCGGAGGTCTTTTATGGGTGTCATTAAAACCGCGGCCGAGATAGCTAAAGAAAAACTGGAGAAAATCGGCGAACCTACGGAAGAGGAGCGCTTAAAGTGGAAATACGGGCCGGAGGGTGAAAAGCTGGCCGCCGTCTATCTGAAACAGGATGTCAACCTCGCCGCTGAATTGAAAAAATACGATGAAAAAGCCAGGCAGGTTATCATCGCCGGCGTCAATGGTATCCTTTTACGCAACATAAATCTGCCCCACAACGAGGCCACCCGGAGAATTAATAAAAAGGCTATGGACGGCTTGAAAATCCTGAAAAACGATAAAGTTGCCGTGGAGAACGTGTTCAGTCGGATACGTCATGTCCTCGACCACTACGTACAGGAAGGCGCTAAACAAAAAAAACAGGCCTACGAATCGCTAAAAACCGAGTTCGAGGCTAAACTCCAGCAGGCTATCAGGCAGCAAACAGGTGTTGATGCCAGGATGAAGATAGATGTGGAAAAACAGCCTCAGTTCCAGGAAGAATGGCAGAGAATGCAGGCGCAGATGGAAGGGCAGTACGTGAACCTCCTCGACGAGTATAAAAAAGAGCTGGCGGCTATCAACTAGAAAAAAATGGACACTGAAAGCGAAAGAATCGAATATGCCGCCCGTCATACGGAGATAATCAGGTATCCCCGGCAGCACCTGGCTACCTTTGGGGTGACCAATATCTATTACTACCTGCTCACGGAACCGACCTACTCTGAAATATCCAATGATACCAATGAAACGGTCATCCGGGAGGGCAGGGTAATCGCCGAAAGGCCGAAAATCGTGACTCCTTACTATCTCACCAATTTAGAAGGCTTTAGCTATGACGCCCGGCAGTATTTTGAGAAGATGCTCATGATGCATGGCCCCAATGCTCCGGGTCTATTTTACACTTATAAAAATGAACCTAAAGGGCTTAATATCGTATCGGATAAATGGCCGGCGGTAGTAGAAAAGCTAAACACTGAAATCGATAAAAAAGATGACCCGCTGGCTACTATCATCAAGGGGCAGGATGACCTCTGGGATGTATCGCTGCTCAAGTTCATTTATGAAATCACCAGCCGGTCTGTACACAACAACATGGCGCAAATGGGGTCGCGGGGGATGTTGGGGATGAGCCATGGCGGTATACCCGTGGGGGTGAGGCAAAGCATTGAGGAGATGTTCCAGCAAGCCTGGCGCGGTGAGATAAAGACACATGAATTGGAGCAGGAATTAAATCTCTGGGGCGTCTTCGAGGAATATCAGGACAGGTTCTTCGCACTGGTAAAGGGTAAATAAGCAGTGTTCAGACAGGAAAGGACTCGATAGTGGAAATCTCAATTATCAAAGCGCGCGACCTTTCCGAGGCGTGGTTCCTCTGTCTTTGTAAGACCCTTGATGAAGGCTACGAATATAAAATCGACCGGGGGAGCTACGCCGGGCAGCAGCGCAAGGAACTTGACCTTGCCGTCGTGCAGGTGGTCTATCCGGGCACGAAACCGCTCGTACCGGATGTGCCGCAGGGCGTGCCTCCACCGAGTACCATGGAATACGTGGAAAGCTATTTGCCCTACCTGATGACCTCGCACAAGAAGGAAGGGGAGCAGTATACCTATGGGCAGTACCTTGAGAAACAGATAGCCAAGGTAATTAAGATGTATGAGAAGGACGGGCACAATACGAACCAGGCATACATGGCGGTAGGGGATGAAAAGTCAATCGATTTGCCGGACCCGCCGTGCCTGCGGATGATAGACACTAGGATACGAGAAGGCAAGCTAAACTTCGTGGTGTATTTCCGGTCGTGGGACCTCTGGGCGGGTTTTCCCTCCAACATGGCGGCGATACAGCTTCTCAAGGAATATATGGCCAGCGAGATAGGGGTAGATGATGGCGAACTGGTGGCCATGAGTAAAGGCCTGCACCTTTACGAATATGCCTGGGAGCTTGCCAGGACGGTGGTAAGAAAAGGGCAGATGTAAATGCCGATGCAATAAGGGGATTATAATGGAATATATTGAAGCTGTCGCGGATATGATTGTAGAGTCGAAGAAAGTCGTGGTTTTTACCGGGGCGGGTTTCAGCACCGAGTCTGATATCCCGGATTTTAGAGGCCCGCAGGGAATCTGGAGCAAGTTCGACCCCGATGAACTTAATTTGCCCAACTTCCTGCGCAGCGAGGAAATAAGGGAAAAATACTGGCAGGTCCACCGCATGTTCTGGGAAGCGGTAAAAGACGCCCGTCCTAATAGTGGACACTACGCTGTTACCGAGCTTCACAACATGGATAAGCTGGATTGTGTCATTACTCAAAATACCGACGGATTGCACCAGAAGTCCGGCACGCCGGATGAGAAAATGCTGGAACTTCACGGCACGATGCATTGGGTGGACTGCCTGGAATGCGGCCAGCGGTACCCCCGGGACTATGCCCACGAGAAGATGTTGGCCGGCGAAAAAGTGCCCCGCTGCGGCAGTTGTAAAGGTATCTTAAAGCCGGCTACCGTCGCTTACGGCCAGTCAATGCCGGAGCGGGAAACAAGGGAGGCTGGAGAGAGATCTGCAGGCTGTGACCTTTTCCTGGCAGCGGGGTCGTCGCTGGTGGTTTATCCCGCCGCGCAGATGCCCTTGCTGGCAAAAAGGGGCGGCGCTAGGCTGGTGATATTGAATCTTACGGAAACGCCCCACGACCATCATGCTGATATGGTCA
Organism: Chloroflexi bacterium RBG_13_51_18; assembly: GCA_001796495.1. Taxonomy (GTDB): domain Bacteria; phylum Chloroflexota; class Dehalococcoidia; order Dehalococcoidales; family RBG-16-60-22; genus RBG-13-51-18. Next base: position 4,358 of record MGMR01000112.1, read on the forward strand.
TCAATGAAAAGACCGGCGAAACCATGTCCAGGATTGTGGCCAAAGCTAAACAAAAAATAAACTCCTAAATGCTATATCTCCTGCTTCTTTTTCAAATCCTCTTTTTCCGGTATTAATTGTTACGGAATGTTTAGAATTTTCATCAGGATATTTATTAAGGCGTTATTGGTTTATTGCCAGAATAGCAGTGATAATCAATACCAAAACGGATTCAAATTTTTTAAGGTGTAAATATGCCGAATCTACAGGCGCTTGCGACACAGGCTAAAGCCAACCAGCTCGATTTACTTGATAAAATATGGCTGAAGGTTAAACCAGAAGATAAAGCAGATAGGATAATAGCAAATATAGTCAGTCTTACCCAGAACTCCTTGAACTCAGTTGCGTCGACGTTGGTGATGGTAGGTGCTGACAATAAGCGGGAAATATATTATCAGCTGGCAGAAGGTCCTTCGGCCGGGCAGTTGAAACGCTTGCATGCCGGTCGCCAATCGAGTATTGCCGAATGGGTTATCCGAAATAGTAAGCCCATGCTGGTCAATAATCCGGAAAAAAACAGCGGCTTCTATAAACTCATTGATGAAGCTACCGGTTTCCGCACGAAGCACGCTCTCGCCGCGCCGCTATTAAGAGGGGGGAGGGTATTCGGTGTTATTGAGGCTCTCAACAAGTCCAACGGCGCCGTTTTTTCCAAGCATGATCTGAATACCATGTTGGATGTCGCCAATATTGGATCAACAGCTTTTGATGGTTATAGGACGAATAATGAACTGATACACTCATACAAGAGCACGGTGCGGGCTCTTGTATCGCTGGCGGATGCCAAGGAGACCAGCGGCGGAGGCCACTCGAGGCGGTTAGTGGAATATGCGCTTATGGGCGCTAGAGAATTAGGGCTAAATAAGCAGCAGCAGCAGAATATAGAATATGCCGCTCTCCTTCACGATATCGGCAAGTTGAGTATTGCCGATGCCGTATTAAATAAGGTTGAACCTCTTTCCGATGAAGAATGGTCGATGATACGAAAACACCCCATAGTAGGCTATGAAATATTAAGGGATATTCCCTTTTTAAGAGAAGCTAGTTTACTGATTCTCTATCATCATGAAAGGTATGACGGCAGCGGGTATCCCCAGGGACTTCATGGGGATGGTATTCCTCTCGGTGCTAGATTGATTGCGGTAGTCGATGCTTTTGATAATATGACCACCGACCATAGCTATCGTGAAGCCATGCCGCAACAAAAGGCTTTCGCTGAATTGGCTGGTAAAGCCGGTGACCAGTTCTGCCCTTTAGCGGTGAAAGCCTTTAATACCGGCTATGTCAGAACACATTTAACTAAAAAGAAGCGAACGATATATTAATATCCTGAAATCCTTCATTCTCTCGCTAAGGTACAGCAATCCTTAATCTCCATTAGCTAAACTCATCTGCCTGTGATATTATTTTTTAGGGTATCCACATATGTGCCACCGGGTTTACCTTTTAGTTATATGATTCCGGAAATAGTGAGTTTTATCACACGGCGGGAGGGACGCAAGTTCCGTAGACTTAATCCCGTTGATGATTCTCTGGTTAATGCTGAAAGGCTGGTAAAAGGTCAGGGGATATCGCTCTATGTGCATATTCCGTTCTGCCGTTCGCTGTGCCCGTTTTGCTGCTTTAACCGCTACCTCTTCCGGGAAGACCTGGCACGCCGTTATTTTATCGACCTCAAACAGGAACTAGAAATATACCAGGGGTTGGGTTTTAGCTTCCCGGATATCTATTTCGGGGGCGGAACCCCCACTGTGCTGATGGACGAACTCGGCGATTTTATCGGGCACCTGCGCCGGCAGTTTGATATCAAACAGATTTCCCTGGAAACAACACCGCGGGAACTTACACCTCAAAATATAGAACTACTCAAAAAATTCGGGGTTAACCGACTTTCGGTAGGGGTGCAGAGCTTTGATGATAAGGTCTTGAAAACGATGGGCAGGATTAACGGTCCGGCGGAAGAAGTAAAGGGCCGACTGCTCATAGCTGAAGGTCAGTTCGATACGTTGAATGTCGACTTCGTTTTTAATTTCCCAGGTCAAACGCTGGAGCAGTTCGCCGCAGATGTGGCGACCTTCAAAGAGATGGGTATCGACCAGGCAACGTTTTACCCGCTCATGGCTTCTCCCCATAAAAAAGATGCCTTGGAACGTAAGTTCAACCGAGTGGACAACTCGCGTGAAAAGCGGTTCTATGACGTAATCTTGAAGGAACTCTATCACGGCGGCTATACGGCCTCGACGGCATGGTGTTTTTCCCGGGGCGAACGCATGATTGACGAATACATAATCCAGTCTGACGACTATATCGGTATAGGCGCCGGTTCGGTGAGTATTGTGCAAGATAATTTCTATGTCAATTCTTTTTCTCTGGAACACTATCATAAAATCATAGCCTCTGGACGACTGCCTATAGTGGGGTGGCGCGAGCTGGCGGAAAAAGAAAAACTTCGCTACTATCTTTTAACCAAGCTATTCGGGTTGAAGCTGGATAAATCGGCCTTCCGGCAGCGTTTCGGGAAAGACATAGATAACAGGTTGTGGTTGGAGATCGCTTTTTTTAAAGCGTTCGGGCTGGTTTCCGGGAGCGATATATTACAGGTCACAGCCAAGGGCATGTACCCTGTAAGTGTAATGATGCGGGAGTTTTTCGCAGCGCTCAATACGCTGCGGGAATATCATATCGAGCACCAGATTTAGCTACCGGAAAGCCACATGTATGCCGGCCGCACCAAAAAGCAGAGCGCGGTATTGTATATCTCTAAAACCTGCCTTTAACAGCATATCTCTGACTTCCAACGGAGAATAGAAACGCCTGGCTGATTCTGATAGATAGCGGTAGGCGCCCGTGTTACCGGAAAGCATTATACCCATCGGCTTTACAAAGATACGCAGATACAGGTGGAACATCATTCTTATCAGGCGATTCTCCGGCTGGCTGGATTCTATTATTACGTAGCGTCCACCGGGTTTTAGAACCCTCTTTACCTCGGCGAGATGTGCCTGGGCCAGCGGATTTTTATAGGTGAGGTTGCGGAAGGCAAAAGAAATCCCAACGCAGTCGAAGTAAGCATCGGAGAAAGGTAATTGTGTAGCATCACCGTGAATAAAGCGGATTTGCTTCCCTACACCCGCTTTAACGGCTTTCTGTTGCGCTCTTTCCAGCATCGGTTTGCTGTAGTCCAGCCCTATAAATTCGGTCTCCTCTCCGGCCAGTAGAGCAATATGAATAGTGAGGTCTCCCGTACCGCAGCCAAGGTCGAGTATGGTTTGTGATCTATTCTCGAGGCAGGTTTGGGCTGCCCGGCGACGCCACCGTTTATCCAATCCCAGTGTAATAATGCGGTTGACGAGGTCATAATGTGGCGGGACGGCGGTGAACATGTTATGTAGTGGTCGCGGCGTCTGGGAGGCAGGTGGACTTTCCATAAATCTATCCTGTAAGGTGGGCGATTATATATCCGATGCCGGTGAGAAGCTGTGTCAGCAGGACGCTCATAACATTGGCCGCCATACCACCCATCAATTTAGGCGTATTGGCATGGTGAATGGCGCCATCGATAGCTTTGGCGGCAAGGGGTAAAGACAGTAATCCCAGCAGTGCCCAGATGGGCATTACTCCAACCGCAACCCAGATAATTATCCAGAGATAGACTGCAATATTCACGATCGAATAAAAGACGGAAGCTTTAGTTTTGCCAATAGTGATGGGTACCGTCTTGCGGTCGGCCACTTTATCGGCTTCTACATCGGGGAATTCATTAAGCAGGAGAAGGTTGTGTACCAGGAAGGCAGAGGGAATGCAGGCAACCACGGCATGTGAGGTATAAGCCCCGGTCTGAACGAAATACATGCCGAGTATAGGTAATGCACCTAGTCCGGCGCCGGCTACCCATTCAGGCCATGGGCGTTTAAGAATAAGGGGACTATAAAGAAGAATAAATAAAACTGCGATGAGCAGCAATGGTAATAGTAGCCAGCCGCGTATTACGATAAAGTAAATTCCGATCGGCATCGCCAGGACCAAGGCTATTATCCCCAGCCAGAGTACCTGGCGCGGTGTAAGCAGTTTAGCAGGGAGAATACCGCTGCCTCCGCTAAATGGAGTACGTTTGGTGGCTTGGTCTATCCCACTGCGGAAATCAAAGTAGTCGTTGAGGATATTTACGCTGGCATGCGTAAGTACCAGTCCTATGCCGGCCAGCAGGGCATGCCATATATTGACATTGCCGTCATACCAGGCTACAGTCGTACCCAGAAAAGCTAAAATCAGAGAAAGAATCAGAAACTGGGGACGGGACTCCAGAAACCAGGTTTTGAATATATTCAATGATATATCTCCCGGATTTATTATAGCATGGCCATTCACTGGATAGTAAAGTCTTTACTTAAAAGTTGAATTATAGCAATTCTTGTCCCAGGGAGTGTTAGGCACGTCAATAACGGAGGAGAGAAGAAACGCATATTCAATTAACAGGCTTTGTTAATAATAATAACATGTAAACTAATAGTTAGAAAAACACTTATCCTATAATACGAAGATGCTTGAAAAAATAATCAGCCCCATTTAAGAAGTATTCACTTCTTAAAAATTCAAGCGGTCGATCGTTGTGCTTTAATGATATTATGAAACGATAAAGTCGGAGTTATTTACTTTTAAAGAACGGCGACTGCTCGATATGCTTATCTTTGAGAGCCAGGAAAGACTCGTCTAGGGCGATAACTTCCTGCTTGACTTTATCTTCAAGGTTGTCAAGGCTTTCTGACACCTCTGATATTCTATCGTTGAGAGCATCAGCCCTTTTGGCAGCCTCATCTCTTACTTTAGCCACGGCTGCTTCAGCGGCTTTTCTGGCCGCATCGGCGGCTCTTTCACCGCTCTCTCTGGCCTGGTCGGCGGCGGCGCGTGAATCTCTAACCGCAGCCTGAGCCAATTTTAACGCTTCCTCTACCTTTTGTATATAATTCTCGAGTTCATCAAGAATTACGGGAAGAGGTTTGGTCATTATTTTAGGCTGAATCTCTTCAGCTCCCGACTTGTTATCGGTCGGCTTGTTCGAACTCTTAACCATTAATTTTTTCTCCTTGAAAAAATGCCTTCAGGCATTATTCTCATATTTATGATATTATAAATTTCCACGTCGATTAAGAACATAATTCAAGGTGCAAGGGTAAAGAATGATTCCTATGAACAATCCCTTCCCCGGATACACACCTATCAATTTACCTTAGTATTTATTTTGTCGGTTTAACCTAACCCGATGCTGGATATACCTACACTAATAGCTACCGCACCGAAAATTGCAGCCAGCATGGCAATAATTAAAAACAGCATAAATTCCCAGGAACCAAGCAACTTTTTCACCATTGCTCTCGGCATGGCTTCAGCGGCTTTCAGGCCGGCTTCTTCGGCGGCTCTTCCAGCAGCTTCGGCAGCAGCAATAGCCTGCCGGGACACTTCTTCTGCCCTTACAGCTGATTTTTCAGTAGCCGTACGAGCTTCCTCCGCAGCGGCTTTGGCAGCTCTGGAAACCTCTTCAGCTCTTTTTGCAGATTCTTGAGCGGCAACTTTGGCAGCTTCTGCCTTGCGTGCAGCTTCGGCACTGGCGGCTTTAACATCAGCTTCCGCTTTGCGAGCAGCTTCTTGGGCCGCTTTTTCAGCTGCGAGAGAGGCTTTCCTGGCGGCTTCCGCAGCGGCTTCCGCAGCTTTAGATAGAGCCTCGGCCTGCATGACCATCTGGTGCAACGCCTGGGAAGCGGCTTCAAGAGCTTCATCACCGGCAATATCGGCTTGCTCGGCCTTTTTGCGCGTTTTATCAGCTGCCTGGAGACCTTTAGCGGCTGCCTCTTTGGCTTCCGTACCGGCTTCTTCGACTCTTTCAGCGAGACGGCCGGTAACTAAGGCAGCTGTATTAAGAGCTTCATCGCCGGCGCTATCGGCGGCTTGTGCTTTTATCTGGGCAGTATCGGCAGCCTGATAGGCGGCGGAGGCAGAACGTTTTGCTTTTCTACCTGACTGTTCGGCGTTAACGGCTGTTTCTGCCGATAGCGTTTGAGTGAGGTTGGCGCGAGCAGTTCTGGCTTGTTTAGCGTCATCATCCGCCTGTTTGCCCGCAGCATTTGCTAATTCAATAGCTTCTTGAACGCCTTGAGTTGCCAGCATGGCTTTCTCTTGAGCGCGAGCGGCGGCTTCTTGTGCGGCTCTTTCGGCGGCTGCAGCGGCTGCTTTAGCGGTTTGTTCCAGCTCTTCCATCTTCCGGATAGCATCGGCGACTGCTTCCTCAGCAGTTTGCGTTGCTCCTTCGGCGGCGAGTCTGGCGGCTTCGCTTGCTTCTACGGCTTTCCTGGCGGCATCTTCTGCTTTCTTGGTAGCATCGGAAGCAGCTTTCTGTGCCGATTTAGCAGCCATTTCCGCGGCGGCCCTGGCGGCATTAGCGGCTTCTTGTGCTTTACGGGCAGCCTCTTCAGCGGCTTTACGGAATGATTCGATCGCAGCCTTAGCGCCTAAATCAGCCTCCTCAGCTTTTTTCATGGCGGCTTCAGCGGCTAATCGGGCGCCTTTGGCGGTTTCTTCAGCTTTACGGGCGGCTTCGGCGGCGGCCCTGGTAGCTGTTTCGGCTGCCATTTGACCGGCTTTCTTGGCTTCTTCAGCTCGTTTTTCAGCCTCTCCTGAAGCCTTGGTAGCGGCGCTGGCAGCTTCTTTAGCGGCTCGCGCGGCTTCTTCGGCTTTACGGGCAGCTTCTGCAGCAGCCCTGATATTCTCGTCCATTTCGTCGAGAATTTGTGGGAGCGGCTTGCTCATTATTTTGGGCGGTTTTGGTGTCTTTGGCTCTGGTCCGGGTGCATTCTTTGCAACCATTTTCGGTCTCCTTTATTGCCTATCTCTATTTCAAGAGCAGAATTTTACTGCTGCGAAAGGCCCCAACGATAATATCAAGTTTAATCTTTTTTCATAATCTTATACAAAAGTAAATTATATACCACTATTCCACTTTTTTCCATAGTTTAGAGACTGAATTATACACCTTTTTTTTAAAAAAAACCACCCTGTATGTTTCAAGGCTTGCAAGTGAAAATAGAAATATGGTATATATAATTATAAAACATGTAAAAAGATTCATGAATCATTACATCATGAATAATATCATCATTCAGGATATGATGTCAATAATATTAATATCATTTCTCGAGGAGAATTTATTATGCCGGAATGGACTTTTATCACCAGACACGCTGTAGCCCTCAGTCTTATTGCCAAGTATCCAAAAGCTACCGCCATCGAACTTGCAAATCAAATGAAAATCACTGAAAGAGCGGTCCGTAAAATAATCGCTGATCTATCGGCTGCCGGGTATATCGGGAAAAAAAGGGAGGGGAGGGGACTTAGATATACCATCGACCCCGCTTTATCGCTTCGCCATGATACGCATCGTGAGGTAGCCATCGGTGATTTGCTGACATCTCTAGGGTGGGAAAAAGATAAGTAAAATGGCCTGTAACGGGGTTTCCAGGCCGTATCCATTAAATTTTAACCCTTTTTCTATTTCAATAAAAGCTCAATTTTCAGAAATCGCTCTTAAAATGGTATAATTTCCCACGTATAGTATTGGATACATTTTTGGAGTAGATACAATATATGCCGAAAATACCGGCGGGTTTCACCGAATTAACCTGCCTTCAATTAGATCGCATTGTTGAATCGACGGGGGAACCGTCGTATCGTGCCGGGCAGTTGCGCAAATGGATTTACCAGCGCCTGGCGATATCTTATGATGAAATGACCGATTTACCGCTGGCATTCCGCGAAAGGTTGTCTAGACAAATAAGGTTACACAGCCTCGTGCCGGTACACATCGCAACCGGAAATGACGGCACGGTAAAAACTCTGTTTCAACTTGTCGACGGCCAAACTGTGGAGTCGGCGCTGATGTTTTATGATGGGGTAGGGGAGAATGGACGTTACACCGTTTGCGTTTCCACCCAGGTAGGGTGTGCTGTCGGCTGCTCTTTCTGTGCCACCGGCCGGCAGGGATTCGAGCGTAATTTAACGCCCGGTGAAATCATCGACCAGGTGCTGTATTTCGCACACTATCTTAAAGAAGAGGTCAAAAAAAATAATAGCAGCCCTAAAAATAATAAAAATACCCGCATATCTAATATTGTATTTATGGGCATGGGCGAGCCGCTGGCTAATTATGATAACCTCTGGCAGGCCATTGAAATGCTGAACTCACCGGAAGGTTTCGGCTTGGGTGCACGCAATATGGTCATTTCTACATCCGGACTGGTGCCGCAGATAAAACGATTAGCGGAAGAAAAACTGCAGGTAGGTCTGGCAGTATCGCTCCATGCCGCCGAAAATGAGTTAAGGAACAAACTGGTCCCCATTAATAAAAAATATCCTCTTGAGAAGCTTATCCCTGCCTGTAGAGAATATAGCCGACTTTCCGGGCGCCGTTTGAGCTTTGAATATGCCCTTTTCAAGGGCCTTAATGATTCTCTTACACAGGCTCAGGCCCTCGCTGAACTGATAAAGGGGCTGAAATGTCATGTGAATCTCATCCCGGCCAACCGGATATCCGGCTCGTCTTTCGCTCCGCCGTCCCACGGGGCTGTCCTCGCTTTTGAAAATGAGCTAAAGCGGTGCCATATTAACGTTACTCTACGCCAGCGCCGTGGTCAGGACATCGATGCCGGTTGTGGCCAGTTACGCAGTCGCTTCTTAAAAAATGCTGAAGATAATATAATAAAATCTGTTTTAGCGGAGAAGGTATAGCCGTGTCTCATGAAACTATTTTATGGATAGTATTTGCGGTACTCGTGCCAACGGTACTAGTTCTAGACCTGGGGGTATTCCAGCGTAGAGCGCATACTATCAGGACCAAAGAAGCACTGCTGATGACTGCTGGCTATGTCTCACTGGCTTTAATTTTCGCCGTTGTCATCTATTTTGTAATGGGAGAAGAGGGGCATGATAAAGCCTTGACTTTTCTTACCGGCTATATCGTCGAATGGTCGTTAAGTATGGATAACCTTTTTGTGTTCATATTAATATTTACAACATTCGCTGTACCGTCGGAACACCGGCACCGGGTACTTTTCTGGGGCATTATCGGTGCGATCGTTACGCGGGGGATTTTTATTGCTACCGGCCTGACAATTATTGAAAAACTTGAATGGATTATTTTTGTCTTCGGCGCTTTTTTAGTTTACACCGGTTTAAAAATAGCTTTCAAGAAAGACCAGGAAGTGGACCCCAAGAAGAACGTCTTTTTCCGGCTTGGATGCAAATATCTCCCGATGACTGATGATTACCGCGGGGGCAAATTCTTTTCCAGGGAGAAGGGGCGTTTACTAGCCACGCCCCTTATACTTGTGCTTATTGTCATTGAGACGACTGATATTGTATTTGCCGTCGACTCTATTCCGGCTATCCTATCGATTACTCTCGACTCATTTATCGTGTATAGTTCTAATATTTTTGCCATTCTCGGATTGCGGGCGCTGTTTTTCGCCCTGGTCGGCCTGACAAATAAACTTGTTTATCTTAGTTACGGACTGGCAGCGATTCTGACACTGCTCGGTCTCAAGATGATATTTGCTTCCGACCTTTTTGCTGAACTTACCGGTATCGGGATTCATGTTCCTGTCTATGCATCGCTGGGGGCAGTGGTGGGGATACTAGCTTTCTCTGCCTTGGCCTCTTTCTGGTGGCCGCCGAAGAAGAAGGGCATACTATCAAATGAATCCGGGGTAGATACTGAAGAGCAGAAGTAGCAATCGTAGACGGGCACACTAATCTCTGCGGGTGTCTGTCTCAGCTTTTATTCAGTCCCTTTTTCAGCAGTTCGTCAAAAGCGGCGAACCATTTCATCTTTAATTCGTCGCTCCATGACGGGTCGAAATTCGGGAACTTGGATAAAAGCATACTATGCCAGGAAGATGATTTTGGAATTTCGTCCTGCGGTTGTGGAACTACAGCGTTCCTATTTGTCCTTCCAGCGACTTTCTTTGACCCTGTTTTTGTTCCCATTGTGGAATACGTCGCCCTCGTTCGTTTGAGTATGAAAGGGGATAACGGTATTTCAGCGTCTTTAGCCATGGCGATAAAGAACTTCACGCACTTGCGGCTGACATCATCGGTTAGCTGGAATGTGTGATGAAAGACTTCCTGTAATTGGGCGTAAGTAGCGCTTTCCAGGTCCAGTGAGCTTTGACATACGAAGTCGAATGCGTCGTTAGTTAAATCGTTAAGCAGGCGGGTCCTTGATTCCCCTCTGGCATCGACCAGCGGTTTCAGGACTGCTGTGGGCTTGCCGTTGATATCTATAAGATTAAGAAAGCGTAATGCCGCCATCAGCTGTGTGCCGGTGCTACCGGAGAGAAGGTCCCCCCAGTAACTGCGGTCTATACGCGACGGCATGTGTTGTTGTAGTCGCTCAATAAAGTTATAAAAAGTCCTGTAGGATACATAAGGCGGTAGGTGTTTTCGTCCTTTTTCAATGGTCACAACATACCCTCACTAAGCCGTTTATTATTATATTCCAAAAAATGACAAGTTACAAGAATCTTATAAGATAATCATTTATGGTATTTTCTGAGGACGTATTAGAAATAGAAAGGACAATATTATTACCTTGCTTTTAGAACATAGTACTATATTAATAGTGTTTTGAAAAAGGACGCTAATCGCATCGTAAAAACGCAAAAGGAGGACTAAATCTTATGGCTACCCCTATCGAGTATCAAAAACTCATGACAGAAATTGTGTACATCAATCTACCCGGCCCCGAAGAATCGTCCCCGAACATGACCGGTGGCGAACTGCTGCATGGCTTTCTGGCCGAACTCTACCGGATACCGAACCCGGAATTTAAAGAGCACCTTCTATCTCTATGTAATAAGTGGAACATCCGCTACCGCGATGCCAGGGGCAAATAACCCTTATTTATATATAAGGTAATGACGTTTAAGGTAGGCAACATGATGCCCTAGAGGAGGATAAAATGAAAAAAGACAAGGTTGGCGCAATTGATGTTGGGACCACTAAGGTCTGTACCATCATGGCTGATGTAACAGATGAAGGTCTTCGCGTTCTGGGGGTGGGTGTAGTCCCATCTCACGGTCTTCACAAGGGCCTGGTAGTCAGTATCAATGAAGCCAGGGAATCAATTAAGGAATCGGTCAGGATAGCGGAACAGATGGCCGGGCGTAAGCTGGAATCTGCCTATGTTGGTGTTACAGGCAGACATGTTTCCGCGGTGAATAAAACAGGCTCTGTATCCATCACGCGTAATAATCAGATAGTGCGATCTGACGATCTCAAACGCGTCCTCGATGTTGCCCGCAGTGTTAAAGTAGCCGCGGAGCAGAAAGTGCTGCACGTGATTCCCCGGGGATACGTGGTAGACGGGCAGGCAGGCGTTAGGAATCCCGTCGGACTCCAGGCGTATCGTCTGGATGTGGAAACTCATATTATTACCGCAGCCGCCACTTCCGTACAGAACTTAATGAAATGCATCCGCAGTATCGGTGTTGAGGTAGAAGACCTGGTGATGGAGCCTCTCGCCAGTGCCGAGGCTGTGCTGGAACCAGATGAAAAACAAGGTGGAGTTTTACTGGCTGATATCGGCGGCGGCACCACGGATCTGGCCCTTTTTAAGGACAGCACAATTTATCATACCTCCGTACTCCCTGTAGCTGGATACCAGGTGACCAGGGATATCTCCATCGGCTTAGGAATTAACTACGAACTTGCTGAAGAAATGAAAAAGAGATACGGCGATGTTACACCGCAGGAGAAAGACACGGACAGTGAGGAAATTGCTATCACCGGCGACGGGCATAGTGTTTCCTACCATGACCTCTCAGAGATTATCCGTGTCCGCGTTGAAGAATTATTACGGCTTATTATGCTGGAGCTCCCGCAATCGGATTATCACAAACTCATTCCGTCGGGCGTGGTTATCACCGGCGGCGTCGCCAATCTTCCCGGAATAGCTGAACTGGGCCAGAAAATTATGAAAATGCCGGTAAGACTCGGGCTACCGATGAGACTTACAGGTGTTTCTGACGTGCTGGATAATCCGGCTCATGCAACGGGAGTCGGCCTTCTCATGTGGAAATTAAAGAATGAGGATACCGAGGCATCCAAATCCAAGCGGACGGGACTGCATGGCTTACTCGTGAAAATGCTCAGGCTTTTTAGATAAATAACCGGATTATAAAAGGTAATATTTATTGGAGGGCTGAAATGGCAAAACAAATTACTGTCTCCAACGGTGCGAGAATCAAGGTTATCGGCACGGGTGGTGCCGGCTGTAACGCAGTCTCGAGAATGGTACGCGAGCACCTGCGGGGGGTTGAATTCATTGCTATGAACACGGATGGCCAGGCTTTAGAGCTCACTGAAGCTATGGTACGTGTTCAACTCGGTGAAAAGACTACCCATTGCCTGGGCGCCGGCGGTGACCCTGTTATCGGGCGTAAAGCTGCCGAGGAAAGCCGTGAATCTATTGCCGAAGTGGTAGCCGGGGCGGATATGGTCTTTGTAACCGCAGGCATGGGCGGCGGCACCGGCACCGGTTCTGCCGCGACTATCGCGCAGATGGCCAAGAAGACCCAGGCGCTTACTATTGCCGTAGTGACCAAGCCTTTTTCTTTTGAAGGCGCTCATCGTTCCAGGAATGCCGAAGAAGGCATTAGAGCGCTGATGGAGAACGTCGATACCTTGATTATTATTCCCAACGACCGCTTGCTGGAACTCTGCGATAAGAAAACGAGCGTCGATGACGCTTTTAAAATGGCTGACGAGGTACTTCATCAGGGTGTACAGGCAATCGCCGAGGTAATTACCGTACCCGGCCTTATTAACCTTGATTTTGCCGATGTCCGGACGATAATGAAAGATGCCGGGCCGGCCTGGATGTCCATCGGGCGTGGAACTGGGCAGAACCGGGCAGTAGATGCCGCCAGGCAGGCGCTTTCCAGTCCTTTGCTGGATGTATCCATGCAGGGCGCCAAGGGTGTGCTATTTAATATTGCCGGCAGCTCTCTATCCTTATACGAAGTGAATAACGCTGCGGAGGTTATCCGCCAGGCAGTCGACCCGAAAGCAAACGTCATTTTTGGAGTCGTAATGGACCCCAATATGGGCAACGATGTCAGGCTTACGCTGATTGCTACAGGTTTCCGGACTAAAGAAGAAATGGTGGGTAATGACAAAGAAAAAGAATTGACACGCATTCTTAAAGGGATAGGTGACGATGAACTTGACATGCCTTCCTATTTACGACAGAAACAAGCTTATCAGTCCATGCGTGTCTCTCCCGGCAGGCATAATTGATCTTAATGAAAGTGAATCGAGGAAACGAAAGGAGCCCTGGATGACTATCTCCGAGGTTAAGAAGGATAGTAGTTCATATATTGAGCAGCTGATGAAGAAATTCGTCAGGAATCGTAGCTGCCTGGGACTGCTGCGGTTTTTTGCCTCTCATCCCAGCGGCAGATTCAGTAAACTGGCCATCGTTCATGCTATCGACGATGAATGTAACAGACTGGAAATGTCCCAGGCCATTGAGGAGATGGTCGCAGAAAAGATATTTGAAGTAAGTAAGGATAACGGCAATGATTTCTACATGCTGACAAAAGAAGAAGTATTGCGTCGGCTGGTATTAAACATGGCCGTATTTGAATGGCGTGACTGGCAGCTCGTATTAGAACATGCTTGAAGAACAAAGTATTACTGGTCTCGAAGCAATAGAAAATTAGTAAAGGCAAGCTGATTAAGATATAATGAAAAGAGAAAAAGAGACTGGTAAAGGATTAGGAAAATGGGCAGAAAAGCTGAAAAACAAGCGCAGCGCAGGAGTTACAAGGAAGCTTTTAAACATGTCAAGCATGGTCATGGTACGCGTGCCGTGAAGAAGAAGCAGGAATCGGCCTTGGGCAAATAATACAACTGAATATCAGGGCCTCTTTCCTAAAAGGGAGGGATATCATGACAACTGGTGTAGTAAGGCGTCTTGTCGGCGAGCATGGTTATGGTTTTGTTTCCTGCAATGCTGGAAAAGATATATTTTTCCATTACAGCCAGCTACAAGGTATCAAATTCCAGTCGTTGAAGGAAGGACAAAGTGTAGCCTATAGAGTGGGGTTGGGTGAGAAGGGATTTGTTGCCAAAGACATAAAGCCGGTTCAGGATTAACCGCCTATTGCTGGCGTCCCTGGAGGGACTCGAACCCACGACCTACTGCTTAGAAGGCAGCCGCTCTATCCAGCTGAGCTACAGGGACCTATCTTGCTTCCTTAAAAATGTAACACGAATTGTGATAGACGGTCAATACATTAATCTGTAAATGCTATGCTTTGTTGATCAATCGCTGGATGGTCAGGGATTATCCTGTAAAAATTCCTGCCACCGCCCAACCCAGTACCGTTGCGCAGGTAACAATCACTCCAGCGATCAATACCCCCGCGACGATAGCGGAAAAAGCGTACTTGAATTTCATTCCGAGCAGGACTGCCAGTATCGAACCTGTCCAGGCGCCCGTAACAGGTAAAGGTATCGCGACAAATATCATCAGTCCGAGCCACCCGTAGCGCTCGATTAACTTTGACCTGCGTTTCGTCCAGGTAAAATACCATTGCATTATCCTGTTGAGGAAACCTATACGGCTTAATTGGGGAATAACAGTGTTGAAAAACAGGAGGATAAAGGGGACTGGCAGCAGATTACCGATCACGCCGAATAAATAGGCATAGTACCAGCTGAAATGATAGGTGCCGATAGCCAGAGGGATAGCGCCGCGCAGCTCTGATATTGGTAGAGCCCCGGTGCCGATTACTTTCAGGATATCAACAGGGTCCATCTAAAAATCCTCTCGTGAGTGTAACAAAACTGTCACAAGAGCGTCAAGCTGGTTCCGAAGAATGTCTATATTCGAGCCTGCCAGCTTGACAATCGTTCTCCCGCAGGGCTAATATTTAGTTGATACCCCTTCTGGTAAAATAAAACGTTATGCCCAAACTTTTAGATAAAATCGATAGCCCAGCCGATTTGAAAGTATTATCTCTGGCGGCGCTCGAGGAACTGGCTGCCGAACTAAGGCAAGTAATAATAAATACGGTAGCCGTCACTGGTGGACATCTGGCCTCCAACCTCGGTGTTGTAGAACTTACCATTGCGCTCCACCGCGTGTTCGATAGTCCTAAGGACAAGATAATATGGGATGTAGGCCATCAGAGCTATGTCCACAAGCTCCTGACCGGACGCAAAAACCGGTTCGACACCCTGCGTCAATATGGGGGCATTTCTGGCTTTACCTGTCGCGATGAAAGCCGTCACGACCCCTTCGGGGCGGGGCATGCCAGCACCTCAATTTCCGCTGCGATGGGTATGGTGGTAGCCCGTGACCTCTCTGGCGATGATTATGATGTTGTGGCGGTTATCGGCGACGGAGCTATTACGGCCGGAATGTCTTTTGAGGCGCTCAATCAGGCAGGCCACCTTGGCTCGCGCCTGATTGTTGTACTCAACGACAACGGCATGTCCATATCACCGACGGTCGGTGCTCTGGCTAAACTTTTAAGTAGGGTACGACTTAACCGACCCCTGCGCAAAGCGGAGCGAAGAAGCAGGAAAATCCTCGCCGTACTTCCTTTTGGTACAAAGCTGTATAACCTTGGAAAATTTCTCGCAGACAGAGCTAAAGGCATGTTTATGCCTACGCCGCTCTGGGAAGCGCTTGGCTTTACTTATATAGGGCCTATCGACGGCCACAGCATCCGTGATCTGGAGCATTTTCTTACCCAGGTAAAAAATACAAGTACCAAGCCTACCCTCGTGCATGTCGTCACTACCAAGGGCAAGGGCCATTCCCTGGCCGAAGACAACGCCGTTTATTTCCATGGCGTCGCCGCCAAGAACGGTAGCAGCAGTACCGTACCGACTTACAGCGAAGTCTTTGCCCAGACGGTATTGCGACTAGCCCGTGAAGAGCCGAAACTGGTGGTTATCACGCCGGCTATGCCAGAAGGTAATTGTTTAAATATCGTCGAGGCTGAGTTCCCCAACCGTGTCTTCGATGTAGGTATCTGTGAACAGCACGCCGTCACTTTTGCCGCCGGTCTGGCCACGCAGGGCTTTATACCTGTCGTGGCTATCTATTCGACCTTTTTACAGCGCGCTTTTGACCAGATAATTCATGATGTATGTCTGCAGAAACTGCCGGTGGTCTTCGCTATCGACCGCGGCGGAATCGTCGGCGATGATGGCAAAACGCACCAGGGCACCTTTGATATTTCTTATCTCTCGCTTATCCCTGATATCGTTGTCGCTGCTCCCAAGGATGAGAATGAATTGCAGCACCTACTTTATACTGCTGTAAAATCCGGACGCCCTATGGCGGTACGCTATCCCCGAAGTCCAGGCCTGGGAGTGCCTTTGGACGATGAATTCCACGAGATACCTTTAGGGAAAGGTGAGGTATTAAGGAATGGAGCAGACGTGGCTATAATCGCTCTGGGAGCATCGGTAATGCCTGCTCTGGAAGCGGCCAATCAGCTGGCGAATCAGGGTATCGAGGCTGCGGTAGTTAATGCCCGCTTTGCTAAGCCTCTGGATAAAACCCTTATTAACGACCTTATTTCCCACGTGAAAAAAATCGTGACGGTTGAAGAAAACGTATTGAGCGGCGGTTTTGGCAGCAGTGTGGCCAAGTTGCTGGAAGAGAATGGTATATGTGATGTATTATTAAGAAATATCGGTATTCCGGATGAATTTGTCGAGCACGGTACGCAGGCTATATTGCGCGCTAAATATGGACTGGATGCTGCAGGCATTACACGTCAGGTAACGGAGATGCTGTCCGGCAGAAAAACGGATTTATTGTCGAGCAAAAAAGATAAAGCCAAGACCGCGTAGTGGGGCAGGGGGCAGCAGCGGCTTGATACGGAAATCCGTAATCTGTATAATAACACAGAAAGCTGATGCCGATTATATTGGAAGCGAGTTATATATCAGGTAGCCGGGTTGGCGCCTGATATTTTTCCTTTAAGAGCTTGCTTTCCGGGAGCCGCGTATCGATGGAAAAGATGACTATTAGAGATGTTGATATTACTGGAAAAAAGGTACTCGTGCGGGTTGACTTTAATGTGCCGATGGACCCCGTGACGGGCGCTATAACTGATGATAGCCGTATTCGCGCTTCCCTTCCGACGATTAAATATCTCCTCGAACGCAATGCTAAGGTTATCCTGCTTTCACACTTGGGCCGGCCCAAGGGAAAGGTCGTCGAAAGCTTACGCCTGGTGCCTGTAGCCCGTCGTCTTGCGGATATTTTGGGGCAATCGGTCGACACGGCGCCAGACTGCGTCGGCCCGGCAGCGGAAAAAGCCGCCGCGGCTCTTAAATCCGGTGGAATCTTGATGCTGGAAAACCTCCGCTTCCATCCTGAAGAAGAAAAAGGTGATGCAGTCTTCGCCCAAGCTTTAGCACGCCTGGGAGATATCTACGTCAACGATGCCTTCGGGACTTCACACCGCGCCCATGCCTCGATGTCCGGCATCACCCGCTACCTGCCCGCTGTGGCCGGATTCCTGCTGGAAAAGGAGATAAACACCCTCGGAGGTCTTCTGGAAAATCCGGAGCACCCCTTTGTGGCTCTTTTCGGCGGGGCTAAGGTTAGCGACAAGGTTGCCATGTTGAAAAACATCATGAGTAAAGTGGACGGTCTTTTAATCGGCGGCGGCATGGCGGCAACGTTTTTAAAAGCTAAAGGGTATGAAGTGGGGACTTCACAGGTCGAAGCTGATATTATCGATATAGCTGCGGGCCTGATGAAAGCGGCTGAAAAAAGCGGCTCGCGTTTCCTACTGCCGGTAGACGTCATGGTTGCCAATAAAATCGATAGTAGCGCTGTCGGCAGAGTCGTCTCTATAGATGCTATTCCGTCTGATAAAATGATTGTCGATATTGGAACTCTAACTATCGATTTGTTTATCCGTGAGCTTGAAAAAAGCCGGACGGTTTTCTGGAACGGCCCCATGGGCGTCGAGGAAATACCGCAGTTTGCTGAAGGGACGCACGCTTTGGCAAAATTGCTACCCCATCTTCAAGCCAAGACTATCGTTGGCGGCGGCTCTACCGCCGAAGTAATAACGAAGTTAGGGTTGGCGGATAAAATTACTTTCGTTTCTACCGGCGGCGGCGCCTCGCTGGAATTCCTGGGTGGCAAAGCTTTGCCCGGTGTTGTTGCATTGCGTGATAAAATATAGTTATGAGCGATATGGAAAAAGATAATGGATCTTGAAATAATTAAGGAACTATCTATAACCTCGCCGGAAAAGATAATAATGCTGGTTCTGGATGGCCTCGGCGGCTTACCCAGCCCAAGTACCGGCAAGACGGAGTTGGAGACTGCCCGTATCCCAAACCTGGATGCTATTGCCGCCGGGGGAATCTGCGGCCTAACCGACCCCGTTGCTCCCGGCATTATCCCCG
>MGMR01000112.1:22927-23039 GCA_001796495.1 Chloroflexi bacterium RBG_13_51_18
GCTACGACCCCATAAAAAATAGGATAGGGCGGGGTGCCCTGGAAGCTGTCGGCGTCGGGGTTGAGCTGGGACTGGATGACGTGGCTGCCCGAGGTAATTTCTGTACGGTTAA
>MGMR01000113.1:0-419 GCA_001796495.1 Chloroflexi bacterium RBG_13_51_18
CACCTTGACTTCCCCCAGTACGGGCATAAAATTATTATCACCCTGCCACCGCGGCACGATATGACTGTGAAAATGGTCTTCGATGCCCACCTTGACTTCCCCCAGTACGGGCATAAAATTATTATCACCCTGCCACCGCGGCACGATATGACTGTGAAAATGGTCTTCGATGCCGGCACCGGCGGCACTCCCCAGGTTCGCCCCGATATTAAAACCCGCGGGCTTCATCACCTTTTTTAATACTGCTATGCTGCGGCATACCAGTTCATAATGCTCGTTCCGCTCCGCTTCTGTAAGCTCTTCCAGGTTCCCCGTATGCCGGTATGGCGCTATTAAAAGGTGGCCGGGATTATAGGGAAAGCTGTTCAGCATGATAAAGTTCTGCTTGCCCCGGTAAAGGATATAATTCTCTTTATCCC
>MGMR01000113.1:652-8832 GCA_001796495.1 Chloroflexi bacterium RBG_13_51_18
GCACCAGCGGTTTTCTCCCTGGCAGCGGTAAACGTTATGCGGCGCCGCTACCGTAGAATCATTACCGGCGGGTTCTTGCATAGATCCTTCCAGCATGTTTTCCATTACCTCAACCTCAGAGATATCTATATGCTGTCCTTTGCCCGTTTTTTGCCGTTCTTCCAACGCCGCCAATAGCGTAATGGAGGCATACAGCCCGGCCATATGGTCGGCGAAAGAAAACCCCGGCCCCGTCGGCGGCTTGCCGGGGAAAGAGGTCAAGCGCGTCATGCCGGATAGAGCGTGCACCGTAGGGCCGTAGCCGGAATAATAACTCTTTTGGCTTTGCTGCCCCATTACAGACATACTCATCATGATGATGTCCGACTTTACCTTTTTCAGGTTTTCATAGTCCAGTCCCCAGTTAGCCATTACTCTAGGCGTAAAGTTTTCCACTACTGCGTCGCAGGCAGCCGCCAGCTTTCCCGCCAGGGTTACTCCCTCCGACATATTTAAATTCAACGTAATTCCGAGCTTGTTACGGTTCCAGGTATTATAATACCCCCGTGCTAAAACGTCACTGGCATCCTCCATTAGCGGCGACTGCACTTTTATCACCTCCGCTCCGTAATCCCCTAAAAAACGGGTGGCGTAAGGCCCCGCCAGCGCCCAGGTGAAATCAAGGATACGGATGTTATGTAAAATAGCCTTATCGGTCATTTTTCCTCAACATCGCCCACGATTTTATGCCGCTACCCGGTATTATCCCCTCCTCCACTACCCTGAACCCGAGGTGTTCGTAAAGCGCCACGTTCCTTTCCGCCTGCGTCTCCAGGAAGCACGATAAGCCCTCTTTATCCGCCCTGCTGAACATCGGCTTTACCAGCCGGCTGCTGAACCCCTGCCCCTGGTATTCGGGGTCGACGCCGAGCACCTGCAGATACCAGTGGGGAAACGGGGCCACGCGTTTGCGTACCGCCCCTGCGTACTCCCCGAAAGCCTTCTGCCGCTTGAGAAGCGCTCTATCCACGAACAACATTGTGAATAATCGACCGATGAATGGCCTGCGCCACGGAGGTATTTTCCGGTTATCGGAGAGGAACCAAACGGCAACTCCTTCCATTTTTGATGACGTGGCATAGACCTCGCCGTATTGTATGCCGTTCCAGATTAAACCTCCGAATGAGCTCGCCTGTTTCCTTAGTCTTTTTGATGCATCCGGGATAAAATACGCCGTTAAGGGATATTCCTGAAATGCCTTTGCCAGCACTTCCGCCGCAGCTTTAATATCCGCTTTAGTCAAACGCACAAGATTATCTGAATCGGCTGCCATTACATACCCTTCTCTAGCTTTAAACCTGCCGATATGCTATAATTAGTTCCTGAAATACGAATAATTTTTAAGGACATGACCATGACGGCTAAAACAGCTAAATCCGCCAAAACTGATAAACCATCTAAAGACCTCAAGGAATTCATTGAAAACGTAAATAAAAAGGACAAAGTAAACGGTCTTAAAATAACTTTCGGTTTCACCAAACGCAAGAGGAAACAGTAAACCGGGTATTTTACCTCCTTCTTCTTCGCTTTCCCTCCACGAAGGGCTTTTCATCAGTAAAATCCGGCCGGTAGCTCTCGGTTGATGTCACGCCCTGCAGCCAGCCGTTTTCAATACCAAGCTTTTCCACCAAGTCGACCACATCCTGGTATTCCTGCGGCAGTATTTTTCTATTCAACTCTTTAAATTTATAGGAGCGGTGGGTGGGATAATACTGGGACATTACGCTGACCGCCACGCGGGGCGATACTTCCCCAACCAGCCAGCGTAACGAATCTTCGCTGCCGGCGATTCCTCCAGGCAATATCAGGTGGCGGATAATCAGGCCCTTTTGCGCGATGCCATCTTCATCTACTACAAGGTCGCCGACCTGCCGCTGCATCTCGCTGATGGCCGCACGGGCATTATCTACATAGTTCCTCGCCCGCGAGTACTTCCTCGCCAATTCATTGGAGGCATACCTGATATCCGCCAGGTAGATACTGACGACACCATCAAGTTCCTTCAAAGTCTTTACCGAATCGTAGCTGCTGGTGTTGTAGACCAGCGGCAGGCGCAGGCCCATCGGTACCGCGTTTATCAACGCCCTCACGATTTGCGGCACGAAGTGTGAAGGGGTTACCAGGTTGATATTGTGGCAATGCAGTTCATCCTGAATATATAACATACGCTCCGCCAGTACTTGAGTGGAGACTTTATTATTTTTTTGGATTCCCGGCGACTGGCTGATTTGATAGTTCTGGCAATAGACGCAGCGCATGTTGCAGTTGCCGAAGAATATCGTCCCCGAACCACGGCTGCCGGATAATACAGGCTCTTCACCGTGGTGGGCGCAGAATGAGGAAATAATAGGTAATAATCCCGAATTGCATTTCCCCACTTTCCCTTTGATTCGGTTAGCGCCGCATTCACGCGGGCAAATATCGCAAGCCGCCAGCCGCGCTTCCAGCGCTTTAGCTCGGCGTTCCAGTTCGCCGGAGCGGTAAAGGGAAATATATCCCGGTTCAAGGTTATCCATTACTCTTTTTTCCTGACCTCAAGGTTCAGTCCGTTTATCGCCGTGACTTCCACGTCCTCGCCTGTATCTACATCCCCTTCAGTGGAGATAGCCGTCCAGTACTCGTCTTTAATCTTTACCGTCCCCATCGGCTTTAAAGGTTCCGTTACCTTGCCTATCATCCCTATCATTCCCTCGGCGCCGGATATTTTCCTTCGGCGTATTGCGGGCACTACTGCTTTATGCATGATAAAAACGAGGGCTACCATTACCGCCGCTATCACTAATATAATCGACCAGGTGATTTTTACATTGAAGAACCATAAACCCAGCAGGATGAGCGCCAGCACTATAGCATCATCTATCAAAGATGCTGCGATAATCAGCCAGGCTTTTAGTAGAGATATTTCACCTTTTTTATCCATTTTTGCTCAAGTTATCCCCGCCCATGGAAAATGCATCAATTGTCCTTTTTCCACCAGTTCTTCCACCCTGTAACTTGATGTCCATTTTTCCAGGACTTTTAAAACATGGTCGATATTCCGGTTCCGCTCTTCCCTGTCCCGCCACTTTTCATTGGTCAAGTCCCCGGCCATACCCTCGGATGCCAGCCACTCCACCAGAGTGTCCCAGTGCTGGTGAAGCGATATCAATATGTAGCCGTCGCGGCAGGGAAGAATATCGAAGGCGTTATTCCAGTGCCGGCTGCCCTGCCTTTTAGCTATGGTACCGCTGTAATAATAGCGCGGCAGGACATGGTCGAGAGTCGCCGCCACGCATTCCATTATTGAAATATCGATATGTTGTCCCCTCCCTGATTCATGCCTTTGCCATACCGCCAGCAGAATGCCGTTGACGGCAAAGAGCGAGGCCGTTTTATACGACTGCTCCCCGAAGAGCTTCAAAGGCATATCCGCTTCTCCCGTCACTGAAAGCCAGCCTCCTAACGCCTGGTCCACCAGGTCAGACGAATTGAAATCTCGATAAGGTCCGCTCTGCCCAAAGTGAGTGATAGAAGCCATGACGAGTCCCGGATTGATTACAGCCAGGTCTTTATAGCCCAGCCCCAGCGACGCCAGATATCCCGGAGGAAATGTTTCGAGAAGGACATCAGCCTTTTTTACCAGTTTACGAAGTCGCCCCTGTTCTCCTTTTTCCTCAGGATTAATTTGGATGACCTCGGCACCCATACCAGATAGGATTTTATTAGCCAGCTTACCCCTGGCATCGGTAGCGTCGAGAATAAGACTCCCGGATAATACGCCCACAATCCCGTCCCCCTCACGAGGAGAGTTTCTTGAGTTTGGCAACAGCTTCATCAATCCGTTTCAAGCAGCGGCCTTTGCCCAGCACTTCCATCATCTCAAAAAGCGGCGGGGTGGCCGTCTCACCGCTGACGGCCGTGCGCAGAGGACTGAAAAGCTGACCGGCCTTGATTCCCAATTCTTCAGCCAGCGGCCGCAATAAAGCTTCCAGAACTTCTTCATTAAAAGATGACAACGGCTGAATTCTCTGTGAAGCTACTTCCAGCGTCTTCAGAGTAGATTCAGCGGTCATGTTCTTGGCAATAAGCAGCGCCGGGTCATAGTTTAGTTCTTCAGTGAAGAAAAATTTAGTCAACTCGGGGATTTCTGCCAGTTTTTTAGCCCTTTCCTGTATCAGCGGCATTACCTGCCGCACATAATCTACATCCAGCGGCCGCTTTATGTTTTCTGGCAAACCCTTGTCTAAAAACGGTAAAGCCCTCTGTGTTAAATCGTCGATTGTCAGGCTGCGAATATATACTCCGTTCATCCAGTCGAGCTTTTCTTTATTGAATATCGCGCCCGTCTTGCCCATCCTCTCCAGCGAGAAATTCTCGACAAGCTGCTGGCGCGTCATTAATTCCGTCTTATCATCCAGCGACCAGCCTATCAGGGCGATAAAATTGAACATTGTCTCCGGCAAGTAGCCATCGTCGCGGTATTCGAGGATAGACATGGCCCCATGCCGTTTGCTTAGCTTGGAGCGGTCGGGGCCCAGTATCAACGGATTGTGAATATATTGCGGCGGTTCATAGCCGAAAGCACGGTACATGAGAATATGTCGCGGTGTGCTGGATATCCAGTCCTCTCCCCGGATAACATGGCTGATTTTCATGGCGTGGTCATCCACGACATTTGCAAGGTGATAGGTAGGATAGCCATCCGACTTCAGCATCACGAAATCATCGATATTGCTGTTTTCAAAGACTACATCGCCGTAAATCAAATCGTGAAAGCCGGTCTGCCCTTCGGTCGGTACTTTAAAGCGTACCACCGGTTTGATTCCCGCAGATTCTTTCGCAGCCGTTTCCTGCGGACTTAAATTGCGGCAGAGTCTATCATAGCCCGGCGGCTGCTTACGCGCGACCTGCTCTTTTCGCATTGCCTCAAGACGTTCCGGCGAGCAGTAACAGTAATACGCATTGCCCTGTTCCACAAGGCGTTCGGCAGCCTGCTTGTATAAATCAAGACGCTGCGACTGATAGTAAGGCCCATAATCTCCTCCCACGTCCGGTCCTTCGTCCCAGTCCAGACCCAGCCACTTCAGCCCTTCCATGATATATTCCACCGCACCCTCTACTTTACGGGTAACGTCAGTGTCTTCAATACGAAGGATGAATGTCCCGCCGGTGTGCCTGGCGAAAAGCCAGTCGAACATGGCGGTGCGGATATTGCCCACCTGCGGTCGCCCGGTGGGGCTAGGAGCAAAACGTACTCTTACCGGTGCGGTCATAACTAACCCTTCTCTTGAATTTATACTCTCACATTCTACCACCCCACACGTAGAAATATCTAGAAATGTAGATATAGATTGTTTTTTATGGCATATTGTCCTAAAATAACACAACGTCTTGTTAGACTCATGATGGAGGTATACAATGCGCAGGCTCATTAGAAAAAGGTCAGAGAAGGCAGGTCTTCCACCGGGTACACTGGTTTATGTTGGTGAAAAGAAGGTCGAAAATGTCAAGATCACAATAATAGATTATGATGAAACACAGATTACAGAAAAGGAAGCCGCGGCGATTGAGGAATGCTTCCCGTTTAAAGACAAACCGACCGTCACCTGGATAAATATCGACGGTCTGCATGAAGTCGATATTATTGAAAAACTGGGCAATCATTTCGGATTACATCCTCTGCTGCTTGAAGATATACTGAACACCGAGCAGCGTCCAAAAATGGAAGAGTCAGAAAATTATATCTTTTTTGTGCTGAAAATGATTTTCTCCGTTGATGAGGATAAGGAAATAAAAGCGGAACAGGTCAGTCTAATACTCGGCCACAATTTCGTTATTTCATTCCAGGAACGTGAGGGTGACGTATTCAATCCGGTAAGAGACAGAATCAGGAAGAGCAAGGGGCGGATAAGAAAAGTCGGGGCTGACTACCTTGCATATGCCTTGTTAGATGCCATTGTTGACAGTTATTTCTCCGTCCTGGAAAACGTCGGCGAGAAGATAGAAGATACGGAACAACAACTGACGTTAAATCCCACCACCCAGACACTCCAGCTCATCCGCAAACTGAAGAATGAAATGATTTTCCTAAGAAAGTCCATCTGGCCATTGAGGGAATTGATCAGCGGTTTTCTACGACTGGAGACGTCTCTGGTACAGCAGGCAACGGGAGTATATATCAGAGACGTTTACGACCACACGATACAGGTCATCGATACCATTGAAAGCTATCGGGACATGATTTCCGGCATGCTGGATATATACCTGTCCAGTTTGAGTAACAAAATGAATGAAGTGATGAAGGTCTTAACCATTTTTGCCTCGATTTTCATACCGTTGACCTTTGTCGCCGGTGTTTATGGCATGAATTTCGAGAATATGCCGGAATTGAAATGGCAGTGGGGATACTTCGGCCTTCTGGGTTTTATGGCATTGATAGGAATCACCCTGGTGCTATATTTTAAAAGGAAAAAATGGCTTTGATATCATGTAAAAACAAAAAGAGAGTAAAATCATATTTTTATTTTCATGTAGTTATATAATATAGTAGTGGGCTATTTTTAATTCAGGGCGGCACGTCTCTGAAGCGGGAGGTCTCCACATGGACGAAGATAGAATTGTAACCGGCGACGGTAAATCGGTCACGGTGGTAGTGAGCCGTGTAGTAAATCCGGGCCATGAACAGGAATATGACGAGTGGGTAAAAAAATTGTCTGAAGCCGCCAGGCAATCGCCCGGCAATACTGGAGTTACTATCCTTATCCCACCGCCAGGTAAAACCGGACTGCATCACGTGGTGATGCGCTTCACCGACGATAAGTCCATGCATATCTGGGAGACTTCTTATATCCGCCAGAAACTGTCCAACGAAGCGGACGCCTTCTCCCGCAGGAGCCGCCAAGAAGCTACGGGACTGGAAACATGGTTTTCCATACCTGACTGCCCGGAACTGGAGACGCCGCCGCACTGGAAGATGGCCACGGTTACTTTCCTGGCGGTATTCGTGCTTTCCATAGCTATCTTAAAGCTGCTGCAGTGGCTTTTCACAGGTATGAATTTTTACCTGGAAGGCTTTCTGGTAGCCCTGCTGCTGGTAAGTATATTGACCTGGGTGGTGATGCCGTTCTTGAGCCAGAAGATATTCAGGAAATGGCTGTATAAGTAGTAAAGAAAGAAGAGGGGCTGTCCGCCCCTCTTTTAGTTTATATTATTAGTTTTATTCCTCTTTTTTAGGAGGCGGCGGGCCGGGGGGACCCATCGGTACATCAGAATACAGGGCTTCGTGGGCTTTTTTGAGCCATTCCGGGATTTCTATTTTCTGGGGGCATTTTTCAAGGCATTCCTCGCATTCGGTGCACTGGTCAGCGCGCTGGTCCTGCGGAATCCCGAAAGGACCGTTATACATGAACTTGCCGCCGCGCATATCGTCATACATGACGGCGTCGTTATAAATTTGGAAAACGCGGGGTATTTCCACCTTGTTGGGACAGGGCACGCAGTAGCGGCAGGCGGTGCAGGGAATGGGGCTTAAGCTCTTGTAGGCTTCCTTGATTTTTTCAATGACCTCAAGGTCATCCGCTTTGAGCGTGCCGGGGCCGCTGAAACGGCTGGCAATTCTAAGATTTTCCACGACCTGCTCCATGGTGCTCATACCGCTTAAGGTAACGGAGATTTCCGGCTGGTTCCAGAGCCAATTGAAAGCCCATTCTACACCTCTCATCCGGCGCTTGGCTTCTTTCAAGACCCTGGCGACGGGCTCGGGCGGGGGGTCTTTAGCCAGCTTGCCGCCGCGCAGAGGCTCCATAACGACCACAGCGAGACCTTTGCCCGCGGCATACTCGACGCCCTTGCGTCCCGCCTGCTCGTTCTCGTCCATGTAGTTATACTGCACCTGGGAAAGCACCCAGTTGTCATAGGAATCAACTATTTCTTTAAAAACGGAGTATTCATCGTGAAAAGAGAAGCCAAGTCGGCCGATACGCCCTTTGGCCATTTGCGCTTCCGCCCACTTAAGCACCCCGAAGTCGCGCACTTTAGTCCAGCCGGTCTTATCAAGTCCATGCAGGAGATAAAAATCAATCATATCGATATCGAGTTTTTGCAGCTGTTCGCCGAGAATACGGTCGAAGTCCTCGGCTTTTTCTATCATGCGGGCGGGGAGC
>MGMR01000113.1:8910-9177 GCA_001796495.1 Chloroflexi bacterium RBG_13_51_18
CAACGAAGGCACCGGCGGACGGCAAATGGAAACCTATTTTAGAGGCGTGGAGGAACTGGCGGGGAAAGCGGGGGGACTTAAAGCCGTAGGTGGCATCGCCGACGACGGGGAAGCCGATAGCGGCCAGGTGAACCCTTATCTGGTGAGTGCGGCCAGTCTCCGGCTTGATTTCCAGCAGAGTGTGGCTGCCGTAATACTTAATAACACGGTATTCCGTACGGGCTTCCCTACCCCTGGATACGACTGCCATCCGCTGGCGCTGGCGCG
>MGMR01000113.1:9232-45197 GCA_001796495.1 Chloroflexi bacterium RBG_13_51_18
TACCAGCGCAAGATAAGTCTTTTTCACTTCCCGCTTTTTAAATTGCTCCGAAAGATTGGCCTGCGCCACACGGTTTTTAGCCACCAGAATCAACCCGGAGGTATCTTTGTCCAGTCGGTGAACGATGCCAGGACGGAGAGAATCGGCGTCTACAGCCAACGCGGGTAAGTAGTTCATGATAGCATTCACCAGAGTATGGGAGGGGTGACCGGGGGCAGGATGCACCGCCAATCCGGCCGGCTTATCTACGACGAGGACATCCGTATCTTCATAAACAATCTTTAGCGGTATATTTTCAGCCTCCAGATGGCTCGATGGAGCAAGGGGAATATTCACCTTTATTTCATCGCCGGGAGTCAATTTAAGACTGGGTTTAGCCGCCTTGCCATTGACGGTAATCAAGCCGTCTTCAATGAGCTCCCGGGCATGGGTGCGTGAAAGCTCCGTGCTCCTCTCCCCGACGAATTTATCGAGGCGGATGCCGTCAATATCAGCTACAAAGGAATATTCCCTGGTCATACTTTGCTTTTTAGAGTGCCCGAATAGAAAATCAGCCGGTAGGCGATAATTATAACACCAATGGTTATCGAGGCATCGGCCACATTCCAGGCCGGCCAGATTTTAAAATCAATAAAATCGGTAACATATCCCTGTCTTATGCGGTCGATAAGATTATTGCCGATAGTGCCGCCCATTACGAGAGCCATTCCCACCCGTACCCACATGCTTTCAAGAAAATGCCAGCGACTGCGCAGAAGAAAAACCAGTATCAGGATGACAACAATACCGATAATAGAGGTGATAATCAAAGTGAGTGAATGGTCTTTAAAAATGCCGAAGGCTGCCCCGGTATTCTGGATATGTATTATCCGGAAAATACCGGCGTCAAAAGACACTTCTCCGAGAGCAAGATTGGCTCTAATTAACGCCTTGGTAAGCTGGTCGATAATGACTACGAATAGGACGACACTACCGAAGACGATATCCCGCCATTTATCTTGGTGGAGATGCAGTTTTTCCATTTTTTGCCAACAAAGCTTTGCAGCTTAAACAAAGGCTGGCCTGCGGCAGCGCCTCCATGCGCTCGGGGTCGATCTTCTTGCCACAGTTGTCACAAAGGCCATAAGTGCCCTCCTCGATTTTTTCCAATGCATGCTCGACGGAGGCTATTTCCTGGCGGATGCGGTTTTCCAGTGCCAACCGCTTTTCCAGTTCCAGAGTTTCGGTAGCTTCCTCCTCACGCTTTCCGAAGGGACTGCCCTCCCGCCGTTCTTCGGCAGTGGACTTGTTTTCCTGCAGCTGCGCCAACTCAAAGGTGAGACGCTTGTGCTCAACATCTAGTTGTTCACGCTGCTTTTTTAATTGCTCAACCATATGTCCCTCCGTACGCTTCCTCACCATCATTGAGAAAGGCTCTCAGGAATATCATGTAACCTCATTTAGTATATATGTTGTTATAAACTAAAAAATAATAATAGAAAGAAGCGAAAGGCGATTGACTAATACCGCAACATCCCCGAATAGCTAGAAATGCCAGCCAGCCACCGACACGCGTTGATAACGGCCATGTCAAGATTCTTCAGCATGGTTTCTACATAGGGATGAAACATACCCATAGTGTAAACCATTTATATCTTTTGGTCAATGGTTTTCCGATTAATTTTTAAGAAAATATTACCACCTTAATCGTTAATACGGCAATCAAACGGCAAAAAGCCTGTTCAGGCATTTTTTACCCTGCCGTATCTTAACTTAGCGTATAAGAGCCAGCTGTTTAAAATGATACCGATAGAATTCCAGATTACCAGAGGAACAAGTCCGAGTACGATACCGTAAATCAGCCAGATTATTATCCCCAGCAGCATCGATGTGTTAAAGAGAAGGCTTATCTCACGGGCACTTTTAAGTTTATAAACACGGATGATTTGAGGGACGAGTGAAAAAGTCGTTAAGAGCCCGGCGAAAAAACCCAGATATTCGGATGAAGACAAAGCGTAACCTCCTTGTTCTGGAACGGATGCTTTTATTCTAACATAATCGGCATAGCTCCTACACCAGCTACAGAGAACCAGGGAAATTTAAGGGATTACACCCAGCAACATTAGGTGATAGCCATCTCCGTATCTAAAGCTACCTGGATGTAAGATTAGAACGGAGATTTATTATCTAAAAAGGTAAAATATGAAAATATCGCAAAGCAAAGTGCGCGTACAGCCATTCAAAACCACGCCAGCCGCGGAAAAAATCCCGGGCAAAGTGATGACAAGCAAAGCAGCGGCGCCTGTAAAAAAGTCTTTTACATCAAGACCTTTATCAGTAAGACCAGTATCAGGTGGGGATTCAGGCACCAATGAGACCATGACCTCTTTGCACCGCATACGGAAGATCGCTCTGCAGGAACTAGAATTAATCCGCCGAATGAAAGCGGAAGCGGTGAAATACCAGCAGGAAACCGCCATGAAAGCGCGCAGCGAAGCTCATCAACTCGTACTGCACGCCCGCCTGGCCACCCAGCGGGAAATCGAAGATATAATACGCCAAGCAAACGAAGAAATACATAAAGTACTGGCCGATATCCGCGTTATCCGCATCACGGCGCAGGAAGAACTTGCCGCGCAGCGGAAATTTACCGATGCCGCCAAGCTTAACAGTATGTCTTCATCAATGAAAGAAGTTTTTCAAAAATCGTTAGATATGAGCATTAAAAAGAAGAAGCTGGTAACGATTAAAGATTAAAGTCAGCTGCGGGTATTTCCCGAACGCCGGACTCTATCACCAACTATCGCTGTACAATTTCTCCTTAAGATTTAGCCAATCCATTTTTCAACAGTAGCTAGTGTTTCTCTTTTTCAAGCGGGGAACCGGACTCTTTGATGCTATTGCTTGTGTGGAGTAAAATGTTAATAGCCACGGTTGTGTCGATAATATTCAGAGCATAATAAATTGAGCATTACAGAGAACGTAAAGCAACTGATAGCCGAGCTCCCCCAAGACGTAAAACTCGTTGCCGCCGCTAAAACGAGAACACCCGATGAAATAGCGGAGGCAGTGGCAGCAGGCATTGGGATAATCGGGGAGAACTACGTCCAGGAAGCGGAACCCGCCTATCAGAAAATAGGCAACCGCGTGGCATGGCACTTCATCGGCCACTTACAGAAAAACAAGGTAAAAAAAGCCGTAACGCTTTTCGATATGATAGAAACGGTGGATTCGGTTGAAATAGCAGCAGAAATAGCGAAAAGGTGCGCCCAGATAGTCAAGACCATGCCAGTGCTGATTGAAATAAACAGCGGCCGGGAGGCACAAAAGGCAGGGGTCTACCCAGAAAATGCGGAACAGCTGATTTCCGCTATCGCGACGATGAAGAACATACGCGTAACGGGACTAATGACCATGGGACCGCTGACCATGCAGGCGGAAGAACTGCGACCTTGTTTCCGGGAGACGAAGGTTTTATTCGATCGTGTAAAGAAACTGGCCCTGCCGGATGTGGAAATGAGATACCTTTCCATGGGAATGACGGATTCCTATAAGATTGCCCTTGAAGAAGGTGCCAACATGGTACGCATCGGCAGCAAAATATTCGGGCAAAGGGCTTAAAAAACTCTACCGACGGCCTACTCTTGCCCTGACCATTCTGAAGACAACCCCACCCCCAACCAGCATGATTACACCGGCAATACAGAGCCAAGGTATCAGTACCAGCAGCTTATTCACAGGATACACAGAACCGCCTATCGTTATCGGGGATTCCGTAGTGGTCGGCGGCGGCGTCGTTGGCGGCGGGGCAGTCTGCGCGCTGGCGTCCTGATAATTATCCGACCACTGCTCGCTGCCGGTAACGTAAGACCAAGCCCGGTAGTAGTAAAGTGTATCCGGAGTCAAACCGGTATCGGAAAAAGATGTGCCGGTATCAAAATAGACCTGCACGCCGTCATATATATCGGCAGGATAGCCGCCGGTGTTGCGGCGTACTATCGTTTTCCAGGCGCCGTCACCTTTTACCCAGCTTAAGTCAATCTGCGTATCGCTGATTGCGTTGGCGGTAAAAGGGAACGGGGGGTCAGGCTTGGTCAGGAAATCCAGTTCACCGCCGCTGCCGGTGCCGTAGCTGTTTTTCACCTGCGCTACAAAGTAATATTTCGTCCCTTTGGAAAGGCCCGTAACGTCTGCACTAAAGGACTGCCCCGTAGTGACGCTGCCCGTCCAGCCGGTGCTGTAAGTATATGGCCCGCCGGAAGCCGTCCCGTATACGAATTGATACTGGCAGGCTTCACCGCCATCATCAGCGACCGTGCCATGCAGGGTGGTTGTAGTCTCCTCGACCAGCGTAGGGGCGGCAGTAGATACCGACGGTAGAATGACCCAAGGGGTGTAATTGATGCTGATATCATTCAGGACGGGAGTCACGCCGGTATCGGAAGTGCTGAAAAAGGCCTTGTATTTAATATAACGGTCACTATCATGTCCGGACCATATAGCGGCGCCGCTCGATGTATAATACGTGCCGGATGTGCCGTCCGGGCCTTTAAAGTCCCAGGTAGCGCTATCATTATTGGTGGCTATCTGGAATTTTATAGCAGTCCCAGACGGCGTAGCAGCCGTCCATGATATATTGCCGAAATCAGAAGCGCCACCTGTATCATATGCCGAAGAAGTAAGGTTGCCGGAGGTATAGTAAGGCGCCCCCTGGAAAACCAGCGCGCCGCCATAGGATACCATCGATAGAGTATCAGCTTTAACCGACCATGAATTTGCGGAAACACTATATTTCCAGAAATCATCCTGATTATTGCCGCGCAAGGCATAGAAATTTGCGTCCGTATCATAGGCAAGAGCACCGCCGCCGTATACACAGGGCGTCGCCGGGGTATCCGCCATCGCTGTCCATGAATCGGCTAATATGTCATAACGCCAGTAAGTAACGGTATTAAGTCCCTTTAACGCGTAGACATAATTACCACCATCGGCGGCCAGCGAACCGCCGTCACCCACTACGGACGGAGTACCTGCTAGCGTCGACGTCCAGCTATTGCCAGAAATACTGTATCTCCAGAAACTGGTAGTTGAGCCTCCTTTAAGCGCATAAAGGAAGTCGCCACCGCCATAAGCTAAGGCACCGCCGCCCTGAACTCCGGATGGAGTACTTGCCATAGACGACCAGGTACCGCCAGCTATATTATACCGCCAGAAGTTGGTTTTGTTTTGACCTCTCAAGGCATAGATATAATTACCGGCAAAAGCGAGAGAGCCCCCAGCACTTACAGGACTGGGTGTATAGCTCAAGGTCGACCACGTATTGGCAGTGATATCATAACGCCAGAAATACTTGGTGCCGCTGCCGCCGAGGGCGTAAATATAGTTATTGCCGTCGAAAGCCAGAGCGCCACCAGCACCAACGGAATATGGTGCATCGGCCATCGGTGTCCATGCATTGGTCGAAACATCATAACGCCAGAAAGACTTTGTGCCGTTGCCCCTGAAGGCATAGAGATAGCCGCTGCCGACCTTCGCCAGTTTGACATCGCCGGGGCTGCTCGTTGCGTCTAGTTGAACAAGCGTGCCGGAGGTAAAGTCCGCCTGGGTAGTCTGGGTCCAGGTGGTATCGGCTGCAACGGTACCAGTAGCGATAATCAGACAAACGAGTACCGCCGCCAGTAGAGCCTGTAGTGATTTGAGATAAATTTTATTGATGACAGTCCTCTTCACAGGCAAGACCTCGGTCATTTAATGACCCCAGTCTATCCCCTGAAACATAACAAAGGCGTAAATAATAAATGGAGAGAAATAAACAGAGTGTTAATATAGCGAGAATACGATGCAAAACAAGTTATTCCTTGACAAAAGGCAGCAGCTTCGCCAGAATTGAAGCAGGCGAGGATATAGTGACTAAAGTCAATACAGCGACGAATGAAACAGAACGGCAGCAGATAATCAAAGAAACAGGGCTGATTTTAAACAGGTTCGCCCGGAAAAAGCAGCATTTAATACCGATATTACAGGGCGTGCAGGGGAAACTTGGCTACCTGCCACGCGAAGCCATGATAGAAATTGCCGATTATCTAAACATGGCAGCGGTGGATGTTTACGGCGTGGTTACGTTCTATAATCAATTCCGCCTTAACCCTCCCGGCAAGCATTCAATAAGAGTATGCCTGGGCACCGCCTGCCACATGAAGGGCGGCTATATAACGCTGGATGCCTGGAAACGCCGCTTGAAGATAAACTCGGGCGAAACCACGCCGGACCGGGAGTTCGACCTGGATATCGTAGCGTGCGTGGGCTGCTGCACCAAAGCCCCGGTCACCGTCGTTGACGGGAACCCGGAGGGCCAGGTGGAGCCTACCAGAGTTGACGGTATACTGCTGGGCTTCGGGCATGAGTACGGGACGAAGGATAAAGAAAAAAGTGAAAGCAACTGAACGGTCGACGATAGCTACTGCTTTTCAAGAGATAAGTAAACGCGCCGTAGCGCATGTACGCGAATTAAAGCAAAACAAGCCGTACATACTGGTCGGTGCAGCCACCTGCGGCAGGGCCGCCGGCGCTTTAGACGTCCTCAAGACTTTCCGGGAAGAGATAAAAAAGCGTAACCTCGACTGCCCGGTGATAGAGGTCGGCTGCATGGGTCACTGCTACGCCGAACCCATCGTCATTATCGGCAAGCCGGGCTACCCCCCGGTATGCTATGGCTATGTTAACCCGGTTATCGCCGAGAGACTGGTCAATGAGTTTATCCTCGGTGAAAATCCCTGTCCGGAGTTCGTCATCGGTGCGCTGGAAGCCAACGATATACTGCCCAGTTTCCAGGACTTCCCACGCGCTAAATACGAACAAAAAATAATCCTGAAAAACTGCGGTCATATCGACCCCACCGATATCGAACAGTATATTGCCGCAGGCGGTTATACCGGCCTGGCAAAAGCCATCGATATGCCACCTGAAGCGATAATCAATGAAATAAAAAAATCCGGATTAAGAGGCAGAGGCGGCGCAGGCTTTCCCGCCGGAAGAAAATGGCAATACGGCCGCGACGCCAAAGGAACGACCAAGTACATCATCTGCAACGCGGACGAGGGCGACCCCGGGGCATTCGTCGACCGGGCTATTCTGGAAAGCGACCCTCACTCCGTAATCGAGGGATTGATTATCGCCGGATACGCTGTGGGCGCGCGTTACGGATATATCTATGTACGCGCCGAATACCCTCTGGCCGTGGAGCGAGTGGGAATTGCCCTGAAACAGTCAAAGAAGCTAAAGCTCAGCGGTAGTAATATATTGGGAAGCAATTTCAACTTCGATATCCGGATATTTCAGGGCTCCGGCGCGTTCGTCTGCGGAGAAGCCACCGCCATGGCTAACTCCATAGAGGGGAAGGCCGGCACTCCCCGTCCCCGTCCGCCGCGAATGACTACTTCGGGACTCTTCGGCAAACCGACGGTCGTTAATAATGTTAAAACACTGGCTTACGTTCCGCAGATTATTAAAAACGGCGCGTCATGGTTCATTAAAACCGGGACGAAAGACAGCCCGGGCACCGCCGTCTTCGCGCTGGCGGGCAAGATAGTCAATACGGGCATGGTGGAAGTGCCGATGGGCACCACGCTGCGCCAGATAATCTTCGATGTGGGCAGCGGCATTCCCAATAAAAAGCTCTTTAAAGCCGTCCAGATAGGAGGTCCTTCCGGCGGGTGCCTGCCAGAAGCATCACTGGACCTGCCAGTGGATTTCGACTCGCTGCAAAACGCCGGCGCCATTATGGGGTCGGGAGGCATGGTGATATGCGACGAAGACGACTGCATGGTGGAGATTGCCCGCTACTTCCTGGAGTTCACCCAGCGCGAGTCCTGCGGCAAGTGCACCTTCTGCCGACTCGGCACCAGGCAGATGCTGGAGATACTGACCGATTTTACCCAGGGCAAGGGAAAATTAGAAGACATAGATAATCTGGAAAAACTGGCGGAGGAAGTTAAGGCGGGGTCGTTATGCGGCCTTGGACAGACCGCCCCCAATCCTATCCTGACTACCCTGCGCTATTTCCGCAACGAATACGAGGAGCACATTAAACTCGGCAAATGTCCGGCACTGATGTGCCAGCACCTCATCGCCTACTATATCCTCCCCGACAAGTGCGAGCGCTCCTGCGATGCCTGTATCGGCAGCTGCACCGTGGAAGCCATTACCCCCAATAAAAAGCGCATCAAGGTCATCGACCAGGAAAAGTGTGTCAAGTGCGGCACCTGCCTGAAAGCCTGCCCGCCGCAATATAACGCCATCGTCAAGCTTTCGCCGCCGAGCGAGGTACCGAAGTGAAAATGGTAAATCTGACCATCGACGGCAAGAA
Organism: Chloroflexi bacterium RBG_13_51_18; assembly: GCA_001796495.1. Lineage (GTDB taxonomy): Bacteria > Chloroflexota > Dehalococcoidia > Dehalococcoidales > RBG-16-60-22 > RBG-13-51-18. The sequence goes on from MGMR01000113.1 coordinate 17,577, forward strand.
GATAAAAGCCCGCCCCGGCGAAAAGCTTTTGTGGGCGGCGCTGGACAACGGCATCTATATCCCCAACCTCTGCGCTATCAAAGACAAGCCGGAGCCGAACGCTGCCTGCCGATTATGCTGGGTGGAGATAGAGGGAAATAAGGAGCCGGTGACCGCCTGCACTATAGAAGTAGCCGACGGTATGGTTGTAAATATCAGAGGGCAAAATGCTTTAGCGCTGGCGCGCGCCGGTTTCGAGCTTTTGATGGCTTCTCATGCCCTCGATTGCGCCCACTGCAGCGCCAACGGCGTCTGCGAGCTTCAGAAAATAGCCAAAACACTCAAGTGCAGCCTGAAACCAAGACGCCTGCGACTGCTCTTGAGAGATTTGTCGGTGGACGATAGTAATCCCCTTTTCACCCTCGACCCCAATAAATGCGTGTTATGCGGGCGCTGCGTATGGGAATGCCGTAAGTCTAAAGAGAAAGCCGTGTTGGGGTTTGCCCACCGGGGCTTTGACCGGGTGTTGACGACCTTCGGGGATGAGCCAATTGAGGAGAGGTGCATGAACTGCTCCACATGCGTTGAGGTATGCCCGACGGGGGCGCTGGCGTTTAAAGAGGGGAAGAAGTCCGCTGATATAGCTTAACGGTTACGGCCGGTCTTGCCCCGGGGTGGCATACGCTTCTGTCCGGACTTTCTATCGGTGCGGAAATCAGAAGCAATAATCCCGAAAGTAACACTGACTTTACGGTCGACGAGGCGGGAACTGATAGAACTATCAACCTCACCCATAATTTCATCAAGGGAAAGCCGCGTGGTGATAACGGTGGGGAGGCGGCTGTTATAGCGGTAGTTGATTAGCTGATAAAGCTTTTCCTTCACCCAGGGATTGGTGGACTGCTCGCCGAAGTCATCCAGCACCAACAATGGGGCGGTCTTGACGCTCTCGAAAAGCCGGTCGTATGATATTTTACTCTCCGGATTGAAGGCGGCGCGTAGATGGTCAAGCAAATCCGGAACGACGACGAATAATGCCGGCTTACCCATCTCATAGCGGTAGTTGACGATGGCGGACGCGAGGTGCGTCTTGCCACAGCCCGTCTCACCCATAAAGACCAACCAGCCTTCGGGGTTTTTAGCGAAATCGAAAGCGAGCCGATAGGCTCCGTCCATATTATCCTGCTGCTCCATGGATAAATCGGTACGGCGTTTATAATTGATAAAGTTCATATTCTTCTGAAGCTCAAACTCCGGCGTCCAAGCATATATAGAAGTCGGCGATGTTTCCTCCAGGATAAAGACATGGCATAAACGGGCGTCGGTCAGGCGGGTGCGCAGACGGTCATCCATTTCGTCGAAATGCACCGCGGTCACGATAACAGTGGGCAGGCCGGCATTGAAGCGCGCCGTCAATAGCTGGTCGAGCTTTTCTTTAGCCCAAGGCGTGCCGGACTGCACCCCCAGGTCATCCAGCGCGAGAAGCGGAGTATTCTTCATCTGCTCGAAGAATTCGTCATACGGGATTTCGCTATCGGGGTTAAAAGAAGCGCGCAGCCGGTCCAGCAGGTCGGGGGCGGTAATATAGAAAGCTGGTTGTCCTTTTTCAATACACTCGTTAATGATAGCCGCCGCCAGGTGGGTCTTGCCGCTGCCGCTGGGCCCGCTGAAGACCAGCCATCCCTCCGGTGCGTCGGCAAACGCTTTCGCAGCCTGAAATGCCTGCGTGAAGCGCTCCTGGTTTTGCGGGTTGCTGCTACGCCCCTCCGGCATCAGATTATCGAAGGTGAAACGGGCTAAAGCGCCCAGATTGCTGTACTGTTTCAGTCGGGACTGGCGCTCATCATCCTGCTTGCTCTTCACACAGCGGCAGGGAACAACCCGGCTATAGTCCGGTTGCCCCGAAGGCAAACGGGGATGGACGACACGGACACCCTTGCAGATGGGACAAACAGGACTGTTCGACGGCGCTTCGTCAGCGCCGGACCATGTGTCCGTATTTTCCTTTGAAGTACTTGTCCGGGTCTGTTTTTTTAGAATCTCGCTGATATGTTCCATCACTGCGGCCTTCTATCGACCAGTTTTGTAAAATCCTGGCGATATATTTAATGCTGCGTTTGTTGTGCAGGACTGCTTCTTTTATAGCGTCCCGAATCCAGTCCTCCGGATAGGATTTCTCGGCATCGCGGAGTTCATCGGCAATCATAGGCGTCAGCATACCGATGTTCTGCTCGTAAAGGGTGAAAATATCCGGCAAGGGTTCCGACGGTACCGGTGCAGACTTGCCCGCTTTCAGTCCAGGCAGCTTTAACCCGCCGCTCTTGATTTTTTCCACCGCCTGGCGACTGGACTCGTCATTAATAAAATATATATCCCCGGAAACGATTTCCATTTCCACGGATAGACTCAATAACGTGCCGCGTTCGACTGCCTTTTTCAGGCCGCCGCGCAGCGTTTCCTCGGACCCCTTGAGACCCCCCATCAGGACGGCATCACCCATCAGCTCGTCATAACGAATAAAACGGGGGTAGCCTTTACGCTGATAAAGCACGGCGATAATGTGCAATGTTGTTTTTAACTCGTCGATATCGGTAATCTGGGGCAATACGTCGCTGAAAAAGACACCAGGTATCGCCGTGTACTGCACCCTGCCGCCGGACGGAAAACCCTGAAATTTTGTCATAGCAAGGTCGGCTCCACGCTTCCCAGGCTTTCAAATTTAGCCAGAGTATGACGGAAACGCAGCTTGATGCGGCCGGTGGGGCCATTGCGGTGCTTGGCGATAATGACATCGGCTTCTTCACGGGGGTATTCACGGTCGGGGTGAGCGGCTATCCACTCTTCTTCAGTCTTATAATAATATTCGTCGCGGTAAATAAAGAGGACGACATCAGCGTCCTGCTCAATACTGCCGCTCTCACGGAGGTCAGAAAGCTGCGGCTCATGGGAGGCGCGCCATTCGACGGCACGGCTTAGCTGGGAGACAGCTATGACCGGCGCATCGATTTCACGGGCTAAAGCCTTGAGCGACCGCGATATTAAGCTGATTTCCTGCACGCGGTTTTCACCCCTGCCGCTGCTTTCCCCCTGCATCAACTGGAGATAATCGAGGATAACAAGGTCGATACCGCGCTCGTAATTAAGACGGAGCGCCTTAGAGCGCATCTCCGCCATACGAATCATCGGGGTATCGTCGACATAAATAGGGCATTCCGAAAGCACGCCGGTCGCCTCCATGACACGCTTCTCTTCGTCCTCGGTCTTATGCTCGCTGAAACGGATACGCCGGGCGTTAACGCCCGATTCGCTGGAGACAAGACGCGTTACCAGGGAGTCGCGACTCATTTCCAGGCTGAATAGGGCGACGCAGGCACGGTGCTCAACGGCGGCGTTGCGGGCGATATTCAGAGCCAAGCTGGTCTTGCCCATGCTGGGACGACCAGCAATGATAATAAGGTCGGACCGCTGGAACCCGTTAAGGAATTCATCCAGACCGGCGAAGCTGGAGAGCACAAAGGGCAAACGCTCGGGGCGCTCTTCGGAAGACGGCGGGGCTACCTCGAAGTATTTATCCAGCACCTCACGGATATGGGTGAGGTCGTTAGAGCCTCCACCGCCACGGCGCAGCCTGAATAAGATACCCTCGGCTTTAGCCAGGCTTTCCTCGACATCGGGCCCGGACTCATAGCCAACGGTAGCAATGCGGTCGCCGGCGGTTATCATCTGGCGCATGACGGAAAGCCGGTAGACGATGCGGGCATAGTGCTCGATATCGAGGGAGGTGGGGCAGATAGATATCAGGTAACTCAAGCGGGCGGCGCCGCCGCACGTTTCCAGCTTGCCGAGCCGTGTCAACTCCTGCGCCAGCGTAACCTGGTTGATGGCTTCGTCGCGCTGGTAGAGCGACATTGAAGCATCGTAAAGCAGCCGGTTCTGCTCGAAGTAGAAATCGGACGCCTTCAGAAAGTCGGCTATCTGAAAAACAGATGCGCCGTCAATCAGCAGGGAGCCGATGACCGCTTCTTCGGCGTCGTTATCGTTTGGCGGCAGCCTTGCATCGTTCACAGCGAGATTACTCCTTGTTTTCTTCTACCGTTTCTTCTGTCTTTTTGGCTTTAGCTTTTGACTTTTTTTCTTTCTTTTCTTCTTTAACAGGTTTTTCTGCTTCAGCCGGTTCTACTGCTTTTACCTTTTTAGGTTTCTTTACTTTGGCAGGTTTTTCCGCTTTTTCTGCCGCAGCGGGTTTTTCTTCTTTGGGCTCTTCAGGCGCCTTTTCTTTCTTTACCTTTTTTTCTTTCTTCACGGCTTTTTCTTTTTTCTCTTCAGCGGGGGCTTCGGCCTTTTCTACTCTGACCGGCTTTTCCGCGCCCTCGGCATCGGACATGACGGTAACGGTGACCATAGCCGTAATATCGTGGGTGAATTTAATAGTCACGTCGTACACACCCACTATGCGAATCGGCTCCGCGAGGTCGACTTTTCTTTTATCGATTTCGCGTCCGATTTCTTTGCTTAACGCCTCGGCGATATCAGCGCCGGTAACCGAGCCGTAGAGCTTGTCTTTCTCGCCTACCTTGGCTTTCAGCGTAATCTCCGTGCCAGTTATCACTTTAGCCAGTTCAGACATTTCGGCTTCTTCAATCGCGCGCTGCTTGGCTACCTTTTTCAGGTGCGACTCGACACTGGCAGCCGCCTGGGAATTCGCCAGGACCGCCAGTTTACGCGGGAAAAGGAAGTTACGGGCATAGCCGTTGGCGACCTCCCTGGTCTGACCTGCCCTGGCTACATTGGGGACATCTTCGATGAAAATAACCTTCACGTTTTTCTCCTTTTTTAGACGACAAGTTATTTAACAACTAACCACATGATTCCGTCAAATTCCTTTAAAGCGGAGCAATAATAAAAATTTAAATATTTTTAAAAAGCGGTATTATTCGCTGATATATTTACCGGCATTGACGGCGGCTGTGGCCCCATCGCCGGCGGCGCTTATTACCTGCCGGATAGAGCCGCTGCGGATATCGCCGGCGGCAAAAATGCCCGGCATGCTGGTCTCCAGCTTGTCGCCGGCAATAATAGCCCCGACATTATCCAGTTTGATTATATCTTTAAGATAGCCGGTAGCCGGCTGAGACCCCACCGCCACGAAGACGCCGGATACATCAAGCATTGTTTCTTTTTTGGTTTTAACGTTCTGTAATTTAATTTGAGTGACTGCTTTGTCCCCCAGTATCTCCAGCGGCACCGTATCCCAGGATATTGTTATTTTGGGGTCGGCTTTTACTCTTTCCTGCATGATGGCCGTTGCCCTAAGCTCATTGCGGCGGTGTATCAATACTACTTTTAAAGCGAATTTGGTAAGTTCCAGAGCTTCTGTTACGGCGGCATTGCCGCCTCCTATCACAGCCACCACTTTATCGCGGAAGAAAGCGCCGTCGCAGGTGGCGCAGTAAGAAACGCCTCTGCCGGTGAATTCCGCCTCGCCGGGTATGCCCAGCTTTTGCCGCTCCGCCCCACCGGCAATAATAATCGCTTTGGCTGTAAATTTGCCCTGCGATGTTGTTACCGTTTTCTGCTTTCCGCCTGCCTCGATTCCGGTAACCTCATCGTACACTGTTTCCATTCCGAATTTGGTGGCCTGCTGGTGCATCGCCTGTGTAAGGTCGATGCCGCCGACGCCTTCGGTAAATCCGGGGTAGTTCTCCACCGTTTCAGAGTTTATTATCTGGCCGCCGATGGCCGCTTTTTCAATAAGCAGCGTCGCTAACCGGGCGCGGGCGGTATATATACCGGCGCTCAAACCGGCCGGACCCCCGCCGATAATAATGATATCGTATTTTTTTAGAGGTTCGCTCATCAATCTTCCCCCTCAATCACAAAGCCGCGTCGATGTTTTTCTTCAATTCACTCCTCGTTTCACTGGTGAACCCTATAATGCTGGATGTAGGCTGGCCTCCTTTAAAGAGAATCAGCGTGGGTATACTCATTACACCATACTGCCGGGCGGTCTCTGCGCTATCATCGACATTCACTTTTACGAAGGCGACCTTGCCATCGTATTCTTTGGCAAATTCTTCAACAAGCGGCGCAATCATACGGCAAGGCCCGCACCATGGCGCCCAGAAATCGACTAATACGGGTGTTTTTGCTTTCAAGACCGTTTCACCAAATTTTTCTTCATTGATTTCCACTGGTTTGCTCATATTTCTCCTCTTTCACTTTTTCTGTTATGCCGCGCTCAACAGCCTCTTTAGCCAGTCCGATGGCGTTTTTAATTGCCCTGGCCTTGCTACGCCCATGAGCGATGATGATATTGCCGTTAACACCGAGAAGGTAGCCCCCCCCGTATTCACTGAAATCAAGTTTCTTCGTCCAGGAACCCAGCCCGATTTCCCGTAAAAGGTCGCGCGTTTTTAAACGGGAGACACTGGAAATCACATGGCCGAGTTCACGCATCGAGTTTAGAAAATTATCATTAGCCCCCTCGATAGTCTTCAGCACAATATTACCGGTAAAACCATCGGTTACTATGACATCGGCAGTTTTACGGTTTATATCATGCCCTTCAATATTGCCAACAAATGTGATATCCTTAGCTTCTTTTAAAAGCTGATAGGTCTCCTGCGTCAGGCGATTTCCCTTTCCTTCTTCCATGCCATTACTAAGCAATCCGACCCTGGGGAAAGGTATCTTTAATATGTACTTACTAAAAAGCGTGCCCATACGGGCAAACTCCAGCAGGTGCTCCGGACGGCAATCGGAGTTAGCCCCAGCATCCACCAGCAACGCCGGATGGGATGTCAGAGCATCCAGGAAGCAGCCTATTGCCGGACGGCTAATACCGTTTGCCTTTCCCAGTGTAAGTAGTGATGATGCGACAACGGCACCGGTATTACCGGCAGAAACAAAAGCCGAAGCACTGCCGCTTTTAAGAAGATTGATACCGATAACGATTGATGAATTAGGCTTGTTCTGGAGCGACCTAATAGGATGCTCATTAAAGTCGATGACCTGCTTGGCATCGACGATTGAGATACCGCTTTTAACCGGGGATTTTTCCAGGAGCTTGCGGAGCACGTTTTTCCGGCCTACCAGCACGATTTCCACGCCGAGTTCCTGTACGGCTTTAATAGCCCCCTTGACCATTTCATGCGGAGCATAATCGCCGCCGGCAACATCCAGCGCAATTTTTACGTTTTTCAATCTTTTACCCTCATACCCGCATTTGCTTCTTCCCACATATTACACTGACCTCCCCAGCAGGCCAAAACCCGGCGGTCTCTTAAAACCTGCGACACTTCACAGGCCACCGGACAATGATCGCATTTAAATGTGGACGTAATATATTCTGCTTCACCGATATCAAAACCGTGGAACCGGCAGTCTTCCTGCTTTATATCCATACTTTCATGAGCGATAAGCGCCGCGCCGATAGCTCCCATAATCTCCGGATGGGCAGGAACAGTTATCTCTAGATTGAGCTCCTCCCGCAGTGCCCGGATAATGCCCCGATTAAAGGCGACCCCACCCTGAAACACCACCGGCGAACGGATATCCTTACCTGAGCCGACATCGCTTAAATAGTTGCGTACCAGTGTACGGCAGAGTCCGTATACAATATCGTCGACGCGGTGTCCCATCTGCTGCTTGTGCACCATGTCCGACTCGGCGAAAACGGTACAGCGACCGGAAATTTTTACGCTATCCCGACCGGCCATGGCCAGACGGGAAAATTCTTCAATGCTCATACATAGACGCACCGCCTGGTGGTCGAGGAAGCTGCCGGTGCCGGCGGCGCATACCGTGTTCATAGCGAAATCCTCTACCAAGCCGTTACGAATTATAATCAACTTGCTGTCCTGCCCGCCGATTTCAATAACCGTCCTAACATCAGGATAATATTTTACCGCCGCCACCGCCTGGCAGGTAATTTCGTTTTTTATGATATCAGCACCAACGATAGCCCAGGCCAGGTAACGCGCGCTGCCGGTGGTGGCCACTCCTTTGATGTCGGTATCAGGCAGCAGCTGCCTCCCGATCTTGCCGAGCCCCTCCCGGATAACATCTACCGGCCGGCCAGCAGCCGGCAAATAAAGACTGGCCAGCAGTCCATCCGCCGCGTTGAGCGCCGCGAATTTGACCGTGACCGAACCTACATCTATACCAAGATAAGCTTCCATTTACTTCTTTTTCTATTTTTTCTTGCTTTTTTGGAATTCCGCGCGGATTCCGGCCAGAATTTCCGGATTGGCCAGAATATCGGCGGCGGTCATCGCCATGGCCTTGGCAGCATCAAGTAGGGCATGTAACGCTTCTTCTTTCCCGGCTGCCTCGGCGAATTCGGATGAATGAATTAAAACCTCACTAGACGCTATGGCCACCATAGGCTGTATAGTCGGTACCAATTGGCTAACATTGCCTACATCAGAACTACCGCTCCAGTTACCGGCATCGCCAAGGGGAATGGAACGCCCCAGCGACTGCATGTTTTTCCGGAAAAGCCTGGCCATGGTGATATTATTAAGCATAGAGGCGTAGCGCACGTCCGCCCAGCGGTATTTCAGTTCGGCGCCGGTGGCCGCCGCCGCGCCAGCGAAACAATTCATCACTTTATCTTTTAAAATATCGAGGTATTCATCATCTTCAGCGCGTATCAGGAAAGTGGCGGCGCTGTGGGCGGGGACAACATTAGGCGCGTCACCGCCATCGGTGATGATACCATGAATGCGGGCTGTTTCCTTGATGTGCTGCCGCAGGGAATCGATAGCGTTAAATGAGAGAATCATGGCTCCAAGCGCATTGATGCCCGCCTCGGGGTCAGCGGCGGCATGGGCGGCCTTCCCGATGAACTCGACCTGTAATGTCTGACAGGCCAGAGCACCAAATAATATCCGATTACCGCCACCCGGGTGCGTTATCATGGCCGCATCCAGGTCCCTGAATACGCCTTTCGCCGCCATAACGGCCTTGCCGGCATCGGCTTCTTCAGCAGGGGTGCCGTAAACAATAATGCTGCCTCCCAATTTATCCACGGCCGCTTTAGCCGCCACTCCGGCGGCCACGGCGCTGGTGGCTATCAGATTATGCCCGCAGGCGTGACCTATTCCGGGCAATGCATCATATTCAGCCAGGAAAGCGATGACCGGTTTTCCTTTACCGTAAACCCCGCGGAAAGCTGTCGGCATTCCGGCGACGCCCTTGACTACGGTAAAACCGTTATCCTGTAAAAATTCCGTCAGCCATGCCATAGCGTGCCGCTCTTTCATGGCCGTTTCCGGGTTATCATGTATCTTCCGGCTTAACCCGCTTAACTGCGTGTAACGCTTATCTATTTCCTTGCCGATGGAGGTTTTTAATCTAGTGATGTCCAAAATTTATCTCCTCAACCCTCTTAATAACTCCTATTTGGCAGGGCATAGTTTATCGTAATTAACAACATTGCTTTCAGAGAAACCTTTATCAACAAAATATTTAATCATTCTTTCGTCGTTTTTAGGAATGATCGCGCGAATCGTGTTAATCCCCTTGGACTGGCAGTATTTTTCCAGTGCATTAATCAACATCGTACCGATGCCGCTTCGCTGGTAATCAGGATTTACTGCGATGAGAAAAACTACGCCCGTACCGGTCATCGGCAAACCCGAGTATTCCAGTTTAGCCAGGGCAAAACCGACCAGGACGCCCTCGTACTCGGTAATAAAGCTTAAATCACGAGGCCCGCTCAGCTGGTCAGCCACCATATCCTTTTCAGGGATATCCGCCCACCAGATTCCCAGAGTGGGGGTAATATCGCTGGATACCATGCGACGTATTTTTATCGCGTTCTTATTAATAGTCTTCATTTCAGTACTCCCCCCTTTTTACTTTTCCCCCAATCAATGTTGATAAGGCACGTCTTATATTATAACCTAGTAAACAAGGGATTTCTAGAATCCACGTTTCATATAGTAAACTAGGCATTTTTAAAGATGATAAATTTCTATTGATTTATATTGCATACCGCGATAAACCGTGCTATAATGAAGCTGCCAGGGATAAGAATAGCTTTGTGAGAAGTGGGTTGGAATCCCACTTTTTTAATTATTGAATATGTAAAAAGAATATTTGGAGGTCAGCATCCGAAATGAAGAGCGATTTTTTGCTCGCCATTACACAGCTTTCGGCGGAAAAAAATCTGCCGAAGGATGTAGTCCTCAACGCAGTTGAAGCGGCGCTGGTGTCAGCCTATAAAAAGGACAGCTTTTCCTCCAATCAGAACGTAGCCGTCAAAATCAATCCTAATTCCGGCGCGGTAGAGGTATGGTCGGAAAAAACGGTAGTAGAAAAGCCTAAAGACCGGGAAACCGAAATATCGCTGCGGGAGGCAAAAAAACTCAAGAGCGATATTAAACTAGGCGAACTAATTATGGTGGAGTCCACTCCCGCTAACGCCGGGCGTATCGCGGCGCAAACGGCCAAGCAGGTTATTCTACAGCGTCTGCACGAAGCCGAGCACAGCGCAATATTCGAAGAATACGCCGATAAAGAAGGGGAAGTGGTGAGTGGGGTTGTCCAGCGCTTCGAGGCCGGGCAGGCTTTCATTGAACTGGGCAGGACCGAGGCCATTCTGCCGGCATCCGAGCAGGTACGCACCGAGCGTTATCGCGTAGGACAGCATCTCAAGGTTGTATTATTGCAGGTAGCGCGTACGGTCAAAGGCCCCAGAGTAATAGTATCGCGCTCTCACCCGGAGTTATTACGCCGTTTATTCGAGTTGGAAGTGCCGGAGGTCTACAACGGGACCGTCGAGATAAAATCCATAGCGCGCGAAGCCGGGTTCAGGAGCAAAATAGCCGTCGCCGCCAAGCAGGAAGGCATCGACCCCGTGGGGTGCTGCGTGGGACTGCGGGGTATCAGGATACAGAACATTGTAAGTGAGCTCAACGGTGAGAAAATTGACGTGGTCATGTGGAGTCCTGAACCGGCTAATTTTATCGCCAACGCCCTTAGTCCGGCGCACATCGTCGGCGTTCAGTTGAATAAAGATGAGCAGGTAGCCACAGTCATCGTTCCTGATAAGCAGCTTTCCCTGGCTATCGGCAAAGAGGGACAGAACGCGCGTCTGGCTGCCAAGCTTACCGGCTGGCGCATCGATATCAAGAGCGCATCGGCAGCCGAGGCCGATAAGATTAAAGAGACCGGAGTGCCGGAGGAAAAGGAAGAAGAAGCTTTAGCGGCCAAAAAAGAGGCGGCAGACGAGGAACTACCCGAGGAAATCCTCGCCCAGCTTGAACCTATGGAGTTGGTTGAAGAGCCGGCAGTGGAAGAGGCTGAAGGGGAAGAGGCCGAAGCAGAACCGGTGGCGGCGGAGATATTGATGCCGCCCCAGATAAAACTGGGGCAAGCCGCCGGCGAAGGTAAAACCAAGCTGCGTTTTGCCGAGGACATCATGGCGCCCAGACGGGTAAAGGAAGCTGAAAAACCCACCAGAGCGAAGACGAAGAAGAAAAAGAAGGGCGCTTATACCAAGGAGACCAGTGAAGACAGCAGCAAAGCGAGGAAAGGCCGCCGTGATTATACCGTGGAGGAGGACGAGGAATATATATAAAGCCAGAGCGGCAACCATCAAGGCAGCCCCGCAGCGAACCTGTGCGGCCTGCCGGCAGGTAAAAGCAAAGCGGGAGATGGTGCGCCTGGTACGCACTGCCACCGGTGAAGTAGAAATAGATATTGCCGGGAAGAAGGATGGGCGGGGCACGTATTTATGTCGTGACCGGGCGTGCTGGGATAAAGCCCTGAAAAGCCAGCAGCTGGAGCACGCTTTAAAAGGTAAAATAGACTCAGATAACCTCGCACGACTTGGCGAGGCCGGGGAAAAATTGCTGAAGGAGTTAAACGGTGGCTAGAGCCAGTAAACCAAGAAAAGCCGCTCCGTCAGCGGCGGAAAAGCCGGTCAAAGAACCGGAAAAGGATACAGAGCCTGTTATCAACCTGCCGCGCTCGATTAGTGTACGCCAGCTGGCTGAGATGCTGGATATCGATGCCATTAGCATTATCAAGCAGTTGATGCGCAATGGCATCATGGCTAATATCAACCAGATTGTCGACTACGAGACCGCCGCATCTATTGTCACGAGCCTTGGTTACAAGCCGCACCTGGCGCCGATTAAAGACCAGTTAATGGCCACCGCCGCCGAGGAGGGCAAGCGCCGTAAACGGAAATACGGGAAAGACTCGGAGAACCTGATACTGCGTCCACCCGTAGTCACGGTCATGGGTCATGTCGACCACGGCAAGACCAAACTGCTCGATGCCATCCGAAAGACCAATGTCGTAGATTCTGAAGCCGGAGGCATCACCCAGCATATCGGCGCCTATCAGGTCACTATAGACGGACAGAAGATTACCTTTTTAGATACCCCCGGCCATGAAGCTTTTACCGCCATGCGCGCTCACGGTGCTAATATTACCGATGTCACCATCCTGGTGGTAGCCGCCGATGACGGCGTGATGCCGCAGACCAAAGAAGCTATCAACCATGCCAGGGCAGCGGAAGTGCCTATAGTCGTGGCGATTAATAAGATTGATAAAGACAACGCCAACCCCAACCTGGTGAAACAGCAATTGACCGAGGCGGGGCTGGTTATCGAGGAGTGGGGAGGCAATATCGTATGCGTGGAAGTGTCAGCCAAAGAAAAGAAAGGCATCAAGGAACTGCTGGAAAGCGTGCTGCTGGTCGCCGAAATGGAAGACCTGAAAGCGAACCCCAACCTGCCTGCCGCCGGTATCGTTATCGAAGCTGAAATGGATAAGACGATGGGGCCGCTGGCAACCGTCCTCATGCAGTCCGGTACTTTAAAAGAGGAAGATACCGTCGTCGTCGGTACGACCTGGGGCAGGGTGAGAGCCATGTTCAATGAAGCGCGCAAGCGGATAAAGAAGGCGGAACCGTCCATGCCGGTAGAAATACTGGGTCTTGGCAGCGTACCGAAGGTTGGAGATACCCTGGTAGCTGTTGCCGACGAACGCCACGCCCAGGCGATACTCGACAGGAGACGGGCCGAACTGGAACAGGAGGCTTTAAAAAGGAAAACGGTCAACCTGGATAATCTGTTTGACCAGATAAGCACCGGCACGGTAAAAGAGCTTAATGTTATCCTTAAAACGGACGTCCAGGGCAGCATCGAACCAATCATGACTTCGCTTGAGCGGTTGGGTACGGACGAAGTGAAGGTGAGGATAATCCACAGCGCTGCCGGCGAAATATCCGAAAGCGACGTTATGCTGGCGGCTGCTTCCAACGGACTTATAATAGGTTTCAGCGTTAATGCCAGCGAGGGCGCGCGCCGTCTGGCCGCCACCACCGGTATTGACATACGTTTTTATAATATTATCTATACTCTAATCGACGATGTTGATAAGGCGTTAAAAGGCCTGCTAGAGCCCAAGTATGTCGAAGTTATCGAGGGGCGCGCCGACGTCAGGGCAGTTTTCTCGGCCGGCAAAGGAGTCAAGGCCGCCGGCGTCCTTGTTTCCGAGGGCAAAATTACCCGTAATGTGTCCGTGAGGGTGAGGCGGGGCAAAGAAATACTGGCCGATTCCACGGTATCGAGCCTCAAGCGGTTCAAGGACGACGCCAAGGAAGTAGCCACCGGCTATGAGTGCGGCGTGGGCGTTAAGGACTTTAACGACTTCAAGGTCGGAGACGTTCTGGAATTCTATAAAATGGAGAAATCCGGCAAATAGCCTTCCGCCGGAATTATTGCCATGTCCCATCGTATCGAACGCGTTAATACCCTCCTGCGCCGTGAAATCAGCGAGCTTATACAGCAAGAGCTAAGAGACCCCCGTCTTTCAGAATTTGTCACCGTAACGGAGGTGGATACCACTCTCGACCTGAAACACGCCAAAGTCTATATCAGCAGCATAGGCGGGCAACAGGAGGAACAGAAAATCCTGGGAGTCCTGAATTCAGCGGCTGGCTTTCTCCGCACGGCGCTGGCCAACAAAGTAAGGCTGCGCTATACCCCCGAGCTGCATTTCATCTGGGATAACTCTATAGAACACGGTGACCATATCCTGCGCCTCATCGACGAAGTAACGCAAAATGATAATCCCGATACTCCCTAAAAAATCACCCCAAAAAGACTCACATTCCATTATCAGGAAACTGGATTGACTTTGAATGGCATTTTTAATATTAACAAACCCGCCGGCAAGACTTCCTTCGGCGTAGTCGCCCTGGTAAAACGACTGACCGGCGAACGGCATGCCGGGCATGCCGGCACCCTCGACCCGGACGCTACCGGTGTTCTGCCGGTCTGCCTGGGACAGGGGACGCGCATTGTAGAATTCCTCATGGACGCCAGAAAAACCTACCGCGCTGAAATCGAACTCGGTAAAGCTACCGATACCTATGACAGCAGCGGAAAAGTCATTTACCAGGGTGATATTTCAGGTATCGACATCAATAAGGTGGAACAGGCGCTGGCGCTATTCCGGGGCAACATCGAACAAGTCCCGCCGATGTACAGCGCCCTGAAACACGAAGGCCAGCCGCTTTACCAGCTAGCCAGGGCGGGTATTGCCGTCCAGCGTAAGAGTCGTATAGTTAAAGTACACCGACTGGAACTGCTTACATGGCAGTCGCCTCTGATCGCCTTAGAGATTGAATGCAGCAAAGGAACTTATATACGGTCGATAGCTCATGACCTAGGGGAGGCGCTGGGGTGCGGGGCCTATCTCAAAGGCCTGGTGCGCACCCGCTACGGCATTTTCGACGTTAAAGAAGCCATCTCCCTATTGCAGCTGGAAGAAGCCTGTAAAAAAGGTAACTGGCAGCGGTATCTCTACCCCATCGATAGCGTTCTTGAAGATTTCACTAAAATAGTACTTAATGAAGCCGGCGAGCAGGCAATGAGAACCGGCAGTCTTTTAAGCCCGGAACACGTTGAAACCCAGGATGTTAAAGAAAATCCGTATCAAAGATATAGCCGCGCCTATTCCCAGGACGGGCGTTTTCTGGGTATGCTCCAGCCTGTCCCCGATAGAGAAGCATGGCAGCCGAAGAAGGTCTTCATATAAAACACGCAGTATACTCTCAATGGTTTGGAACATAATATTTATGTCAGCAAATAATGCTACAATCTTGACAGTTTACTCTTAAAGAGAGTATAGTGCATCGGATACTTATTGTAGCTTTATTACTGTACGTTTTCTAATGCAATGTCATCTCGAAAGAAAGGGGTAACAATAAAACAATGGGGAAAATAAACGTGGCCATTATCGGCGTGGGCAACTGCGCCTCTTCCCTGGTCCAGGGTGTATATTATTATCAAAACGCTAAGGACAATGAAAAAGTACCGGGGCTTATGCACGTTAACCTGGGCGGCTACCATATCTCCGATATCAACTTCGTGGCCGCTTTTGATGTTGATAAGAACAAGGTAGGGAAAGACCTGGCGCAGGCCATCTACGCCAAGCCCAACAACACCTACAAGTTCTGTGATGTTCCTTTAACCGGCGTTAAAGTTGCCCGCGGTATGACGCATGACGGGCTAGGCAAGTACCTCTCAGAGATAATTCAGAAAGCCCCGCCCCCCACCGTTGATATAGTCAAGGTTCTTAAGGATACCAAGACGGATGTGGTACTGAACTACCTGCCCGTAGGCAGTGAGATGGCCACCAAGTGGTATGTAGAGCAGGTGCTGCAGGCCGGCTGCGGCTTCATCAACTGCATCCCGGTTTTCATCGCCAGCCGGAAAGACTGGGCAGCGCGCTTTGCCGACCACGGACTGCCAGTCATCGGCGACGATATCAAGTCGCAAGTCGGCGCTACCATCGTCCACCGCGTACTTACCAAGCTGTTTGTCGACCGCGGCGTGAAACTGGAAAAGACTTACCAGCTTAATTTCGGCGGGAATACCGATTTCCTCAACATGCTGGAAAGAGAGCGCCTCGAGTCCAAGAAAATTTCCAAGACCGGCGCCGTCACTTCCCAGCTTCCCTATAAGATGGACCCCGATGACATTCATGTCGGCCCCAGCGACTATGTGCCCTTCCTGCAAGACCGCAAGTTCTGCCATATCAGGATGGAAGGCCGCACCTTCGGGGATGTCCCCCTGTTGGTAGAAACCAAGCTGGAGGTCTGGGATAGCCCCAACTCCGCGGGCGTCGTCATCGATGCCATAAGGTGCTGCAAGCTCGCTATGGACCGCGGTCTTGAGGGAGCCTTAACCGCGCCGTCCTCCTATTTCATGAAAACACCGCCGGTGCAATACAGCGACTCTGAAGCCCGCGACAAGGTCGAAGAGTTTATAGCTGCGAAAGCGGCGTCACCCAAAAAGAAACCCGCTAAAAAACGGGGGGCTAAGAAACCGGCATGAAAATTGCCCTGGTTTCCCCTTACGACTTCGCTTCACCGGGCGGCGTGGTCAGCCACATATCGTGCCTAGAGCAGCAGTTTACCCGGCTGGGGCACGATGTTAAAATTATCGCCCCGGCTTCCAAGGCTGTCTATACCAGCGGCGACCGCTTTATCCGTATCGGCACACCGCGTCCTATCCCGGTCAGCGGCTCTGTCGCCCGCATTACCATCTCCCTCCGACTGGAAAGCCAGATAAAAGAAGTCTTCGAGCGGGAGCAGTTCGATATCTGCCACCTGCATGAGCCTTTGATGCCGACTCTTTGCACGACTATACTGCGACTAAAGAAATCACCGATGGTCGGCACTTTTCATGCCTCCGGGGGCAAACCCTGGTACACCATGTTCTCGCCCATCGCCAAGTGGTACCTTAACCGCTGGTTCCGCAAGCTAGACGGGCGCATCGCCGTCTCGGAGGTTGCCCTTTCCTATGTCAATAAATATTTCCCCGCCGATTACGCCATCATCCCCAACGGCGTGGACACCCTTCATTTCCATGACAAGGTGACACCCTTTGATAATTTTAACGACGGCAAGACGAATATACTCTTCGTAGGCCGACTGGAAAAGCGAAAGGGATTTGATTACTTGCTGGAAGCATACCGCCTGATAAAATCGGATATCACCGATTGCCGCCTTATACAGGTAGGCCCGGGCGTGCGTTTGCGTAAAAAATATGAAAAGTACGTCCGCCAGTACGGGCTGCCGGATGTGAGTTTCCGGGGCTATTCCCCTTACAACGATTTGCCAAGATATTACCAGACCGCGGATATCGTCTGTTTCCCCGCCACGGGACGGGAAAGCCAAGGCATCGTCCTGCTGGAAGCAATGTCGGTCGGTAAGCCTGTTATCGCTTCAAATATCGACGGCTATACCAGCGTCCTTACCGATGGCGTTGAAGGCATTACCGTGCCGCCCAGGGATTCCCGTCAACTGGCCGAAGCTATATCGAGGCTCATCAGGAATAAACATCTACGACAGCAGATGGGCAGCCGGGGCATACACAGGGCAAAACAGTTCGATTGGCCGACAATTGCGGCAAAGGTGTTGGATTTATACAGCAACACTTTGAATAACATCAAGCAATCCGCCGCAAAAACGTAATAAGAGAGCTTAAACCCAACGCAATTTCAGGATATTACCGAATTATGACCAAACTGGATTCATGCCGCAAAGTCATCGCCGAACGTATCACCGGGCCGATTATCAGCGTGCTTTCCAGAACGCCGCTGACGCCGGATATCGTTACCTGGCTGGGATTCGGCATCACTATCGCCGCCGGAGCGCTCATTGTCACCGAGCATTTCCTGGCGGCGGGAATTGTGGTGCTGGTGGCCGGACTCTTCGATATGCTGGATGGAGCGCTCGCACGCACCACCGGCCGGACGTCACGCTTCGGCGCTATCCTCGATTCCACACTCGACCGTCTTTCGGAAGCCCTGCTATTGATAACCCTGCTGGCGGTATTCGTAAAATACGGACAGACAGCTGAAAGCGTACTTGCGGCGGTTGCCCTGGCAGGCTCGCTGATTGTCAGCTATATCCGCGCCAGGATGGAGGGGCTGGGCATAGAATGTAAGGCCGGGCTTTTTACCCGACCGGAAAGAGTGATTATTCTATCGCTGGGGCTGCTGTTCAGCGGGTTTGACAACGCCCTGCTCATCGCCCTGGCGGTCATTACCTTTTTCAGTTGGATTACCGTTATCGAACGCCTAGTTTATGCCTGGTACCAAACGCGATCCTGATATTAAACGCTAATTCCTTCTATTACGATGAAAAATAAGATAGACAAGGTACGCCCATGATGGTAGAATGTATGGGTTTTGCTCAAGGAGGTTAAAATGTCGGTTGTTGCTGTTATCGGAGCCCAATGGGGAGATGAAGGTAAAGGTAAAATTGTTGATATGCTGTCAGAGAAAGCCAGGTACGTGGTACGTTTTTCCGGCGGCGATAATGCCGGCCACACGGTAGTCAATCCCCACGGGACATTCAAGCTGCGTCTCACGCCGTCGGGCATTTTTTACAAAGATACCACTTCGATAATCGGCAACGGCGTCGTTATCAATCCCGCCGTGCTGAACAAGGAAATCGACGACCTTAATTCACGCGGCATAGATACATCACGGCTGCTTATCAGCGACCGAGCCCATCTCATTATGCCCTACCACCTTGCTATCGAAGAACTGGAAGAGGAAGCCCTCGGCGACAAAGCAATCGGCACCACGCACAAAGGCATCGGCCCCGCTTTCACGGATAAGGTCGCGCGGACCGGCATCAGGGCCGGCGACCTCCTCGATAAGAAGGTATTTAAAGATAAGCTTACTGTGGCGTTGACGAATAAAAATAAAGTCCTTACAAAAATCTATCGCGGGTATGCCCTGTCATTTGACAGCATTTACAATCAATACTGCAAATTCGCCGACCGCTGGGCGCCTTTTATCTGCGATACTTCAGTCGTGCTGGCCGAAGCTATCGCCCGTAACGAACCCGTGCTGCTGGAAGGCGCGCAGGGCGTCCTGCTCGACCCCGATTACGGCACCTATCCATTCGCCACGTCCTCCTCGCCCATGGCCGCCGGAGCGTGCCTGGGTTCGGGCATAGCCCCCAACAAGCTGACCCACATCCTGGGTGTATTCAAATCTTATCAAACCAGAGTGGGCGCCGGTCCTATGCCTACCGAGTTGAACGACGAGACCGGCAATACCATCAGGGAACTGGCGCATGAATACGGCACGGTCAGCGGCCGGGCCCGCCGCTGCGGCTGGTTCGATACCGTGGCTGCCCGTCTCAGCGCCCGGGTTAACGGCTATAACAGCATCGTTATCACACGACTCGACGTACTGGACACCCTGCCGCGGGTTAAGATATGCACCGGCTATAAAATAGACGGAAAATCGATCGATAATTTCCCGGCCAGCATCGCCACCCTAGAAAAATGCGAGCCTGTTTATGAAGAGCTACCGGGATGGCAAAAATCCACGGCTAAAACCCGCATCTTCAGCGAGCTTCCCAATAGAGCCAAGAAGTATATCACCCGACTGGAAGAACTCACCAGCTGCCCGGTCAGTATGATTTCCGTGGGCGAAAGGCGGGAAGAAACTATCATCAGGAAGTCGGTCTTTTAACCGGGATTCACGACTATGGCAACCGTGCGATTGGCTAAAGATACGGATATCCCCCGCATCCTGGAGCTTTACCGTCAGCTTTCCTTCAATCCTGGCGACTACAAGGCTGCCCCGCTGGAAGAATGCCTGCACGTCTTAAAACAACTGTCTAAAGTCCCCGGCTATAGCCTTCTGGTGGCGGAAGAAAATGGAAAGGTGGTTGGTACGACGGTACTGGCAATTCTGCCGGGGATGGCGCACGGCACATCGTCCTTTGCAGTGGTGGAATACGTGGTGGTTGATGAAAAAAGCCGCAGTCAGGGCATCGGCAAGCTTTTAATGGAACACTGCATGAAACTGGCTAAAGAAGCCGGCTGCTATAAAGTAATGCTCACCAGCGATAAACGGCGGGAACGGGCCCACGAGTTCTACCGGTCTTTAGGCTTCGAGGCATCAGCGTTCGGGTTTAGGCTTTACTTCTAGTGCGGGATTCCACATTACTTCCAGTATTGACCGATATTTACGGCTGTCATTTTTCAACGATTCTCTAACAGCACTGTTAACAAGGTCTGATACCGATTTAGAGACAGCGATAGATTTCAAACGCAGAGCTTTGTGTAAATCGGGGTCAAAATAAATCGTAGTCCGTTTAGCAGTCGTGGTCATCATAACACCTCCGTGAATGATGACATTTTAGCATGATAACGTTATGACGTCAAAACGTCACCTGAATGAAGACATATTTTTTAATTGATTATTTAGAGGCAGCAAGATGCCGCTTATATTTTTCGCTTCCCCCACCCTATAAATGCTATAATTCAGGTATATGGATATCCTCGCCGAGCTTAATCCCGCGCAGAAAGAAGCCGTAGAAGCCATTAACGGGCCGGTGCTGATACTGGCCGGACCCGGCAGCGGCAAGACCCGCGTCATTACCCACCGCGTCGCCTACTTAATCCGGGTGGTAGGCATCAACCCACGGCACATCATGGCGGTCACCTTCACCAATAAAGCCGCCCGGGAGATGGAGGAGCGACTCCTCAAGCTGGTAAGCGCGTCGGTGAAGGACCTGACACTGGGCACGTTTCACGCCATCTGCGCCCGCATCTTGAGGCAAGACGGCAGGGCCATCGGCGTCGACAATAATTTCGTGATTTACGACGACGACGACCAGATAAGCCTGATCAAGCGCAGTCTGCAGGATTTAACCCTCGACCCCAAGCAGTTCGCCCCAAGAGCTTTGCAGTCGGTCATCTCCAGCGCCAAGAGCCAGATGCAGTCGCCTTCCGATCTGCACGGCAAGAGTTACTTCGACGAGGTAACAAAGCGCGTCTACGAGCGCTACCAGCAGCTATTAGCCGACAGCTCGGCGCTGGACTTCGACGACCTATTATTAAAGACGGTGATGCTTTTCCAGCAAAAAAAGGACATTTTAAAAAAGTATCAGGAGCGCTACATGCACATCCAGGTGGACGAGTTCCAGGACACCAACCTGGTGCAATACGAGCTGGTGAAGCAGCTGGCCGGGAAATACCGCAACATCTGTGTGGTCGGCGACCCCGACCAGTCGATATATTCCTGGCGGTCGGCGGACATCCGCAATATATTGAACTTCGAGAAGGACTTCCCGGACGCGCGGGTGGTGCTATTGGAACAGAACTACCGCTCTACGCAGTTGATTCTCGACGCCGCGACTTACGTTATTTCCGCCAACCGGCAGCGCAAGCCCAAGGAGCTTTGGACGGAGAACGAAAAGGGCCTGCCCCCGGCCGTTATCGAGACCTACTCCGCCGAAGAAGAAGCCCAGTGGGTCGTTAATGAAATCGATAACCTGATGCGGGGCGGGGAATTGAAGGCGGGCGACTGCGCGGTAATGTACCGCACCAATGCACAGTCGAGAGTGCTGGAAGAGGCCTTTATCCGCTACGGGATGCCCTACAAGCTGGTAGCGGGCACCCGATTCTACGAGCGGCGCGAGGTCAAGGACATCATCGCCTACCTGCGACTAATTCAGAACCCGTACGATTCGGTCAGCTTGCGGCGCGTCATCAACGTCCCCCAGCGCGGCATCGGCGAGCGCAGCCTGGACGAGCTCAACCGCTGGTCACAGGCGCAGGGCGTCAACGAGTACAAGGCCCTGCAGCTGATGGCCGATTCGAAGGAAAGCAGCGCGGAACTCCCCTTCAGCGCGCGGACGGTCAAGGTGCTGGCCGGTTTCGCGGTAATGATAGAAAGCTTTATCGAGAAGAGCCATGAGCTCGACGTGATGAAGCTCTTCGACCTGGCGGTCGATAAATCGGGCTACAAGCAGTACATCACGGGACTGGTCGACGGCGAGGAGCGGTGGGAGAACATCCTGGAATTGCGCGGCGTGGCGCAGGACTATAAAGACCTGCCGTACGGGGAAGGACTGACGGCCTTCCTCGAAGGCGTGGCGCTGGTATCGGACGTCGACGACCTCAATGAAAAGGTGGATACGGTCACCCTGATTACCCTCCACCAGGCCAAGGGACTGGAATTTCCGGTGGTGTTCATCGTCGGCATGGAGGAGGGCATCCTGCCGCATTATAAAAGCATCGACGACCCCGCCCAGCTGGAGGAGGAGCGACGATTGTGCTACGTGGGCATCACGCGGGCGAAGCAGAAGGTGTACCTGGTGCGGGCGTTCCGGCGTCACCTGATGGGCTCCATCGCGGTGAACAAGCCATCGCGCTTTCTGCTGGACATTCCTGCCGACCTTATAGCAAGGGGCGGCGACCGTAAGCGCGAAGACGAATGGTCGGCGGCCGGCATCGACGCGACGGAAAAAGCCATCAAGCCTAATGAAGACCTCCCCGTGTTCAAAGCCGGCGACCACGTTAAGCACGACCAGTTCGGGGAGGGGGTGGTGGTGAACTACCACAAGGTCAGGAACGACGCCGAGGTGGTGGTGGCTTTCGACGGGGAAGGGGTAAAGCGGTTTTTATTGAGCTTTGCGAATATTGAGAAGGTCTGAAGAATAACCAAGGTACAAGATACAATAACCAACCCCCCCACTCTACATGAATTGTTTTATAAATTTAAAAATTTTTTTTCTTATGTCTTAGCTACAAACCGTAGCTGAATTGTTTTTAATTGTTTTATGGTAAGCTTCTTTTTCTTTACCCGCCCCTGCCCCACCGCCAACCATCTAATGATACAGCTTAAAGAATAAGGTGGCAAGAGGATTTTGTCGTGGGGGGAGTAAAAGGGAAAATATCTTTGACTCCCCTATTGCAAAAGGATAAACTTTAACAAAATAAACCCTTAACAGAATAAGCATTAGAGTGAAAGCTGAGGAGGTTTTTCAAATAATGGAGACTTTAGTTAAAAGAATGCAAAAGCAGCTTTTAGACCAAGCTCAATTTGTATATTATGAAAATCCAATCTCCGAACCTACTCAAAAAGCCTACCTGGCAACTCCCAGGCATCTATTTGTAAAACGCTATCGTGAATTGGGAACCAAAGAATGGAATGAAGTCAATGAAGATAATCTGGAAAGCCACTTAGCAAGGCTGTATCAAGATAAAGCACTTATCCTCTTTGGTGATGACCCAGTTAATCTTCAATCGACTATTTCACAACCATCGTTCGTTCTCCAGATACTCGATATGTTGCAGCTTAAGCCAGGACAAAGAGTATTTGAACTCGGCGCGGGAAGCGGCTGGAACGCTGCCCTAATCGGGCATCTTATAGGTCCCGAAGGTCATGTGTACAGTCTGGAAATCATCCCCGAAGTAGCCAGGACAGCCAAGGCTACGATTGAACAATTGGGAATTAAAAATGTCAGTATCATCGAAGCTGATGGAGGGGAAGGCTACGCTAAGGAAGCCCCTTATGATAGAGCTATATTTACGGCAGGAACATACGATATGCCTCATCACTTCTTCCAGCAGATTAAAGATGGTGGTTTACTAGTGATTATAATTAAGAATGAAGGCGGAGGCGATAATCTGTTTCTTTTTCGTAAAAACGTAGATCATTTCGAGTCAGTTGAATCAATGACCTGTGGTTTCGTTCAAATGACGGGTAAATATCGGATTACAGATTTAGATCCTATGGTTCTGGAAACCCTGCCAGAATGGCCTAAACTAAAGGAACATGAGATAACCAAACGGAAATTTTGGTGGGGTGCCAAAGGGAAAGATCCAACGGGTTATAAAACGGTTGGCATACGCTCATTTCTCGCTATTACAGAGCCGTTATTTAAAACCTTTAAAACAAAGAAGGCCGGCGAGCAATCTGTAGAAGAACAATTTTGGGGACTGTGGGACAAAGAGAATCTCTCTTTGGTAGTTGCTAAAGACGATACACTCACCTCATACGGTGGTCTAGCCGCCGAACAACATCTCATGGAAGATATTAGAAGCTGGGTGAACCTAGGGATGCCAAACGCTGCCAGTTTTGACTTGAAAATTTATCCGACAGATATCCCCCTACACGCAGGTGAAAACCAGTGGATCGTTAAGCGAAACGAAGCTCAATTCCTCTGGAGTATGAAAAACTGACTTATCAACGCCGACTATTCGTGTCCGGTTGACTTAGTTGACTTCTAATAAAATTCAAGTCGCTTTTTTACTGTTTATCATTTTAAGCAGGTCGTGGAGATGGACCTATCTCTTTGACTCCCCCTCCTTAAAAGGTTAAACTTTAGTTAAATATTCCCTTGACAAAATACACGGTATCGTGTAAGATTTTACTAAAATTATGACTATAAAAGTTCTTGATAAAGAGACGATTAACCAGATAGCCGCCGGGGAGGTGGTAGAAAGACCGGCCTCGGTAGTGAAGGAGCTGGTGGAGAACGCCCTCGACGCGGGGTCGACCCAGATCGGGGTGGAGATAAGGGGCGGGGGCATCCAATTGATTAGGGTCGCCGACAACGGCACAGGAATACCAAGTAACGAGGTGGAGCTGGCTTTCGAGCGGCACGCCACCAGCAAGATAAAAAGTCCGAAAGACCTGCAGAATATAGCAAGCCTGGGCTTCCGCGGGGAGGCCCTGCCCAGCATCGCCGCCGTAGCCGACGTAGAAATCGTCACCTGCGCCGTCGGTGAAAAGTCGGGCACCTACATCTCCTTAGAGGGCGGGGTCGTTACCCAAAAGAAAGGCCAGTCGCGCACGCAGGGCACGACGATTACCGTGAGGAACCTGTTCAAACGCGTACCGGCGCGACTTAAATTCCTGAAATCCGTCCCTACCGAAAGCGGGCACGTGGCTAACGTTATCAGCCAGTACGCCCTCGCCTACCCGGAGGTCGCCTTCAGCCTGGCGGTCGACGGTAAGGAAAGCTTAAGAACGTCGGGCAAGGGAAAGCTGCTCGATGCGATTATCGACGTTTACGGGGTCGGCATCGCCTCTAAAATGATGTCGGTCGACAGCACACAGCAGAGCTGGACGGCAGCCCGGGGGGCTTTAGACATCCACATTGCCGGTATGGCGGGGTCGCCCGAATTAGGTCGGGCGGGGCGGGGCTACCTGAGCTTTTTCGTCAACCGGCGCTGGGTGAACAGCAGAACGCTCGCCTGGGCGGTGGAGGAGGCCTACAGCGGACTGCTGATGACGGGCAAACACCCGGCGGCGGTCATCGACATTACCATCCCTCCGGACGAGGTGGACGTTAACATTCACCCCGCCAAGAGCGAGGTCAAGTTCCACAACGACGGCGAGGTCTTCCGGTCGGTGCAGAGGGCAGTCAGGCAGGCCCTGACGGCACAGATGCCGGTGCGGCAGGTTGAAGACGTAGCGGCGCCGTATAAAGCGACACCAACGCATAGCCTGGAGGGGTTGTGGAGGACAGACACTGCAACCGAAAAGCCTGCAATAATTCCGGGCGAGGCTGCCCCGACATTGCTGGCGTCGCTGCCAGTATTGAGGGTGGTGGGGCAGGTCATGAATGCGTATATAGTCGCCGAGGGGCCGGACGGACTCTATGTAATCGACCAGCATGCCGCGCACGAACGGGTGCGCTACGATAAAGTCCAAAAGCAACGGGAACAACGCAGGCCGGAGGTGCAGGGACTGTTGGAGCCGGCAACCTTCGAGGTAACGCCCCGACAGGACGCGATAATGAAATCGTGTCTGGGGCAACTGTCCGACTTCGGTTTTAATGTGGAGTCGTTCGGCGAAAGAACGTATTTAGTACGCACGGTGCCGGCCATATTAGCGGGTGACGACTGGTCGGCGATGCTTAAAGAACTGCTGGACACACTGACGGTGGAGGAAAAGAGTAAGTGGGAGGAAAGAATGGTAGCGTCGATTGCCTGCCACGGAGCGATTAAAAGCGGACAGACCTTAACCGACGAAGAAATGGGGTCGCTGGTACGCCAGCTGGAACAAACGGACAACCCGCACACCTGCCCGCACGGTCGGCCAACGATAATCAAACTAAGCGCCGCGCAGCTGGAGCGGGGGTTCGGGCGGGGCTAGGTTTCCCCCTCCGCCTTCTGATGTATCTCCTCCCACCTCACCATGCCATCCTCGATGAGCTGGCGGATTTTCTTCTGGGCGGGGGTCAGCCCGGCGCTTTTGCCTGTCTTTACTTCTAAAATCACTATTTCCTGCGGATCGCCTTGAGCCAGACCGGGAAAAACTATCAGGTCGATAGGGCTACCGATAAAGCGCACTTCGGTGGGGTCGTACTTAAAGTCGGGGAAAAAGGGCACCATCTGCTCGGTGAACTTGCCGCCGAGGACGGCACGACTCTGCTGTACGGCCGACTTACGCGCCTGCTCCATGTCCGCCTGCCATTTCAGATTTTCAGCATCGCACCAATCTTTAAAGCGTCGTTCGTAGGTGAGTCGGATGATATAACCGGCAACGATGATTATAAAAATAGCCACGACGGCGCTGACGGCGATGACGGCGGCGGTTTCCATGACAGGCCTCCTCGAATAAAAATAGGCTCACGAGGGGTAAAGGGGCGGGGCAATTAAGATTTGGTCTTGCTGCTGCCGGGCTTGACCAGCGGGACGCCCTTAGCGCAGAGGGGACACTGGTCCGGTCGGTAAGTTACAACCTCGGTGCGATGGCAGGCATAGAACGGAACCGCGAAGTCGGGTTCTTCCGCCGCGCGGAGAACGAGGACACCAACCCCCACCACAATGCCGCCAAGCTTTTTCACGGCGTCGATAACGTCGCGAACCGAACCGCCCGTAGTGAGAATATCATCGACAATCAGAACCTTTTCACCGGACTTGATGTGAAAGCCGCGACGGAACACTCGCCCTTTGCCAGAATCATCCCTTTCGGCAAAGATGCTACGCACGCCCAGCTGGCGCGCCGTCTCGTAAGACAGGATAATGCCGGGGGTGGTGGGGCCGGCAACGACCTGCGCGCCGGAGTTGCGATAATGGTCGGCAATCATCTTACACAGCTTCTCCGTGTACTCTGGGTACTGGATGACCAGCGCTTTTTCCCAGTAGACCGGGGAGTGCAGGCCGGAGGTAAGCAGGAAATGGCCCTTGAGTAAAGCGCCCGACTTCTCGAACATCTGCTCAACGGTAGCCGCCATACGCGTCCCTCCTCATATGTTTATCAGGTACTGTTGGCTGTAACCATTATCTGCTCGCCTAAAGGAAAGCTGGGCACCACCCCCCAGTCGGAGGGCGGCCAGGTTACCAGCCAGGCTTTGCCGATGACATTATCGTGCGGCAAAAACCAGCCCCGGTGCGAATCGTTGCTGACGTCGCGGTTATCGCCGAGGACGAAGTAATTGTCCACGGGCACTACCAGTTTGGGTATAGAATAGCTGAAAGACCGCTGTACATAGGGCTCGTCCAGATGATAACCGTTGACGTAAACCACCCCGTGTATTATTTCAATGGTATCACCGGGCAGACCGATAACGCGTTTGATATACTCTTCATCGGGGCTGTCGGGGGCGCTAAAAACAACCACGTCCCCACGCTGCGGCTCTCCCCACCAGTAGACAGCTTTAACCACCACCACACGCTGACCCTGGAAAAAGTTGGGCTCCATGCTGGTCTGAAAGACCTCATAGGTCTGTATGGTGGCCCTGGCCCCGAAGAATATTGCCAGCGCCAGCGCCACGGTTATCAGTATTTCACGAACCAGGGGTTTTAATAAAAAATCACGTATCAATTCAAGCTCAATTAT
>MGMR01000114.1:0-5341 GCA_001796495.1 Chloroflexi bacterium RBG_13_51_18
TATGCCCTTTTATCATGCCTATCTCAAGGGGTAAATAGGGTAGATTTATTTCCTCTCGATTATTATCGCCATACCCTGCCCCCCGCCGATACAGAGAGCTGCCAGGCCTAATTGCAGATTGCGGCGCTTCATCTCGTTCATAAGCGTAACGATAATCCTGGCGCCGGTGCAGCCGATGGGATGTCCCAGTGATATGCCGCCGCCATGCAGGTTGGTCTTGCCCATATCGATATTTAGCTCGCGGATACACCCGATCGACTGTGAAGCAAAGGCTTCATTCAGCTCAAAATAGTCGATATCTTTCAGAGTAAGGCCGGCCAGCTTGAGGACTTTGCGGGTAGCGGGTATAACGCCAAGTCCCATGTAAGCAGGGTCGACCCCACCGGTAGCATAAGCCCGAATGGAAGCGATAGGCTTGACGCCCAGGTCTTTAGCTTTATCGGCGGACATTACCAGCAGAGCGGCGCCGGCGTCGGTAATAGCTGAGGCATTCCCGGCGGTAACGCCGCCATCCGCTTTAAAAACGGTAGGCAACTTGCCCAGCAGTTCCATGGATGTCTCGCGCGGATGTTCGTCTACTTCAAACATCTTTGTTTCCCGTTTGACCTTGATTTCAACGGGGACTATTTCATCCTTGAAAATGCCAGTCTTGGTAGCTGCCAGGGCGCGGTTGTTGCTTTCTAAAGCGAAAGTATCCTGCTCCTGACGGGTAATACCGTATTTTTCGGCAATATTCTCTGAAGTAACGCCCATGTGATAGTTATAGAATATTTCCCAGAGTCCGTCCTGGACCATGCCGTCAACCATTTCAGCATTGAACATCCGGGCTCCCCATCTGGCTTTTGGCACGTAATAAGGAGCGGCGCTCATGTTTTCTATCCCGCCGGCGATAACAACCTCGGCATCACCGGCTTTAATCGACTGGGCGGCTAAGGCGACCGCTTTCATACCGGAGGCGCAGATTTTATTCACCGTAAAGGCATTAACTTCCTTGGGGACACCGGCATAAATAGCTGCCTGGCGGGCTGGGTTCTGGCCTTGACCCGCCTGAATGACATTGCCCATAATAACTTCATCTACAAGGACTCCCTGCAGTGAACTGTCCCAGCTGTCATATTTCTTTTCCAGTTCTATTTGCCCCTCGTTTTTTAGCGCTTCCGGTGCGAAGCTGGTGTCTCCCTTCGGTTTAAGACCGGCTTTTTTCAGGGCACCCTGAATTACAATACTCCCTAATTTTACCGCCGGCACATCCTGTAATGCCCCTCCAAAATTGCCTATCGCTGTTCTCACGCCGCTAACGATTACAGCCTCATTCATGAGTTACTCCTTTATCTATTGGATTTTGATAATTACTGTGCTGGGTGAAAGACTTTAATTTTATTCGTCAAAAAATAAACAGACCAGCACCGCCGCTGATTTCTATGGCTTCGCCGGTGATATAGCTGGACTCATCGGAAGCCAGGAAAACGACCACATGGCTAAGCTCTTCAGGACTGCCTGCCCGCCGCAGGGCCGTGGTCCTGATGATGCGTTCCTGGAATTCGGGAGTCACTTCGTGGAAAGCTCCCCCATCCATAACACCGAGGACTAAAGCATTGCACGTCACGCCTTTTCGCGCGGCCTCGAGAGCGACGGTCTTAGTCAGACCGATAAGCCCGGCCTTGGTGGTAGCATAACTGCACTGTCCGGCCCCGCCCATAGTGCCAGCAATAGAAGATATATTAATAATACGACCCCACCCGCGCTCCATCATCCCCGGTAGGCAACATTTAATAGTATTAAAAGGGCCTGTTAAATTTACGGCTAGATCACCCGCCCAATCCTGAATTTTTGTTTTTACAATAGTAGCCGCACGTACGATACCTGTAGCGGCATTGTTTACAAGAACATCAACCGGGCCAAGGGTCTTTTCGATGTTTCTTACGGTTTCCTCTACTTCATCTATATTCGCCACATCCATATTTATCGCCATCGCCTGTTTACCCATCGTCTTGATTTTATCGACTACAGACTTGGCTTTCTCCAGTTGGGTATGGGCAGCTACGGCAACTTTGAACCCGGCAGAAGCCAGAGACAGACAATGGACCCCTCCCAGTCCCCCCGAACCTCCTGTAACCAGAGCCACTTTATCTTTAATACTCATTTGCCCTTCCCTCACTTTTATTTACTAAAGCTGCTGCCCATCTGCCTGCAGCCTGTAAATATAACTCCACTTGTCTCTATATATTCTTCCCCTGTATATCGCCTGACAGCAGGGATGAACAAAGAGATTTTCACTTGGAATTTTATCATAGGCCTGTCATCGCGTCAAAGAAAAGGTACTTTTTTATTTTTTATGATATATATGTTATATTGATAACATAACAAAACTTTGTTATAATCTTAAAAGTCATAATTTTCAAGGAGTATCGATACATGAAAACAGGCAGCGTCAGGAAAATTTTTATTGTGCTTGTGTCTCTATTGATGGCTCTAGGGCTGGTTTCTCTGGCGGCAGGTTGCGGCAGACAGGAATCGAGTGCTGAGCAGCAAGGGTCGTATGCACTGCATGACCCTGAAGTGAGGTTCAAAATAGCCACCACCACCAGCCTTTATGATACTGGCTTATGGTATATCTTGGAACCGCTTTTTGAAAAATATGCCAATGTGGAAATGGACATTATTTATGCCGGCACCGGTATTGCTTTGGAGTACGGGCGCAGGGGTGATGTCGATGCGGTTATCGTACATGATAAAGCCGCTGAAGATAAATTTATTGATGAAGGTTATGGTATAAACCGACGGAACTTCGGCTATAACTTTTTCCTGATTGCCGGCCCGGAAAGCGACCCGGCTGGAATAAAAGGCTCCACGGCAGCTGATGCTTTTAAGAAAATTTTCGAGGCAGGCATGAAAGACCCCGGTTCGGTAAAATTCGTATCTCGCGGTGATAATTCCGGCACGCATTCCAAAGAAAAACTAATCTGGAAATCTGCTGGTTTTAATTACGAAGATATACAGGGTTCCGGTGATTGGTACGTTGAAGCCGGCAAGGGCATGGGCCCAACCCTGCTGATGGCAAACGAAATGGGCGCCTATGTACTGGCGGATATTTCCACTTTTCTCTCCTACAACCTTAAAAATCCCCTCAATATCACCACTCTGGTTGAGCAGGACGCGATATTCCTCAATGTATACGCGGCTATAGCTATCAATCCGGAAAAGAATTCGGGCGCAAAAATTGATATAGCCAACAAGTTCATCAACTGGCTGATGTCTGAAGAAGTTCAGAGTGTCCTGGCTACCTACGGCGAAGCCGAATATGGGCGTTCGCTTTTTAATCCCATCGCGCGGGGTCAGGAGGATGGCAGTGCCAATCTGCCTGGCTTCCCGCCCGTTGAGGCTTATACGGTGCCGGTTCCGGAATATACCCGATAAACGTAGTAATTATATTACTCTCTAACTCCACGTATTATTATTACCAGGAGCAGGAACATTGGAAGAAATATGGAACGGCCTGGTTAAAGCTTTACAGTTGATATTCACCTTCGACCCGGAGGTCATGCAGGTTGCCTGGCTTTCAATAAGGGTTGCGGTGACTTCCGTTCTCATTGCCTCAATTATCTGCTTGCCGTTGGGCAGCCTTATTCATTTCAATAACTTTCGGGGCAAAAGGGTTTTAATCAGTATTATTCAGACTTTCTACAGTGTTCCTACCGTTACCGTGGGGCTGTTTGTCTTTATTCTATTTTCCAACAAGGGACCGCTGGGCGGACTTGATATATTATTCACCCCAACGGTAATGGTAATCGGACAGGTTATTTTAGTGTTGCCGATACTCACCGGGTTAACTATCACCGGTTTAAACGGGGTCGATAAGACTATTACAGATACAGCCCGCTCGCTCGGGGCCAGCAACTGGCAAACGGCAACAGCTATCATTAGAGAAGCCAGGTTTGCGGTAACGGCGGCCGTGATACTGGCTTTCGGCCGGGCTATTTCCGAGGTAGGGCTCGCATTAATGGTCGGCGGCAATATCAGGGGATTCACCCGCGTGCTGACCACCGCTATTTCACTGGAAACTTCCAAGGGTGATATCGAGTTATCATTAGCGCTGGGTATAATACTGATTTTCATCGCGCTGGTGGTTAATATAGTAATGAACAGGATACAGCAGAGACAATAATGGCATTTATTGAAACTATTAATCTGGGGCAAAGACGGGAAGGACGAGACATCCTCAAGGGCGTCAATCTGACGGTCGAACGGGGTGAAGTCCATGCTTTAATAGGCCCCACAGGCGCCGGCAAGACAACACTTTTACGATTGATTGATATGCTGGACAGGCCAAATACAGGTAAACTATTAATTAATGGTGTTGATGTTTCTATGTCTGAAAAGAC
Source organism: Chloroflexi bacterium RBG_13_51_18 (assembly GCA_001796495.1). Classification (GTDB taxonomy): domain Bacteria; phylum Chloroflexota; class Dehalococcoidia; order Dehalococcoidales; family RBG-16-60-22; genus RBG-13-51-18. The sequence goes on from MGMR01000114.1 coordinate 4,383, forward strand.
AAAGCTTGAAACGCGCCGCCGGATGGCTTTCGTGCTGCAAAAGCCGGTCGTCTTTAATTTAAGTGTGTATGATAATGTGGCTTATGGCCTGAAATGGCGCGGCTTTAATAGAAACCAGATTCACGAAAGAGTATGCGGTATCCTGGAAACCGTGGATCTGGGGAAATACAGCAAGAGAAACGCCCGTACACTTTCCGGCGGTGAAATGCAGAGGGTCGCCATCGCCCGTGCAATCGCCATCAATCCGGAGATACTGTTACTGGATGAACCTTCCGCCAACCTCGACCCCGTTTCTGCTGCCAGGATTGAAGATCTTATAAGGAAAATCATTAAACAAAGCGCTATTACCGTGATAATGGCTACTCATGATATGGAGCAAGGCCAGCGCCTGGCAGATAAAATCAGCGTGTTTATAGATGGTGAGATTGTACAAACCGGCAACGCCCATGAGATTTTTGCATCCCCCAGGAATCGCGAGGTAGCTGAATTCGTTGGTATGGAAAATATCATCGATGGCGTGGTGGTATCAAACGAAGGCAATATGGCCGCTATAAATGTGCACGGCAAGACGATTGAGGCGATTACAGAATTCGGCGTCGGGGAAAAGGTATCGGTCTGCATCCGTCCCGAAGACGTTACCGTAGCTCTTGCCCGGATGCCAAGCAGCGCCCGCAATTCACTGGCCGGGATGATAAGCTGGACGGCATTCAGCGGGCCCCTCTGCCGTATAGAGATCGACTGTGGTTTTCCGCTGGTAGCACTGGTTACTAAAAAGTCGGCTGAAGAGATGGGATTGAAAAAGGGCACGCAGGTCTACGGTACCGTAAAAGCTGTAAGCATCCACATCATCGCCCGGCATTGACATCTAGCTTCAAGTAATGCTATATTTTCTCTGGTTGGTAGCGTAGCTCAGTGGTAGAGCAGGGGACTCATAAGCCCTTGGTCGGCGGTTCAAATCC
>MGMR01000114.1:5377-5499 GCA_001796495.1 Chloroflexi bacterium RBG_13_51_18
TTGGTCAAAGCCTTGAAGCTGGAGCAAAGCTGAGAGCGACCAGTAAACTAAGCAATATATTAAATAGGCCGACCGCAATGGAAGGTGAAATATAATAACAAAGGGACTAGTCTACAGGATCT
>MGMR01000115.1:0-535 GCA_001796495.1 Chloroflexi bacterium RBG_13_51_18
GTCGAAACCACGCGTCCCCATTTATTACAGTCTCTATTTATATTCTAACGCGTTTTCATCGTCCTGGCTAGCTCCCTGTCAACCTCGCGGCGGCTGATAGCCTCCCGCTTATCATAAAGCTTCTTGCCTTTTGCCAGGGCGATAGCCACTTTAGCGATGCTGCCCTTGATATACATTTTCGTCGCCACCAGCGTTAAGCCCTTCTCCGCAATTTTGCCAGAAAGATTGCGTATCTCTTTCTTATGTAAAAGCAGCTTGCGGGGCCGGGTGGGCTCGTGGCTCAAATAGCTTGACGCTTCGTAGCGGGCGATGTGGGCGTTATAAAGCCACAACTCACCGCGCTCGGGTCGCACGTAAGCATCGCCAAGACTCACCTTGCCCTGCCGCACCGACTTTATTTCCGAGCCGGTCAGAGCGATGCCGGCCTCGATGCTGTCGCCGATAAAATAGTTGTGATAAGCCTTTTTGTTGGTAGCGATGTTTTTAATAGCCATATCTAATTAGATTTTACCATATCGGAAGAAACATAAAACCT
>MGMR01000115.1:687-8042 GCA_001796495.1 Chloroflexi bacterium RBG_13_51_18
GTTGACCACCGGCGAAAACAAAGGGTCGACGCTGGGTACCGTTATCACAGAGTCCGCCAGGTCCGGCATGATGCTATCGTCTTCATTTGTCAGGGCAATAACCGGCGAGCGCCTGGCTTTGATTTCCTTGATGCTGGTGACTATAGGGTCGTAGGTATTGTCCTGCGTCACTACGGCAACCACCGGGTGTTTTTCGCCGAGTAAAGAGAAGGGGCCGTGCTTCAATTCACCGGCGGCATAGCCCTCGGCATGGATATAGGAAATTTCCTTGAGCTTGAGGGCGCCTTCCAAAGCCACGGGGTAATTGATGCCCTTGCCAATATAGAAGACGTTATCAAAGGTCGCCAGTTTTTTAGCTAAATCGGCAATCCCGTTTTCATTATCCAGGACCTGCTGGACTTTTGCCGGCAGTTGCCGCAGCTCCAGGACAAGCTCATCAAGTCGTGCAGCATCCACATTGGCATAGGGCAAAGCCAGCCAGTATAAAGCTATTAGCTGGGCAACGAAGGTCTTGGTGGCGGCCACGCATATTTCCGGTCCGGCGCGGGTATAAAGCGTCCTGTCGGCCGCGCGGGTAACGCTGCTGCCGACAACATTGGTGATAGCGATAACGCGGCTGCCCTTTGCCTTGAGTCGTTTTATGGCATTCAGTACATCGAGAGTCTCGCCGGACTGGGTGATAACGATAGCCTGGTTCACCGCAGAAGATTGGCCGACAAGGCTGAATTCGTCGGCCAGTTCAATCCTCACCGGAACATCGACCATCCTCTCAATGATGTACTTGCCTACCATGCCGGCGTGATATGAAGTGCCGCAGGCCAGGATAATCATATTCTCCAGGCCGCCGCCCCCTGTGCCGGTAAGGTCAGCCGCCGGTTCCCCTGCCGAGATATACTCGGTAAGGGTATCGCGGATGACCTTTGGCTGCTCGTGGATTTCCTTAAGCATAAAGTGCTCATAACCGCCCTTCTGGGCGTCTTCCATGCTCCAGGAGACTTTATGCACTTCACGGTCGATAACGGCGCCGTTTTGCTTTACTTTAACGTCGCTAGCGGTCACGACGGCGATATCACCGTCTTCCAGATAGATGACCCGGCTGGTGTAGTCCAGCAGCGCCGGAACGTCCGAGGCAAGGAAGTTCTCGCGGTCGCCGACGCCGACGATGAGGGGGCTGTCTTTGCGGGCGGCGACTAAACGGGGCTCGCCGGCCATAATGGCAATCATGGTATAAGCGCCGTCGATTTCCGCTATCGCCATCTCTACCGCTTTTTCAAAATCGCCGTCATAAAACTTTTCAATAAGGTGGGGTATAACCTCGGTATCCGTTTCCGAAACCAGGACATGCCCCTCTTTAGTAAGCTGCTCCCGCAATTGAGAAAAGTTATTTATCGTACCGTTATGGACAACGGCAATCTTCCCGGAACAGTCGCAATGGGGGTGGGCATTGATTTTAGACGGCTCGCCGTGGGTTGCCCAGCGCGTATGGCCGATACCCGTCCTGCCGTTATGAGGTTCGAGTGTCCTGGTCAGCGCCTTGACACGGACGACGTCTTTATAGACCTCGATGTTTTTGTTGGCAATGGCGATACCGCAGGAATCATAGCCGCGGTATTCCAATTTGCCTAAAGCATTCAGCAAAATAGGCTGGGCTTTTTTATCTCCGATATAGCCGACGATGCCGCACAATTTATCTTAATTCCTTTTTTAATATCAGCTAATATACCAAGCTGCGGTCGGGCAAACGACCGCTTATAAGTTTCATAAGCTGAATCTGGCAGTAATTACCCACGATAGCCCCCGGCTGCACGGTGACATTGCTCTCGACCCGGCAGTCCTCACCCATGATAACGCCGACGTTTATCGAGGGGCTTTCATTATTGACCCTGACCTCGCTGGGGCCGCCGAGCGCGGTAAAACGCCCCTTGATCACACAACCTTTATCGATAACGGAGTCGCTGATAAAACAGCCGGGGCCCAGGTTGACGTCGTTGCCGATAACGCTGTTTTTAATCTGCGTAAACGAGGAAATAACCACATTATCGCCGATGCTTGTGGAGGGCATGACGCAGGCATGAGGCCCGATATCACAGCCGCTGCCGATGACCGCAGGGCCGTAAATACAGGAGCCGGCGCGAACGACCGTGCCTTCGCCCACGATAACCTTTCCCTGTAAAGTCACGCCGTCCTCGATGGTGCCGCCCAACCCCACCTCAATGTTCTGGAGAATAGCGTTGTTAAGGCTGATAACATCCCACGGATATATCACATCGAGCCAGGTGCCGCTGGTCTCCAGGGCTTTGATAGAACAGCCGGCCGCAATCATGTTGTTCAATACGCTCGGGATATCAAGCTCAGATTCAATATAATCGAAGACATTCCTGGTAAAGGCATAGATGCCCGTATTAACCAGATTACTCCCGGCCTCTTCAGGCTTCTCCACAATCCCTTTTACTTCATTACCTTCGGTATCGACGACACCGTATCTTTCCGGGTCGCTTACTCTTTTTACTAATACGGCATCTGGTTCAATAGCCGAAAAATCGGCGATGGTATGAGCCTCGATGAGGTTGTCACCGGGCAAAACCAGGAATTCGTCTCCAACGGCATCCCTGACCAGCGAAAGCGCATGGGCGGTGCCCAGCTGCTGCGCCTGCGTGACATAGGTTATCTTGACACCAAAATCATCTCCGGAACCCATGTAGTCGTATACCTGCTCCTTGCGGTAGCCGACCACTAAAATAATATCGCGGATGCCGTTCTGGGCCAAAGACTCGATGACGAATTGCAGTATGGGCTTATCAGCGATGGTAATCATCGTCTTCGGTCGGTTGACGGTAAAGGGTCTTAGCCTCTGCCCCTCCCCCGCCGCTAAAATTACTGCCTGTTTCATAGACCACCCCTTAAAACAGCTTTGTATTGGGCAAGATATTCCCCCGGGCCACCACGCCCGGCCCGATAAAGGCGTTATTGCCGATAACAGCGCCGACGTTGATGGAAGAATTAATCCCGGTCTTGACATTATCGCCGATGATAGCCCCCAGTTTGCGGCGCCCGGTATCAACGCCGCCCACATGGATATTTTGCTCGTCGAGTCTTAGATTGGCAACCTTGGTGCCGGCGCCGAAATTGCAGCCCTCGCCGATAACGCTATCACCGATATAGTTGAGATGAGGCACGTCAGTGCCGTTCATAATAATGGAGTTCTTTACCTCGACGGAAGCGCCGATATGGCAGTCATTGCCGATTGTAGTGGAGGAGCGTATAAAACAATTCGGGCCGATGCGGCAATCATCGCCGATGATGACCGGCCCTTCGATATAGACGCCGGATTTTATGACGGTGTTCCTGCCGATAACGACAGCGCCCTTCAAGAACACGTTTTCTTCCACCCGGCCGAGGTTCTGCGCTTTCAACGACGCCATCATGGACTCGTTAACACGCAGCAAATCCCATGGATAGCTTAAATCAAGCCACGACTTCAATTTAATATAACCGAGCCCACCTTCTCCGACCATTAATATCTTTAGCGAATCGGTGAGTTCATACTCGCCGCGCGGTGACTTCTCCGTCTTAGAGATAGCGTCAAACACTTCCGGAGTGAACAGGTATAAACCGGCATTGGCCATCAGGGACGGCGGCCGCCGCGATTTTTCATAAATACCGACCACTTTATTGCCGGACAACTCTACGATGCCAAGACCACCCGGGTCTTTTACCTCAAAAACACTCATAGTGTTGCACGTGTTCCTCAATAATTTCTTGACATCTGCGCGGTCAACCACGACATCACCGTTGATGACCAGGAAATTACCGTCTACGACATCGGACACCATACGGATGGCATCAGCCGTACCGAGCTGTTTACGCTGCTCGGAATATACGATTTTTACTCCCCATTTTTCACCAGAGCCGAAGTAGCTGCGCACCTGCTTATCACAATAGCCGACGATAAAAACAAAGTCGGATATGCCGGCCGCTCTCACCTCATTTAGGAGATGCTCCAGTATAGGTGTGCCGACGACAGGCAACATCACCTTGGGCCTGGTGGCTGTCAGGGGGCGCATTCGCTGGCCTTCGCCAGCCGCCATAATAACCGCTTTCAATTCGCTTTTACTCCGCTATCTGCAGATTTTTCAATAACGCCGAGACAGGCATCAAAAAGCTCGCGTGCGCGGAGCTCGGTCTTCGCCTCCGCGGTTATCCTTATCTTCGGTTCGGTGCCGGATGGACGGACCAGCAGCCAGCCGTCGTTAAAATCCAGCTTAATCCCGTCGGCATTACCGACAGAAACAGGCTTGAGCGACAATAAATCAGCCTGAAGGCGCCGCATTTCCAATCCTTTACTACTAATGCTGCCGCGAAACAATGGATAAACCGGCACGGCATCGGCCAGCTCCGAGAGCTTGTTTTCAGCAGCCAGAGCGGCAATCTGCGCCGCGGCATAAATACCATCTGGGCATAGAGAAATAGCGGGGAAAATCCAGGCGCCGGAGGTCTCACCGCCGAAATCGCCGCCTTTTTTCAACTCTTCGGAGACAAAGGTGTCACCGATTTTTGTGCGCCGTATATTCAGTCCCATATCATCGATAGCCATGGAGGCATCCAGCGTGGTCACCATATCCCTGGCGCCAACAGCTTTTGCCAGGATTGCCAGCATAACGTCGCCGGAAATAAACAGCCCTTTTTCATCCACCGCCATCATGCGGTCGGCATCGCCGTCATGAGCTATCCCTACAGCGGCACCAGACTCTTTAACCGAGTTGCATAATTCTTTCAGGTTAGATGCAACAGGCTCGCTGCCGCGGGGGAAAAAGCCATCGGGTCGACAGTTCAGTGTCACCACTTTACAGCCCAGCTCTTCAAGGAGACGGGGGGTCACTTCAGATGCGGCGCCGCCCCCGGCATCCACAACTACCCTTATATTAAGATGTGATGGAAAGTTGGACAAAATAGCCTTCACATGATTTTCAATAGCCCCCTGGAAAACGCCGCTGCGCCCGGTCTTTTCCCAGTCGGCAACGTCATATGATTCAGCGAGGACCATGCCCTCTACCATCTCTTGTTGTGCAGAATTAAAGGAAGAACCGTCCGGGTTAAACAACTTGATGCCGTTATATTCGGGAGGATTGTGTGAAGCAGTAATCATTACGCCGGCATCGAATTCACGGGCGGCGTAGGCAAGGGTGGGGGTAGGCGCTACACCGGCATCCTGACAATAGGCCCCGGACGCCAGCAATCCGGAAATAACAGCATGCTTCATCGCGTCGCCGGAGGTACGGGTGTCCCCGGCGATAATGATATTAGGGTAATTCCTGCCAACAGCCAGCCCCACTCTGAAAGCAGTGGCGAGAAGTTCTTTATTGAAAAGGGCGCGCATGCCGGAAGAGCCGAAGAGCTTCATATTACATCTATTCTACTACTATGGCATTAAATGTCAACCAAGAAAACCCTGGCGACATCGAGAGTCAGAGAACAGCGAGATATGGTAAAAGTCTTATGACTATACTACATTGTATGAACATACCGAACATAATATAATCAATGTGACCGAGGGAAATATGGTAGAGCCGAACAATAATAACGATTATAACAGCGCAAGCACATTTGACGAGCTGCTGCCGGCGGACATGGCCAGCAAGGCGCAGGAAATAGGCATCAAAAAAGCCCATCTCGATTTTACAAGCACGTTCGCGCTGGCGATACTGGCGGGGGCTTTCATCGCCCTGGGCTCCATTTTCTTTACCGTATCGCAGACAACAGGGGGCGTGGAAATTTCCTGGGGGCTTAGCCGGGTAATCGGCGGTCTGGCATTCAGCCTGGGGCTGGTACTGATATTGGTGGGCGGCGCGGAACTGTTTACCGGCAACAACCTGATTATCATGGCCTGGGCGAGCCGTAAGCTTTCCACCTGGCGGGTAGTGCGGAACTGGGGAATAGTCTACCTGGGAAATCTGTGCGGGGCGGTGGCGACGGCGCTGGTAGTTTTCTGGGGAATGCATTATGAAATGGCCGGGGGAGGGGTGGGGCAGACCGCTTTAAATATAGCCCAGACAAAGGTAGAGCTGGGTTTCGGGCAGGCGATAATACTGGGAATCCTCTGTAACGCCATGGTATGCATGGCTGTCTGGCTTACCTATAGCGCCCGCACGGTGCTGGGCAGAGTGGCGGCGATTATCTTCCCCATCACCGGGTTTGTGGCTGCCGGTTTCGAACACTGCGTAGCGAATATGTACTTTATTCCCTATGCAATCCTCATAAAAGCAGGCGCGCCCGACGCTTTCTGGCAGGGTATAGGAACGACCGCCGCCAGCTATGACAATATAACATGGGGCACGTTCTTTGTGAATAACCTGATACCGGTGACAATCGGGAATATGATAGGCGGCGTTTTCTTCGTAGCCCTGGTGTACTGGGTAATATACCTGCGTAACAAAGAAGCAAACCGACTTTAGCACCTGGTGGCATTAACGCCCAGGTACTTCCCTACTAGCTCCATAGCGCAATAATCTCCGCACATGCTGCAGGCCGACCCCTTTGTAGAGCGAAGCTGGTGGACCCTTTTAAACTTTTCCGGGTCGAGGGCCAGCTTCGCCTGTTCTTCCCAGTCGAGTTTTTTACGCGCTTGAGACATCTGCCGGTCTCTTTCCGCCGCGCCGGGCACACCTTTAGCAATATCGGCGGCATGGGCGGCAATGCGGGAAACGATAACTCCTTCACGGACGTCATCGATATCAGGAATAGCCAGGTGCTCGGAGGGGGTTACGTAGCAGAGGAAATCGGCGCCGTGCATGGCGGCCAAAGCCCCGCCGATAGCAGCGGTAATATGGTCGTACCCGGCAGCGATATCGGTCACCAGCGGGCCTAATACATAGAACGGGGCGCCCTTACAGACAGCTTTTTGTAATCTGACATTCGTTTCAATCTGGTCGAGGGGCACGTGCCCCGGGCCTTCCACCATCACCTGGACGCCGGCCTCCTGCGCCCGCTGCACCAGCTCTCCCAGCGTTAGCAATTCGTCGACTTGAGTGCGGTCGGTGGCATCCGCCAGACTGCCGGGTCGCATACCGTCGCCGAGGCTCAAGGTGACATCATATTCGCGGGCGATATCCAGCAGACGGTCGTACTGCTCATAGAGGGGATTTTCACAATCGTTGTGGAGCATCCAGCCTACCAGGAAAGCACCGCCGCGGGAAACCACATCCGTAACCCTGCCCTGCTGCTTGAGACGGGCGATTGCTGACCGGGTAACCCCGCAGTGCACGGTAATAAAGTCCACGCCGTCACGGGCATTGTCTTCAATAGCATTAAAAATATCGTCGGCGGTCATCCTGACGATGGCGCCATGCTTTACAATA
>MGMR01000116.1:0-23636 GCA_001796495.1 Chloroflexi bacterium RBG_13_51_18
GCCCGTACTGGGGGAAGTCAAGGTGATACCGCAGGCGCTAGCCGACACCTACGAGACGCTGGCGGGCAAGTTTTAAGGTGAGTCTATTGGCTCTCTGGGTGCGGATACCGGTTTCTTTTTAATAACGAGGATAGTATCTTCTTCTATATTCGCTATCTTTTTTTTTATTAGTTTACTTTCAATCGGGAGAGTAAAGAAGCATTTAGTCCCCACACCTTCTTCGCTTTCAATCCAGATTTTACCGCCGTGCGCTTCAATCAGTCCCTTGCAGATGGATAATCCCAGCCCGGCGCCGGCAACGCCGCTTTTTTGTCCCCGCGTAGAATGGAACTGCCGCTGAAATAATCGTGGCAGGTCGCTTTTTGGTATACCCGCACCGCGGTCGGTCACGGTAAAGAGTATTTCATTATTAGCTTTATGGACGGATAAAGTTATTTCCGTACCGGGGTTTGAATATTTAACTGCGTTATCAATAACGTTATCCAGCACCTGTCGGATACGCCTGCCATCGATATTGATTATTGGCAGCTTCGTCGGCAGGTCTGACGTAAAAATATGGGCCGATGCCCTGACGCGGGCTTCAGCGATAACGGTCTGGCAAAGGGTAATAATATCCGCGGGCGCTTTTTTAATGGAAAGCATGCCGACGCCCAGGCGGGACATCTCCAGCAGCTGCTCGATTAACTCCACCAGGCGGTCGGAATTTTTGTCGATGGTCTCCAGGTACTCCCGTTTTTCCTGGGGGGTGAGTCTTTTGTCATAATCCATGAGCATCGTGGCGAAGCCTTTAATGCTGGCGAGGGGGGTGCGGAGTTCATGAGAGACATTAGCCAGGAGCTCCGTGCGGAGTTTATCGACCTGTCTCAAGTTATCGGCCTCAAGTGCCTGCGCCTCGATACGTTTATAGTCGGTAATATCATTGGTTACCGCCAGGAGGCAGGGGTCGCCTTCAAGTTCTATCTTGTCGGCAGAGAAAAGCATGGTTCGTATTTCACCGGATTTAGTGCGTAAGGAGTATTCTTTATTACTCACACGGCCGTGCTTTTTCATCTGTTCAACCATACGTCCGCGGTCGCTGATATTTAACCAAAGGCCCAGGTCTATTGCACTGCGGCCAATCACTTCTTCACGTGAATAGCCGATTACGCGACTAAAGCTCTCGTTGATTTCCTTGAACACACCATCCTCGAGCCTGGTAATGCTGATTACTTCCGGACTGGCGCGGAAAGCCTTGGAAAACTTTTCTTCAGAATCGCGTAGCGCCTGCTCTATCTGTTTTCGCTCGGTAACGTCGGTTGACGAGGAAATGATGCATTCTTCGCCGCCGATATTGATTTTTTCAGCGGAAAACAGTATGTTTTGCAGTTCGCCAGATTTGGTATAGAATTGCAGTTCTTTATTGTTAATCCGCCCCTTTTTTTCAATTGTTTCCATGACTCTTTTACGTTCGGAGGGATTGACCCATGTTTTCATCTCTTCAGAGGTATGACCGATGAGATCGTCGCGGGTATATCCGGTTATACGGGTGAAACTGTCATTAACTTCAATAAATTTCCCGTTTTTAATAGTGGTGATGACGATAGACTGTGGGCTGGAGCGGAAAGCCATGGCCAGTTTGCTCTCCGATTCGGTTAAAGCCTGTTCCACTTTACGGAGTTCGGTGATATCTGTAGCTACGGCGATAGTACAGGGGTCATCGTTTATATTGATAACTTCCGCCGAACATAGCCACGTGCGGATTTCACCGGACCTGGTGCGGAAATTATATTCGCCGCTTTTCAGGCTGCCGTTTTTCTGCAAAGCGCGCATCATCCGCTCCTGGTCTTCAGCACTGGCGAAGAGGTTGAATTCTTCCACGGTATGCCCGATCAGCTCCTCGCGGCTGTAGCCGGTATTGCGGACAAAGCTGTCATTGACCTCGAGATATTTTCCGTCTTTTATAGAGGAGATGATAATCATATCGGGGCTGGAAAGGAAGGCTTTATAAAACTTCTCTTCCGATTGTTTTAAGTCCTGCCCGGCCTTTTTACGCTCTACTTCAGCGGCTGCCAGTATTTCAAGCTGCCGGCGGGCTTCATTCAGTTCACTGATAAGCTGTTTGCGTGTTTTCTGTGAATCTCTCATGGCGTTAATATCTATTATAATACAATTATCTGGAAAGAGTGATAAAATCTCGTAACAAAATTATCACGGATTATTTCTAACACTAAACATAGCTCATGTCAAGAGAAAAAAGTAACAAAAAGAAGAACCGGAATCCCCCATTGGTCATACTCTAAAAAAATTATAAAAATATGGCGCCTAATGAGCTATCATCAGTAGGTCGGCGGCGTTGCGGAACAATATCTTCTCCTTTTCTGACTCGGTTATGGCCATACGCTGGATAGATTCCATCGTCTCTCCTGTAAGCCCGAACTTGGGACCCAGCGGGAAGTCCGTGCCGTAGAGAATATGGTCAGGGCCGTAGAAATCGTACCCGCACATGAGGGAAGGGGTATTTCCGTAAACGGCGGTATCCGTGTAGAACTTGCGGAAGTGTTCTTCAGGGTGCTTGATATCGGGGTAGAGGTTGGGAACGAGAGACAGGACCCACTTGATGCGTTTTTGAAAGTAGGGCACCATGGCGCCGCAGTGGTGTACGATGAACTTAAGGTTGGGGTGGTCGTTAAAGACACCGGCGGTTACAAGGCGGAACATAGCGGAGGATGTTTCAAACGGCCAGCTGAATAGGCCGATATCGTTATCCAGCTTATCATAAGTGGCGGGGTGAATCCAGATGGGGAGGTCGTATTTCGCCATTTTCTCCCAGAGGGGTTTGAATTTGGGATTATCCAGCGGCTCGCCGTTGATGCGACTGTAAATTTGCACGCCTTTGAGTCCCAGTTTCGTGATAGCCCTATCGGCTTCAGCAAGGGCGGCGTCGATATCGTTCATGGGCAGGCAGGCTACGCCGGCGACGAATTTATCCGGATACCTGTCCACCAGCCCGGCAAGCTCTTCGTTGGCGATTTTTGCCAGTTCTATAGCGTCAGCGGTCTCGGCGAAGGTTTCCAGGGGTATATTAGCCACGGTCAATACCTGCAGGACATCAGGATAGCGGTTCATCAACCGGAGGCGGACCTCAAGGTCGGTCACGGCGACGCTGCGGTATTCGACGCGCTGCTCGATGGCTTTATTTTTCCTGGCGAATAGTTCGGTATATTTTTTAGGCATGATATGGGAATAAATATCTATTTTCATGCGGCCTCCGGGCGGTTAAAATTAAGGCAAAGCGCGGGTTTAGAAAATCTTACAGTGGGGATATTATAGTCTATTAGAGGCGATTTCTTCAAATGGCTGTTTACTGGCGGGCTAAAACTTGAAGTTTCAGGCGTGCGGTGACATAATGCTCAAGATACACCAATACGCTAGTGCAAGACGATAGCGGAGTATTTTTTAATGGAGACCGTCGCCCAGGTAATTGCATTTGTAGGCATCCTGGTATTTCTGGCGCACCTTTTTTCCAGTATCTTTAGCCGGACGAGAATACCGGATGTCCTTTTACTGATAATCATCGGCATTTGCGTGGGGCCGGTGCTGGGGCTGGTGTCGCCGGCGGAATTCGGGTCGATAGGGCCGGTCTTTACCACAATTACACTGATTATTATCCTCTTTGAGAGCGGCATTGCTTTAAAACTGGGTATGTTGCGCTCCGCGCTGGGCGGGGCGATGGTGCTGGCGCCCTTGAGCTTCTTCCTGACGATGTTCGTGGTGTCGGGTCTGGCAATCTGGCTGACGGACCTCGAGGTACTGCCGGCGTTTATCCTGGGGGCAGTGGTCGGCTCTACATCCGAGGCGGTGGTAATACCGCTGGTCAAACAGCTCAAGGTTAAAGAGGAAACACAGACGCTGCTTTCAGTAGAGTCTACCGTTAACGATGTGCTAAGCATCGTCATTACCGTAGCGCTGGTGCAGGCATATACCGCCGGCACGTTTGAGTTCGCTTCGGTTTCCGGCAAGCTGATAGCATCGTTCGTCGTCGCCCTGATATTCGGAATCGTCGGCGCCCTTGTATGGTCGGTCCTGCTGAACAAGATACATATCTTAAAAAATGCTATTTTTACCACGCCAGCATTCGTCTTTATTATCTACGGTGTGGTGGAAATCCTGGGTTTCAGCGGGCCTATCGCCGCGCTGGCTTTCGGAGTGACGATAGGCAATATCGAGACGATACGCATCCCCATTTTTAAGACATCGACGATGAAGGAGCCCGTCGGGCTCAACGAAACGGAAAAGGTGTTCTTCAGCGAGGTTGCCTTCCTGCTGAAAACGTTCTTCTTCATATACTTGGGGATTTCACTCGAGCTTATCACCAGCTGGTTTATCATCCTGGCGCTTATATTTACCCTGGTGGCTTTTGCCCTGCGCATACCTGCGGTCAAGGTATCCATCAGGAAAGCAATACCGAAGAAGGACCTGTCCGTCATGGCGGTAATGGTGCCCAAGGGACTGGCGGCGGTAGTGCTGGCAAGCATACCCATGCAGCAGGGAATTATCGGCGGTGATATAATAAAGAATATAACCTACGGCATCATCGTTTTCAGTATTATTTTTACGTCTATACTGGTGCTGCTGCTGGAAAAGACCCCGCTGCCCAATCTGTATGCCGCCATTCTCACGCCGGCTTGGCCGAGATTCGGGAAGAAAAAGGAGGAAGAGGCAGAGGTCAAGAAAACGGTACGGAAAAGGATAAAAAAAACAGAAACCGATAAAAACGAATAATCCCGCTAAAAATATATTTTAGAGAATACTAAGGAGGAACGGGTTTACATGGATGTCATCGAAGCCATCAAACAAAGAAAAAGCATACGGGCTTTCAAGCCCGACCCCGTGAAGCTGGATTTGCTTAAGAAGATAATCGAGCAGGCTTTAAGGGCGCCGTCATGGGCTAACACCCAGCCGTGGGAGTTCGCCGTAGCCACCGGCAAGAAGCTCAAGGCGATACAGGACGGCTTTGTAAAGAGAGGTATGGAGCCGATGCGGAATTCAGAGTCGGAGGTCGCTCGACCCGGTGAGTTCCCCGAGCCTTATATGTCCCGCATCAAAAAAATGCAGGTTAAAGAAATGAGGGGACGCACCAGCCAGGCGACGCCTGAAGAGATGGAAAAACGTTTTATGAACAACTTCCGTCATTACGGCGCTCCGGTCTGTATTTATTTACTGGTAGGTAAAAACCTGGTTTATCAGGAAAAAGGCGTCAATACTTGGGCGCTCTATGATTCCGGCTCCGCGGTGCAGAACATCATGCTGTTGGCGACGAACTACGGACTGGGAACAATCGCCCAGGCAATGGCGGTTGTATATCCCGATATAATAAGGAAGGAACTTGGCATATCTGAAGATAAGCTTATCGCTCTGGGCATCGCTATTGGCTATCCGGACTGGGAAGACCCGGTTAATAAAGATTACCGCGACCGTGAGCCGCTCGATGAGATAGCAAAGTTCTACGGTTTTTAATAGATTATCTCCAACTGAAAATGCTGTAAAAAAGCGGACAATACGCTTTCATGCTTACCTTTTTATTTAATGCAACACCGGGGTTATAGCGGAATAATCAATGACGGTAAAATCCGGTATTCTACGGCATATTAACGTCTACCGTGTCATCACGGCGCTGTGCCTGCTATTAGCTGTAATCCTGGTTATGGTCGTTCCGGCACAGATGAGCGGGGCTTCTCCCTGGGCTTATTACTACGCAGTCAAAAACTTCTCTGAAGGCAAGCTGGTAATCGACGACCATCTGCATAATCTGCAGGTGAGAGAAGCCAGGCAGCAGGGCGGCATACTGATGCAGTATGTCAAGGTCGGCGATAATAAATGGGTGGTGGAGAAGGCGCCGGGCTATATTTTTTATCTCGTCCCCTTCGAGTGGATGGGCATACCGCGCTGGGGGAACGTGCTGCTGTCGGCGGGTATGGTTATCGTCATGTTTCTCCTGCTGAAGCGACTGCGTGATGAAGAAACAGCCTGCATCGGCTCGCTATTAATGCTGTTTGCGCCCATCGGGCTGATAATGTTCAATCGTGCTTATATGGATACCTTCGCCTCGCTGGCTTTCCTGGTGATGGGCGGCGGGCTTTATTTTTACTACCACCTGGCCAGGGATAAATACCGTCCGATGAACGGCAGCCTGATGCTGTTTATAGCCTTCCTGCTGATAGGCTGGTCCGTGGTGACGCGTCAATCCAATCTTCTCGTAGCTATTGTGCTGGCTTTGCATTTTGCGATTACACGCGGCGTCGCACTCTTTAAAGGAGAAAGAGCTAAATTAGCCTGGGAATTACCATCGGTAGCGGCGGGAGCTGGTATAGCAATGTCGGCGTTGATGGTATATAACAGCTATGTTTTCGGGTCGCCGCTGGACTACGGCTATAATTACACCCCCTTCCCGGTTAACTTTGCTTACCAGTACCTCGGGCAGGTCACGGCGGACGGGCAGTCGCTGCCGTGGAAAATAATCATCGATAACCTGAAAAGCGTACCTCAACCTTTAATAGAGGGATTTCCGCTGCTGATTATCGGCATACCGGGCATAGGCGCGGTGCTGTATTTCAAGTTCTTCCATAAAAAGGAAAATCAGGCGGGAAAGTGGTCGAGCCTGCGCCACGAACTGCCGTGGGGGACGCTGCTGGTGCTGATAGGCTGGTTTTTAAGCGTCTACCTGCTTTATATGATGTATGAGTTTACTGCGGAATATCTTTCAGGTGCCAGCTCGTTCTTCAGGTACTCCCGCTATTACCTGCCCGGGCTTTTCCCTGTGGCGATTATCAGCGCCCTGATTATTGCCAGGCTGCCGAAAAAGTTAAGCATACCGATAATGTTATTGATTATAACCGCAGGCATAGTACTATATTTCCAGGTGGCGCTGGACCCCAGGGCTTGAACGGCAGGACCTTTTTTACGATAATAGACATTAAAAGGAGAAAGCTGAAATGGCGGAATTAAAGACCAGCAAATATATAGTGACGGACATAAAAGCGGACAGGCTGTTTCCCGGCGAGAAGAAATGGGCGGGAAGACCATCCGTCGGCAAGCCGGTTACGCCCACGCACGTGATGTGGCTGGACGGAGACGTTATCCCCGGGGCTTTCTATTCCGAGTGCGTGTGGATATGGCCGGAATGCTCCTCGGAGGAGCCGGCCGCCCAGGCGCATACCCACGATTTTACGGAAGTGGTTACATTTTTCGGGACCAACTTTGAGGACCCGCAGGACCTTGGCGGGGAGGTGGAACTGTGGTTGGATGGTGAAAAGCATGTCATGACGAGGAGTTTCCTGGCCTACATACCGGCGGGTATGTCGCACTGTCCGCTTATCGTCCGGAATGTAAAAAGACCGATATTCCATTTTACGGTAGGGTTGGGAGGAGATTATGTGCGGGAGCATAAAGAATGAAATATTTGATCATTCCTATTGCGTTTTTTCTAAATATAGGATATGATAGTTACTTGTTGTCAATTAGTAGCTAAAGAATTTAATTTAGGGATCAGGACAGGAAAAGTAAAATGAGAAAAAAATTTATGATTGGGAGGGCAGGATAAGGAAGAATAAAAGGCGATAATTTCTAATCAAACCTACCGTAATATATACCTTAGTGCATTAATCGCCTAAGGTTTTTTTATTTCTGGGACAAGGGTAAAGAGTGAAAAGCAGACAAGAAAGATATCAAATAAGAAAGAGTCTAAGGTTAAGCGTGCTGGACGGCAGCGCCTATGCAGCGATGCTGGGGCTGCCGCAAAACTTTATTACGCCGCTGGCCCTGGAGCTGAATGCTACTACTACACAGATAGGTTTGCTATCGAGCATTCCCAACTTCACGATGGCGATTGCCCAGCTGGCAGCGCCCGATCTGTCCATGAGGGCTGGCAGCCGCAAGGGACTAATTTTACCCCTGGTGTTCATGCACGCTCTGATGTTTATACCTATACTGCTGGTGCCGTATTTCTTCCAGGTATCGGCGGTGTGGTGGCTTATGGGATTCGTGACGGTAAGTGTTGTCCTGGGGGCTTTAGGCAACCCCGCCTGGGGCAGCATGATGGCAGACCTGGTGCCGATACGCGTAAGGGGGAGATATTTCGGCTCGCGGGGGAGAATAACGGGCTTTATAACACTCGTGTTTTCCTTTGTTGCCGGTGGAATCCTGCAGCTATTCACCGGCGCTATCTTCACAGGATACGCCGTTCTTTTCGCCGGGGCGACCGTTTTCCGACTGCTATCGTTTTTCTTTTTGTCACGCATGTATGAACCGGTGCAGGCAAAGGGCAAAGAGAAGGGCCCCGGACTATTCGATATGATAAGAAAGATCGGGTCTTCAAACCTGGGGAGATTCATGGTCTATTTTTCGCTAATCGATTTTGGCGCCTGTATCTCGGCGCCTTTCTTTGCTGTTTTCATGCTGCGGGACTTGAGCTTCAGCTATATTACCTACGTCATTATCGGTTCATCCGCCAGTATTTCCAGCCTGCTGTTTCTCCCATTCTGGGGGCGCCGGGCGGATTCTGCCGGAAATCTCAAGATTATCCGCATCGTCTCCATGATTATTCCTATTGTCCCCTTACTGTGGCTGGTCAGTTCTAATGTTTTTTACCTGATTGCTGCTAATGCCGCCAGCGGCTTTGTGTGGTCGGGATTTTTCCTGGCGGGCATCAATTTTGCCTACGACGCTTCCGAGCCGGAAAACAGGACCAAGCAGCTGGCCGTATTCGGCGCAATAGACGGAATAGCCTGCTGTATCGGCGCTTTGATAGGCGGGTATGTCGCGCCGCACCTGCCGGAGCTTTTCGGCTATCAACTGCGCACGCTGTTTGCCATATCCGGTGTGTTGCGGGGTGTAGTGGTATTGCTTTTAATGCGTAAGATAACTGAGGTGCGGCGCGTATCAGCTGTTTCTGACTGGGAACTAATTATGGGACGAACGGGTAATAAGCGCCTGGTAAAGCCGGGGGGCAAATACACGTATCGGAGTAGAAAAACTACAGATAAGAAGGACGGGGATGTCTAAAGCCTGTACGGCTAGTCCTTTTTCACCTTGCGGAACAGGGGTGACGGCCACCAGTTCCAGCGTCCGAACAAAGCCGCCAGCGACGGCACCAGAAGTGCTCGCACCAGGAAGGTATCAATCAATACGCCGATGGCAATCGCCACGCCTATCTGGAGCACCATGGGGAAAGACGAACTTGCCAGGGTCGCGAAAGTACCGGCCAGGATAATGCCGCATGAAGTAATAACATTGCCCGTATTACCTACAGCAATACGCACCGCTTCTTTAATCGATTTATTCTCGGATTCTTCGCGTATACGCGATACAAGAAAGATATTATAGTCTGCCCCAACGGCCGCCAGCATGACGAAGACAAACACTGGCAGCATATTAATCAGGCTTTCG
This sequence comes from Chloroflexi bacterium RBG_13_51_18, assembly GCA_001796495.1. Taxonomy (GTDB): domain Bacteria; phylum Chloroflexota; class Dehalococcoidia; order Dehalococcoidales; family RBG-16-60-22; genus RBG-13-51-18. The sequence continues at coordinate 9,424 of MGMR01000116.1, forward strand.
TATTTGAGGATATCCACGAAAATCCAGGTGGTGATGCCGAGCGTGGCGCCGTAGTTAAGCAATACGGTGACGACCATGTAAAGCGAAGCCAGCAGACTACGTAGCAATATCACGATTACGGCCAGGATGCCGATTGATGTAACTATAATAACGATAGTAAGGTCATTATTGCTCGTGGTTACCATGTCGGTATGAAGGGCGGTTTCCCCGCCGACATAGTGGTCTACATCAGTCAGGTCGGAAGCAACGAGGGCGTTGGCCACCGCCTCCCTGACCCCGGACAGGGCGAGCGTTGCCTCGTTTGAGTATGGGTCGGCATCGAGTATCAGGTACATCCGGGCGACCGTCCCGTCGGCGGAAAAATAGACCGCTTTAAGCCAGTCGGTAAAAGGTGTGTTGCCGTTCAGCTGAAATTCTTTGCCCAGGGCTGTCAGAGAATCGCCGAGGTCGTAAATGGAAGTCTGAAGTTGTGAGATAAGACTAAGCAATTCCGTAGGCGACGCGGTCTTAAGCTGGTCGGTTAGCGACGAGACCTGCGAGATAAAAAGCGATGACGAAGTAAAATTAGGGCTTTGAGTAACGCCGGGGTAGTCCAGCGGGAGAGTCTGCAGTTGGTCGGATTGAGACTCAAGTAAGGCTAGGGTATTAAAGTTGAAACCGGGCGCGGTTACCATGTCGCCGAGGCTTTTCACCTGGGCTCCGAGGCTGATAAGCTGCCTGCCGGCCACGGAAGGATAGTCCACTCTTGACAGGTCTTTGGCTTTAGATAAATCCTCTGCTATCCCATCGATACTCTGCAGCGAGTCCGGGGCAAGCAGATTACTGTTTTTCGACTCTAATACCAGGACCAGCGGCGATAAATCGCCCACCGGGAAATGGTCTCTGATTATATTCAGTCCCTGTGTAGATTCTTCACCGGAAGATAACTGGGTCAATACATTGGCGGAAAGCTTGAGTCCTGGTATGGCGAAATAAGGGATAATCAGTACAATAATAATTGGCACGGCCGTCAACAGCGGGTGGCGGGATATCCACTCCCCGGTCTTCGCCCAGCCGAGCCTTCTCTTCTTTTCAGGTTTCCCATCGGCTTTCGGTTTGTTTTTAGTCGGCCAGAAGAGGAAGCGTCCAAAGATGGACATCAGTGCCGGCACTAGGGTAAGCCCGGCGGCCAGCGTAATGGTGATGCCTATGGCGAGCACATAACCGCTGGTCTTGGTCATCCCGAAGCTCGAAACGCTCAAACAGAGGAATGCAATAATAACGGTAACGGCGCTGGCGACAATGACCGGGCCGATCTGTTTCATTGTAAAGTCGATTCCCCGGTGGTTTTCCGCATGAGACGTTTCTTCCCGGAAACGGGAGATAATAAAAAGACAGTAATCGGTGCCGACGCCGAAAATAGTGACCACCATATAGGCGTCTATGACTGTGGAGACGGCAAGCCCGGCCTGGGCTACGAAGCCGATAATGCCGCGCGAGACCAGGAAGCTGACGCCGATAGCTACCAGAGGCACCAGGGCGGCAATAGGGGAGCGATAGACAATAAGGAGCAGGATGATCACCAGGATAATCGTTACCAGGGTTGTGTTGTCGATGGTGCGCTGGACAGAGGCAAAAAGGTCGTTAATGAAGCCCACGCTTCCGGTGAAATAGAAAGATGTTTCCGGATAAAGCTGGAATTGCTGGCGGATTGTCTTGATTGACTGCTTTACGTTATCATCCAGCGCCGCGGTGGAAAACTCGACGGACATCATCATGGTGGTGTCGTCGGCGCTGACGAGAGAAGAACGCAGGGCTTCGCTATCGAATACCGAGGTCACGCGGCTGACCGACGGCGGGCCATTATCGGAGATGAGCCAGCTGCGCAGCTGCTTTGCTTCATTCATGTTCTGCTCGGTAAGGCCCTGTTCGTTATAGATGACGATTAATCCGCTGCTGGTGGCCTGTGAGCCGGAGCCGAACTTTTCATTCAGGAGGTTGCGCGCGTAGACGGACTCGGTCTTTTCGGGGAGAAACTGGCTCTGGTCGTTTACGCCCACCTCCGATAGTGGAGGCGCCTGGAAAACCATAAAGGCGGTGAGGACAAGCCAGACCGCCAGGATATAATACCGGTATTTATTGGCAAAACGGCCGAATGCGGAGAACATGCTTACCTATAATTATATTGCGCCATCAGGGCAGTTGTCTATACCTTACGTGGCTAGGCGATGTCTCATTCCCATCACAAGATGGAAATATCAGAGATTTACTTTTTAGCGGCGGCGGGTTTCTTTGTCTTTGGTGACGGTTTTGGTTCGGGTTTAGTTTCAACGCCGGCCAGTTCCAGGGTGCGGCTGGCTATTTCCGTGGCCTGGTTAACGATACTGGTCCATTTATCGCCGGCTTCGCTTTCCGCCTTTGCCACGATTTCCTTGCCTCGGCGCTCCGCGTCACTAATGATTTCCTTAGCTTTAGCCCGGGTTACTGATATGAGCTTTACAGACTCCGCTTCCGTTTCGGCTTTAGCTTTGTTTACCGCCTCGGCGACAGTATTTTCCGCATTGCCCAGGACCGTAGCGGCGGTTTTCCTTGCGTCAGCAAGAAGTTTGGCGGCTTCCGTTTCCGCTTGAGCGGTTATCTTTTCTTTGTCGACGAGTTTGCGGGCGTTCTGTTCCGCTTCACCTATGATCGTCTCGGCTTTGTTTTTAGCGTCGGTGATGAGTTTAGCAGAATCGTTATCGGCCTTGACTTTCGCTTTGGCAATGATTTCTTTGACGGTGTTTTCAGCCTCGGCTTTTAGTTTGAGCGATAGCGTTTCGGCATCCCTTTCCGCCTTATCGACGATTTTGGCGGCTTTGCCGCGAGTATCGGCGAGCATTTTAGATATGTCTTCTTCGGCGTCGGCTTTGGCGCGGGCAGATATATCAGCGGCGGCGCGTTTCGCTTCAACAGAGAATTGCTCCGCTTTTTTACGGGCTTCGGCGATAATGCTGGAAGACTCACCTTCCGCCTGTTTTTTCGCTTTAGCTGAAATTTCAGCGGCGGTTTGCTTTGCCTCGTGGACAATCTGCTCTGCTTTCTTTTGCGCATCCGATGTTATTCCAGAAATAGCCGCAGCGGCTTCAGAGTTCATTTCCCTGGAGATATCCGCAGCCTTCTTGCGGGCCTCGGAGATGAGTCTGGTCGATTCCACTTCAGAATCTTTAACCAGCTGCGTTTTGGCGTCGATACTTTTCATGGTCTCTTCGGCATCGGCGGTTATCTGGGCGGCTTTTTGTTTGGCGTCGGCCACTATTTTAGCGGCTTTAACATCAGCGTCATGCTTGGCTTTTTCGATTAATTCCGTGGCAGAGTTTTCTGCTTCGCTGGTAATTTGTGTGGCCTCTGCCGTAGCCTCGGCGATGAGCCTGGCCGACTCCGCTTCGGCGTTTTTAATTATGTTTTCCCTTGCGGTCAGCTGGCGGTTGGCAGCCTGGGCTTCACGGACGATTTCCTGTGCCTTCTGGCGTGCTTCTGCATTAAGTTTATCCGCCTCTGCCTGTGCTTTAATAACAATGCTTTCCTGGGCCATTAGTTCCCGGGCGGTCAGTTCCGCTATACTGATAATCTGGTCAGATTTTTGGCGGGCGTCTGAAATAATTGCAGTCGACTTTGCTTCGGCTTCGGTTTTTATTTTATCGAGTATCTGGGCAGACTGGCGTTCGGCGTTGTGTATTATCTGCTCCGCTTTTTCCGTAGCCTCGGCGAGGAGCCGTGCGGATTTCGCCTCCGCGTCATTCTGTCCCTTGCTGGCAATATCTCTGGCGACCTGTTCCGCACGTGCAATTATTTGCGAAGCCTTTTGCCGGGCATCATTGAAAACCATGGTTGAAGAGACGGCGCGCTCTTCATTTTTCACCGTTGCCGTTGTTTCGGTATTTCGTTGTAACAGTCGGTCGACCACCGGAAATTGCGGTCGTGGTGCGCCTGATTTTTTTACTTCCCTTTGTTCGGATTTTTCAAAAGGTTGGTTTATTGTCAAGGGCTGGTGGCACCAACGGCACATGGTGCCGAAGGCTTCCTGTCCGCAGTTAGGGCACTTGGGACGCGTTCTCATATTTTTACCTCATATAAAAAAACAATGATAATGCCCTGGGGCAATTCATCGTTATTTGCCTGTAAAACAGACATAAAAATACCTGATTAGCCTGATTATAGCATATTCCGGCAGGCAAAATAAGAGTCCCGCTCGCGGAATAAACGCAAACTTGGGTGCTTAGATTATTATTTTCATCAAAACGCTAAACCGTTGTGTTTTTCGGCTTCCGCTGGTAGTCGGGTTAAAGGTCCAGGACGATGTCGACGAAGAGAATTGGTTTCTTGACACGCGTAGTTTTTCCCTGGCATTGGACTAATCTCCCTTCAATAGTCTCCTTTGATGCCGAGTCGATTTCAGTAAAACATGGCGAGTTCTTACAGGTAAAAAATCATACCTTGTGCGGTATTTAGGGGCAAGGCACGGGCGCCCATCGGCTGGTAGTTATAAAAATCAAGTATAAATGGAGCGTCATGGACGGTATTTAAGAACGATAAATAATACCCATAAAGACATACGGTTATCACAGGAATTAGTTGATAGCCAGAACCCAGATAACATTGGTGTTTCCCCTAATGAAAATTCAGGGGAATCTTACTATCGACTTACTGGGCGAGCAAGTAATATCAAAGGTATAAACCTTTACTGCGCCGCATCAAATCTATGGTAAGGATGTTAGAAAGTTGACCTCCGACACTAACCGACTTAACGAGGCACATATCGTGTCCTCGCTTTATCACAGAATTTCAACTCACATTAATATAAGCGAAAATCTTAAGAAAAGGAGGGAAAATATGAAAGGCTTTGCGAAAAAGGGCAACAGGGGTGAAAAGGGTTTTACCCTGGTCGAGCTACTCGTCGTGTTTACACTGATGGGCATCCTGGCCGCGATCATGATTCCTAACGTATCGGGCTTAATTAACTTCGCCCAGACAGAAGCACCTGATGCGGAACTGTCCATCATACAGACCGCTATGGACACGATGATGGCTAAAGACAACCTCATCGGCGTCACTGCCGTAACCGCTGGCGAGGCTACTTCCAACATGTCCAATTTCCCGACCGGCGCTCCGCTCTATCCCGATTACGTGCGGTTCGAGATTTCCTCGGGCAACTACACCTGCGACGCCAGTGGCGAAGTAGCTCGAACAATTTACACCTTCGACTAGAAGTACGCAGGCATATAAGTTAGTAATTAGTAACTTGTAAGCAAGAACAGCTAAAAAAACCGGGTATTAGTGAGTGTTTTATGCCGATGAACACGACAACTACACAAAGCGGTGTAAACTATGGCGAAAAGCTGGAGACAACGGCTGCGCTAAAGACTAAGACCGGTGAGGAGACCCAGAAGGCAGCCTCTTTGGATAGCGATTCGAAAGAACTGCTATTAAGAGCGCAACAAAACGCTCTGGAAGCTAAAGAGGCTGCCCTGGGCGCCATCAACCGGTTTTACGAGGAGAGCAAAGCATCGGAAACAAAAGCCGGAAAGATGCTTAACGAGTTGGAGGGCGCACTTCAGCTTGCTCTAAATGCTAGTAAGAATTCCAGCCAGGCATCCAACTACCCTGCCAATATGCCGCATGATAAAAAGGATTTGAAGGCATCCAGGAAAATCCTGAATGCTAAAAATCCATTTGGTATTATTTCGGATCTGAAAAACTCTCTTTTAGGTACAAAATCCACCGATGTAGATGTAAAAGAGGAATTTTATCGTCTGGTAATGCGGAAAAGTCCACAGCTGCGCCAGCTTATCGATGATTTAACCGACGATAAAGCCAGAATCAAGATAGACAAAATTATAACTGAAGCTAAATCAGAGATAGCAGCGGCCCTGGCGGCGGTCAGTAAAACCCAGCAAGAGATTAATGCAACCAGGGTGGAAGCCCAAAAGGCATACATTTACGCTGAAAATACCCGGAAAGCCGCCGAATTACTCGTCAGCCGGGTAAAACAGGTCACTCTTTCCGAGGCTGCCGATGAAATTGTAGACGCTGAAGAGGAAATTAAAGCGGCTAAAGAGGCTGCTAACGCTGCTATTCAACGGGCTGAAGAAGAAATCAGAAAGAACTGCGAGGAAGCAGCTACTCTGGATAGAAACGCGCAGGTAACGGTTACTCTAGCCAACGAGAAAATCAGAAAATATGCCGAGGAATTAAAGGCATATAAACTGCAGGCGAATATCGCGGTGAAAAAAGCCCAGGATGAAGCACAACAGGCTAGAGCAGAGGCAGAAACAGCCCGTCGCGAAGCTCAAGAAGTTATTAATAGAGTCGCTTCAGATAGACAGCAAGCTGAAGCAGACAAAGAAACCGCCCGACAAATGATGCAAGAAGCTAAGGTGATAGCGGAAACACGGCAATATGATGAGTTTATTGAAGAAGTGAAAAGGATGAGAGAAGAAGTTGATGTTGTCAATCAGAGAGCCCAGGAAGTCATCGCTAAAGCTCAGAGAGAGAGTCGCGAAGTAAAAGAAGAGCTGGATATGATGAAGAGAGTCAGCAATAAAGTTGTAAATACGGCACGCCATGAAACCGATGAAGCCCATGAAGAGGCTGAAAGAGCTAAACAGGCGATGTTTAATATAGCTAACCAGTCGCAGGAAGAACACCGCAAGATACGGCAAGAAGCTGAAGTCAGTGTAGTGAGAGCCCGCGAAGCCATGACGCAGGCTAAGAAAGACATTGTTAATCTAACCCGGGATGAAATCATCCGGTCTAAGCAAGAACTAGAAGCACTTGGTAAAGCATCAAAATCAGTAAATAAACCCATCTCCCAGAAGCTGGATACCGAGAATGTGGCAAACGTATTACATGAAATGCGTAGTCCTTTACATTCCATTTGTGGATTCGCCAAATTACTGAAAGAAGACGATGTCCCCGATGAAAACACGCGGAAAGAATTCCTCTCCATCATGGAGCAGCAGAGCGAGAGCCTGAAAAAATTAGTCGATGACCTGTCAGGCATATTGAATAACAAGAGCGAAGCACTAGCTATCAAAAGCGAACCGATTTCTTCATATACTATGATTACCAAGGCTATTGACAGTGTGCAGACAATTGCGCAGCAAAAAAAAAATCTGATTAGTCATAATCTGGTACCGGACCTGCCGGAGATAAATGCCGATGCTTTCCGCATCAAGCAGGTCATCACAAACCTGTTGACTAACGCCATTAAATTCAGTCCTGAAAATCGCCCTATCTTTGTCAAAGCCGGGATGCGGGGCAATGAATTGCTGGTGCAGGTAATTGATTACGGCATCGGCATCCCAAAGGGCGAGCTCTCCGCCATCTTTAACAAGAACTATCGGGCGGAGAACCACGGGGATATAGACGGGAAGGGTCTGGGCTTGTACATTTGCCGCCAGATAATTAAAGCGCACGGCGGTAATATCTGGGCAGAAAGCGTAGAAGGAGAAGGTAGCACCTTCTGTTTCTCTTTACCGATAGATTCAGCAAGACAAAGGGAAAATAAACAAGTAGAGCAGAGCTATGCCGGGTAAAGTACTGATAATTGAAGACGACCCCACCTCTTTGCGGCTGATAGAGTACGCTCTCAAGCAGCGCGGCTACCAGGTCCTGGCAACTGTAAACGGGCTGGAAGGGATTATCACCGCCCAGAAAGAAGAGCCGGACCTGGTTATCCTGGATATCATGCTGCCCGGTATTGACGGTTTTGAGGTATGCCGGAGACTGCACTCGGGTTCGCAGACGGCCAGGATACCGATCCTCATTATATCCGCCAAGACTCAAAAAGACGACATCAATGCCGGGTTCAAGGCCGGCGCTAATGACTACCTGCTTAAACCGGCCTCCCCGACCGAGATTATCAGCCGCGTGGAGAGCCTGCTTTCCAAGAAAATTACCGGTCAGGCAAGAATGGTCTCTTTTATCAACACCAGCGATATAGCCGGCCTGTCTATGATCATGGTTAATGTAGCGGCGGCGCTGGTAGAGCAGGAAAAGCAGGTTACGCTGATCGATGCGTCGAACAGCAGCAAAGGCCGCAGCGGCAAGGATAAAGTATCTTCAAAACAGCAGGGCCGGGTAATCCTGGAGGTAGAGACACCGGATAACGGCTCTCAAGAGCCGGGTCTGGAAACGCTGCCTTCTGGATTAAGAGTCCTGCATGTCGATGATGCGCTCGACGGTCAAGACGGAGTGTCAGAAAGCAGCCTAGACCTTATACAGAAAATCGGCAAAGCCAACGATTATTTACTGGTCGACCTGCCTCTCAAACCCAACTATTTTACCAGTTCGATAATTAAAGCCAGCGACCTTCTGGTGATTTTAAGCGATTACCACATCGATAATCTCCTGGCGGCGAAAAACACAGTCACTCTGTTAAAATTCCTCGGTGTTTCTCCGGAAAAAATGGGCGTAGTGCTGGTGGACCCGGAAGGCAAGACACCGAACCTGACGGCCAACAATATGAAACCATATATCGAGGCTAACCTGGGGATTACACTGGTGGAGGTCGTTTCTTTCGATGCCAGGATGTACCAGCTGATTTACCTGGACAGCCAACCCGTTATACAGTCGAACCCGAACCAGAAGCTGGCCCAGGACCTGAAGCATATAGCCCGGTATGTTGCTACTTATAACTATTCCGGGCCGGAACCAAAGCAATCGAAGAAGGTTAATCCTCTGACGGAGGTAAGAATTGACGCTGACAAATAACAGGCCTAAAGGCACGCTGGGGGAATCGCTGCTCCAGATGCAGGTTATTACTGCGGAACAGCTGCAGCAAGCCCAGGAAAAGCAAAACGAGCAGGGGGGCAAACTAAGTGAAATCCTGCTCAACCTGGGATTCGTTACAGTTGAAGAGTTGGCGTCCTTCCTCAGCATCATGTGGAATGTGCCACTAATCGACCTGAAGACACATGTGGTGCAGCCGGAAGCCCTGGCGCTGATACCGGAGGAACTGGCCAGAAAGCACCTTTTTATTCCGCTGCAAATCATCGGCGATTCGCTGATGGTGATAATGGCGGACCCCGACGACTATATAGCCATGGGGGATATTTTTGCTAAAACCAATATGAAAGTGCAGGTGGCATTTGCCAGCGGTGCGGATATCCGGCGCGCCATTGATATTTATTACAGGGCTACCGACGAAATACAGGAGAAGGTTAACGAGTTCCTGCCTACGGATACCGGTAACCGGGAAGCCGAACTTGATTTTAGTGTAGAAACACCCATAACGGAAAGTCTCGACCTGCTTATCGAGCAGGCCGTAAGAGACCGGGCTTCTGATATACACCTCGAGCCGCAGGATAACCGCCTGCGCATACGCTACCGTATCGACGGGGTATTATATGATATGAATTCCGTGCCGATTAACGTGCACGCAGAATTGGCTTCCAGGATTAAAATCCTGGCGGAAATGGATGTCACCCGCTCCAAACAGGCGCAGGACGGGCAGTTTTCCATAAAAATCGGCGAAAAGAGCATCGATATCCGCGTCGCGAGCACGGATACCATCAACGGCGAGCGTATCACGCTGCGCCTGCTGGACAAATCGGTGGCGCTTTTTACGCTGCCGGAACTCGGCTTTTTACCGGATACCCTGAAGAAATACCGTTCGCTTTTACATTATCCCTTCGGCATGATTTTAGTAGGAGGGCCTACCGGTTCCGGTAAAACAACCACGCTTTACACATCAATTAATGAAATCGACCGCAAGCGATATAATATCATGACTATCGAAGACCCGGTGGAGTACCAGTTCGAGAACATCAGCCAGAGCCAGCTGGACCCCAAAGCAGGGATATCTTTCGCCAGCGGTTTGCGGGCGATGCTGCGGCAGGACCCTGATGTCATCCTCGTAGGAGAGATTCGTGATAAAGAGACAGCCATCACCGCGGTGCAGGCGGCGCTGACCGGGCACCTGGTTTTTTCTTCCATCCACGCAAACGATGCCGTCAGCATGATCACGCGTCTTATCGACCTCGGGGTGGAACCGGGACTGATAGCCTCAACGCTTATAGCTTTGCTAGCCCAGCGTATGGTGCGCCGTATCTGTACCAATTGCCGCATTATTGCCACGCCTACCGTGGTGCAGAAAGAAATATACCTGAAAGAGATGGGGCAGGAATTATCATCAGTTTATAAAGGCACCGGCTGTCATCTCTGCGGCAATACCGGCTACATGGGCAGAATAGGCATCTTTGAGATGTTCATCATGAGCGAGGAAATGCAGAAGATGCTGATTAATGGCGTAGGCATCGGCGAGTTGAAGGATGAGGCGGTGCGGGAGGGGATTTACACCATGAAGCATGACGGTTTATTGAAAGTAAAGGAAGGCATCACTACTTTCGAAGAAGTGATGAACAGCGTCTTTACGATTGGCTAAGATGAAGTTTGGCTTTACAGGGGATAAGGAATGTACCAGTACAAAGCATACACTCTCGAAAAAGAGATTGTTCAGGGCACCATAGATGCTCCCAACGAGGGCATAGCTGAGGAACGACTTAGTGGGGCCGGATATAACCAGATACTAACGTTAAAGAAGACCCCCCAGGCGTTTAGCATCAGGAGACTGCTTCCTCGGTCTACCTATGTCAAGAAAACGGACTTCTCAGATTTTTTACAGCAGCTGGCAACGCTTTTAGATTCTCAAATGCCTTTTGTACAGGCTCTATGGGTACTGGCGGGGCAAACGCACAATACGGCTTTAAGAGATGTTATTACTAAGCTTGGCAAGGACGTATCCAGCGGCATTCCGTTTTCCCTGACGCTGGGGCAATTCCCCAAGCTCATAACGAGTCACTACTGCCAGGTTATTAGAGTCAGTGAAAAAGCAGGCGACCTGACGCGTGGTTTAAGGATGGTGGCCGGTTATGTAGAAAGAGAAGCCAGCTTAAGCAGTCATGTAAAGCGCATGCTGTCGTATCCCGCGTTTCTGGGTTTAGCGTCACTGGTCGTCATCATCATTGTAGCTACAATAGCGGTGCCGGCATTATCGAGGCTATTCAATTCGCTCGGCACTGATTTGCCGCTGGTAACCAGAATACTGATTGCTTCTGCAGGATTTATTACGACATATAAGTTCCACATCGGAGTGGGAATATTTGTTGTTATTGGTATCGGTTTTCTGATAAAAAGGTCTCCCGGCGTGAAGAAATATTTAGATATCATCGCCTTAAGGCTGCCCATTATAGGGAGCATTGTTATTATGCGTAATATCTGCCGGTTCTGCCGCAGCAGCGCTATGCTGATAGAGGCTGGTCTTACCCTGCCTCAGGCGTTGAGCGCCATCATAGGGACTATTGATAACGGCATTATTAAAAATATTTTAAGAGAAATCCGTCAGGAGATTGTCAAAGGCAAGGGATTATCGCAGCCTATGCAGAAGGCGAGCATTTTCCCCAGGCTGCTGGTTGATGTGGTAGCCATCGGTGAGAAAAGCGGTACTTTACAATCGTCTTTTTCCAGGTTGGCAGACTATTATGAGAAGAGAATGGACCAGAGAGTGCAGAAGCTGCTTTCGATGATCGAGCCGGCTTCTATTATTATCGTTGGTTTAGTCATAAGCTTTATCGGTATAGCTATTATCACGCCATTATATTCAGTATATCAAAATTTTGGATAAAGACTGGCGCAGGTGATGAATTAATTGTATACAGGAATATGGAAAAAACGGAAGGCCGGAGAAAGTGGTATGAGCCTCCTTGAGGTACTGGTTTGCATAGCGATACTGGGAGGCGTTTTGATTACCATGGTATTTGGCATGTCCGGCGGAGCGCTTACGGTGAGGGAAAACGATCAGGAAGCTGCCGTACAGAATCTTGCCAGGAATCAAATGGAATATATCAAGAACCTGGCTTATGTTCCCGGTGCCACAACCTATCCCGCCATAAGCACACCTCCCGAATACAGCATTACAGTAGTAGTGACTACAGTGCCGGATACCAATACAGATATTCAGAAGGTGACTGCTAACATTACCCGTAGCGGCGTACCCCTGATGACTATATCGGATTACAAGGTGAATCGATGAAAGGAGAAAGGGGATACACATTAACAGAAGCGCTGGTAGCCATCGTCATTATCGGAATTATAGTATCGATTCTGGGCATGGTGGTGCAGCAGATGGTCACTGTGCCCCAGTGGGGCATTGACCAGTTGGATGCAATTCATCCCATTCAGAATGCGGCCCACTGGCTGACGCTTGATGGGCAGACGGCTGAATCAGCCACCGGGGGTAGCAGTCTGACACTCACTTTACCCAGCGAAGCTACAATCATTTATGCACTTTCAGGTACTGATTTATATCGTTCTTACGGCGGCGCAAACCGCACGATAGCCCGTAATGTTGTTAGTGCCAATTTTACAATTCAAAGCAAGGTTATTTACATGACATTAGTAACCACCCCGGATAGCCGGTGGGATATCAGTGAAAACTATACCTACAGGGCGTATATGCGGCCCACGGGATAATGAAGAATGAAGATAAAATGTGAAAAAGGTCTGGCTCTGCCGCTGGTGATGATTGCCGTCATGCTGGGCGCGCTGCTGATACCGGCCTTCGCTGGCTACGCTGACAGTAGTATTATCGGCTCGAGAACATACGGGGCCTCGTTACGCTCGCAATATGCGGCCGACTCCGGAGTGGAGCACGCCATCTGGAGGCTGACCGATAGTAACTTGATATCACTTTTACCTAATGCAGGCAGCATGGTCAGCTACTTACTGCCGGAAGCCATAAACGGTCTTTCTACAAACATCACTGTCTGCAACGCCTGGGAGACTATCGCCAAAGATGATTTTAACAGCGGTGGCTGGACGGGGGGCACCGGCTGGCTCGATAGCTGGACTCATTCAGGATACAGCGCCGTTGTTTCCAGCGGCACTCCTTATGAAGGCACTTATCACTTGAGGTTGACAGATGGTAGCAGTTACGTAAGACGCTCCGTAGACCTTTCACACCAGGTAGATATTCACCTTCGTTTCTGGGCTAAGGTCAATTCATTCGAACCCGGAGATGAGGCAACGTGTCAGGTCAGCAGCGATGGTATCAATTGGAACACTGTTTATACCTTTACCCAGGTACTGGATGACAATGTTTATCGCTATTACGATTTAGACTTATCTTCTTATAAGATGACTAGCCAGTTCTGGATTTCTTTTAGTGCCGATATGAACAGCACCGGCGATTATTTTTATGTTGACAAGCTGGATGTAGTTTGGCTGGTTGCCAACCCCGTTACCTTTGCCACGGAAAACTTTGAAAGCGGTGGCTGGACGGGAGGCACCGGCTGGCTTCAGGCTTGGACCCATACCGGAAACTCGGCTGTCATTAACTACAGTTCTCCCTATGAAGGCTCGTACCACTTGCAATTGCTGGGCAGTAACGGTGACGTACGAAGGCCGGTCGACCTTACCCAGGCCGGTATCGTCTATCTAAGGCTCTGGGCTAAGGTTAATGGTTTTGAAAGCAAGGATAGCGCCATCTGCCAGGTTAGCCCCAATGGCTCAACCTGGACGACGGTTTATACCTGGACTAGCAATCACGATGATAACAACTATCATTATTACGCCATCAGCTTATCTCCGTATCAAATGACCAGTCAATTCTGGATTCGCTTTACCAGCCAATGTAACAATACCAACGATTTTTTCTATGTCGATTATATTACGCTTGTCAGCCTGGATGCCTATGGTATCACGGCTAAAGCCGGCGACGTCGTGATTAAAGCCAAAGTCTTTATTGATGAAGGCGTTGTTACTATTGCGTCATGGTATTACACCTAGTTGCTTGTGTGTGAGTGTTGAGAATGATACAGATGAAAAAAGAAAAATCAAACAATAATAAGAAGAACCGGATACCTGTAAAATTGCTGGCGGTTATAGCGTTGATTGCAATAATTGTCGCTAATTTCATCGTGTGGAAAAACTACTTTGGAGAGAATTCTGGAATCGACGCTTTAAAAAGTGAAGTAATAGCGGTCGGTCAACAAATATTGAAGGCGGAGCAGCCGCCGTCCGGCCTGGAAACTAAATTGCAGCAAGCCACAGATAATTTAACAGCAGCCCTGCAGGGCTTCCCGGTGAACGTTGACAGGAATGATGTGGTGGATTTTATTCTTAATACCGCAGAGGCGTGCGATGTTCAGGTATTGCCGTTGGTATCGGAGGGAATCGGGGTAAGTTATGCCGGGCAG
>MGMR01000116.1:23709-26493 GCA_001796495.1 Chloroflexi bacterium RBG_13_51_18
TGCGCAACGGCGATTATCCCACGATGGTTATTACCGAATGTTCCGTTGAAAGGGTTAGCGGACTGGATATAGACGTTTCCGATAGCGACCTTGAAGTGACAATCGAAATTTCTTTCGCACTTTATACAGCTTCCATCCAGGTAACTAAGGATACCACCTCATGAAAATAACGACATTAAACATAAGCTCCAATGTAATAAAGTACATTGCCACCAACGGCAACGGCAAGGTCAAACACGGCAGCATTTCGCCGGATGGCCTGATTAATAATGGTTTAATCCTGCAGCCGGACGCCATCGCTAGCCAGATTAAGTCCATGTTTGCCAGCAACGCGCTGCCTAAAGACAGGGTAATATGCAGTGTAAATGGACTGCCGTTTACCTACCGGTTATTCACACTGCCGAAAATGGAGCCGTCGGCTTTCGATGAAGCTATCATCCGGGTAATAAGGAAAGAGATGCCCATTTCTCCGGATGACATGTACCTGCTGTGGCAGGCGTATCCAAAAGAGAACAACGAATGGCAGGTGCTCGTGGCGGGTATAACACGGCAGCCCGTCGATAACCTGATAAAAACGCTGGCGGCGGCCGGCATCAAGCCGTATTTCCTTGACCTCCAGCATCTTTCGCTGGTGAGATTGACCGCTGAAAGCGACGCCATCATCGTCGAATGTGAAAAAGACTATTCAAATATCGTGATGCTTGTTGGAGGTGTGCCGCAGGTTTTGCACATCATACCGTCTCTGGGGCCTCAAGCCGCCTTGCAGGATGAAATACGGCAGGTTATCGGCAGGCTCAACAAGATGGTCAATTTCTATAACGGCAATCATCCCAAGAACACTATTAAAGATACGGTCAAGATACTTCTGACCGGCGAGCTGGCGAGCGATGACAGCGTTATCGGGCTTGTCCGGCAGGAAACAGACTATCCGGTAGAGTTGCTGTCGCCGGACGCAAAGGTAGTGACCGGGATGCCTTTACACGAATTTGCCGTGAACGCCGGCTCGATACTGATGAAGCTGGTAACGGAAAGGGAGGTCGGCAAAGACTCGGCTCCTCAACGTAATATTAACCTGGGCAGGATTGCCAGGCAGCTGCAAAACGTAAATATCAAGAGCGTATCTAATAAAGCAATAATCGGGATAATAGTCGCCTTCACGGGCGTTGTAGCTCTGGCGTACGGAATCTTATCACAGAACCAGGTGCAAGATGAAGTAAGCCAGATACAGGCGCAACTGGCCGAAGCGAAAGCGGAATACAGCACGATTAAAACAGCGCTCGATGCCTCTCAGGTAATACAAGACAATATAAGTGAAATCGAAGCGCAGATTGCACTCGTCAATTCCGAGTATCTATCGATACAGGAATCGACGGACTACGTGAGCGATATAGCCGCTATTACCCAGTCCGTACCCGAAGGGGTCGTGTTTACCAGTTTAGAAATCGGAATCGGAAAAATCACTGTGTTTGGCAGGTCATCCACTGCATTATCTGTGGTCCAGTTTGCGCGAAATCTTGAGTTGATAGGCGGCTACTCCAAGGCAGAAATCAATTGGATTGACAGGGCTAGCGGTAGCGTAGGCCCCGCGATTTCCTTTACTATTGTTGTCGATAAATAGGGCAGATATTTCGCTGTTCTATATACGGCTGCATTTCTCAATATTTACGATTACACCATCTTAGCTTGTAGTTCTTTATTTTCATTTCTTTACCGATTTTACGCATGGCTGTAATGCGGGAAATTCCGTGTGGTAAAAACATCACCAAGAGTGTTAAGATTAACCGTTATGCTTTTAGGATAATAATTGGGCATAGTCTTTACATAAAGTGCTAAGGAGGATTCAATGAAAGCTGCGGTCTGCTATGAATTCGGGAAGCCACTGGTAATAGAAGATGTAACTTTATCCGGGCCGGGAGACAGGGATGTAAAAGTCCACCTGGCGGCGACAGCCGTCTGCCATAGCGATATCCACGACTGGAAGGGAGAGCTGCCGGGCGGGCTGCCGTTCGTTGGGGGGCATGAGTCGGCGGGTTATGTCGAAAAAACAGGCGCTGGTGTGACCTCGGTAAAAGCCGGCGACCCGGTGGTAGTTTCGCTGCTGGTGTCCTGCGGTAAATGTTATTACTGCGCCGCCGGCCTGCCGCACCTCTGCGAGCACAGGTTCGACCCGCCGCCGCAGCCGCGGGTACATAATAAAAAGGGACAGTCCTTGGAGCTGAAGGGCAACATCGGCGGATTTGCCGAATACGCGGTCGTCGACGAGTCGCAAGTGGTGAAAGTCCCCAAGGATATGCCGCTGGAACAGGCGGCTCTATTGGCCTGCGGCGTGATTACCGGCTTCGGCGGGGTGGTCAACCGCGCCAAAGTGCGGCCTTTCCAGAGCGTCGTGGTCATGGGTGTGGGTGGTGTAGGCATCAATGCCATCCAGGGGGCCGCTTACGTGGGCGCCCATCCCGTTATAGCCGTGGATGTTCTTGACAGCAGACTGAAGATGGCAATGGACTTCGGGGCGACGCACGCGGTCAACGGTAAAAGAGAAGATGCGGCGGACGCTATTAAGAAACTGACGGGCGGGAGGGGGGCGGAATTCGTTTTCGTGACGGTGGGGAGCGTTGCGGCTATCAAGCAGGGTTTCACATTCACTGCTTTACGCGGCACGATGGTGCTTATCGGGCTGCCCAAATACACCGACCAGTTTTCTTTTTCTCCGCTCGACCTGATACCTACAGAAAAAAATATCATCGGCGGCTTTATGGGAGCGACCAATCTGAAAATAGATATTCC
>MGMR01000117.1:0-147 GCA_001796495.1 Chloroflexi bacterium RBG_13_51_18
TAACGACTTTTTTAAGGGTAGGCTTGAAGAGCGTAGTATTGATTCACATAGTTTTTTAAAACTGATTCTACCTCTATAAAATGAAAATACATAGCTAATATTTTACATCTAAATCTCTATACCCCACCCCCTAAAAAAGGTGACAAA
>MGMR01000117.1:207-9636 GCA_001796495.1 Chloroflexi bacterium RBG_13_51_18
ACCAACCCTTCCTTATTCGCCCCTCCCTCTCTGCCAGCGGAGAGGGAGTCGGAGGGAGAGGTAATTAGGAGTATCAACCATGCAGCGCCAGATAAAACGCAAACGCGCTTGCCCTGAGCAACGTCGAAGGGGCGGCCAGCCCGGCAATCAGAACGCCGTCAAGCACGGCTATTATTCTAAAACATTTAATGCCGCTGACCGCTTCCGAAAAGGATAGAGAGTAGAGTTCTCTTAAATTGGAATACTCTATCTGTCTAAGAGAATGAGAGTCCTATCTCTGAGGAAACAGCCTCTCATTGCTAATGACCTGCCATGTTCTCCAACCTGTCCTGACCTTTTCTCTAGTCTCTGCAATGAACGCAGGGTAGCCTATTTCACGACATTTCTTCAAGTTCTCAGTGTTGTTTGCGCTATATCTTTTGCAGATCAGGGCGGAAGTTTGCTGCCTCGATCCAAGAGGCATTGAAGCAAGCTCGGTATCAGAATGAGGGCAAGAATCTTCAGATTCCAGGTTGAAATCCTCACATTCAGCACATGTCCAGTATCCCTTTGACTTGACGCACTTCGCAACGCTGCACATTGCGGAGGGTCCCCCGTCCTTGAAACAGCCTGGGCAAGGCCCCGCCTTCTCTCTTCTGTCAACGTATTCTCTGAGTGTTTTCAGTGTATCGATTATTCCTTGTGCTTTCATACCAATAAGACCAGAGACATCTAGAAGGTTAATACCCTCCCAGATCTCGATGATCCTTTTCGCTGCTTGCAGACTCTCATCCTGATGGAAATCACAACCGAGACAGATGATACCACAAGGAGCGACTACTCCACGATCCTCTTCATTCACGTCCTTCAAAGCTAGCTTCACGATAAACCTCCTCATAAGCCTGTTATAGATGTTGGAGCCTGAGCATAGTCCTGTAAGTATCAATTGTCAATTCGTATTCTCTATCCAAAGTGTGCAATACTATGTCAGCGCTGGCCAAGCTCTCCACTTATTAGGCTTTCCTACGATTCCTTTCATGTTACCCCTCGTTACTTAACAAAAGTACCGGCTACTGGCATATTATTCTTTTAAAACAATGTTGTCAATGATATATTTAGTCACATATATTTATTGTTTTTAATACCTTCACCCCCCCAAAAAAAGTGACAAAATCCCCTTCACTTTCCAGAACTTTTGTGCTAATATTGCCATATAAATCATTATCCTTATCACCAACTATTCCTTATTCGCCCCTCCCTCTCTGTAAACGGAGAGGCCTGCCCGCCGAAGTTTTAACGCAGGAGAGGGAGCCGGAGGGAAAGGTCCACTAAAATCCACCTCCCTCTCCCTGCCAGCGGGGAGAGGGATAAGAGGAAGAGGGGTCTGGAAATGTCAAAAAATCAAAAACGCAAACGCGGCGGCCAGCCCGGCAATCAGAACGCCGTCAAGCACGGCTATTATTCTAGGACATTCAACCCCGCTGACCGCTTTGACCTCGACCTCGCCGCCGGCATCGAGGGCATTGATGCGGAGATTGCCCTCCTCCGCTTTGAAATCAAGAAGGCTGTCACCGGCGGCAATATCGACCATCTGGTCCCGCTCGTCAAGGCCACCGTCGCCCTGGAAAAGCTCATCCGCACCCACCACAAGATTTACGGCGGCAGGCGGGACGACCTTAAAAACGCCCTCAAGAATACCGTCCGGGATATCATGCTGCCCCTTGACCCCTCTGGCAAATTTGCGTTGACGGCTGTCCGTAACTGGGCGAACTATAGTAGCGTGGACATAAACGAAGCCGAACGAAAAACCAATAATGCCGGAATTGAACCCGACTTAACATATAACGAAAATCAAATAATCGTAGCTAACCGCTCGTAATCTTTGTGAAATTTTTAAAATTCAAACCTGCCCTCCGAAGCCTTGGCGTAGGAGGGTCACCCCCCGAACCACTCCATCACCTCCGCTATCACGAAGATGCTCCCCGCCGCCCCTATCAGGTCGCTCGGCCCCGCCTCCTTCAGCGCCAGCGCTATCGCCTCCTTGACCGACTCCGCCACCCGCGGCGTCACCCCCTCCTTCTGGAACTCCGCTACCAGCGTCGCCCCCTTGAGTGCCCTCGGGTGCCTGCTCGCCACCACCACGATGTCGTCCGTCACCTTCACCGCTTCCCGCACCATGCCCGCCACGTCCTTGTCCGCCCCGAACCCCAGTATCAGCTTCGCCCGCTCGTACGTGAAGTACCCCTTCAGCGCCTCGGCCATCCTCTGCATCGAGTAGGCGTTGTGTGCGCTGTCGACGACGACTAATGGCGACTGCTTCAACACCTGCATCCGCCCCGGCCAGTTGGTCTGCTTTAGCCCTTCAACGATGCTTGTGGACGATACCTTCGCCCCTTTTTCCGTCAGTATCTCCATCGCCGCGATGGCGTTGGCCGCGTTCTCTATCTGGAATTCCCCCAGCAGCGGTATCCACAGGTCGTATTCGCTTTTCAGCCCCTTCACCCGGAAACTCTGCCCCTCGGTATTAAAGTTACGCAGCTCCCACGTTACGTCCCGCCCGACCTTTACGAGTTGGACGTCCTTCTCCCGGCACACATTCTCGATGACTGCCATCGCCTCCGGGAACTGCGGTGCGCATACCACCACCGACCCCGCCTTGATTATCCCCGCCTTCTCTCCGGCTATCTTGGCCAGGGTGTTCCCCAGCACGTCTGTATGGTCGTAGCTGATGGACGTTATCACGCACACCTCCGGCTGTATCACGTTCGTCGCATCGAGCCTGCCCCCCAGCCCCACCTCTATCACCTGCCAGTCCGCCTTCACCCTCTGGAAATGCAGGAACGCCATCGCCGTGTATATCTCGAAAGTCGTCAGTTCCCCCAAATCTCCCAGCGCGTTCTCCGCCTCCACGTGCGGCTTAATGAGTTCGACCAGTCTGGTCCAGTCCTCCTCGCTGATGTTCCGGCAGTCCACCTGTATCCTCTCCGTGTACGATAGCAGGTGGGGGGATGTATAAAGCCCGGTTCTGTACCCTGCGCTCTTCAGCATCGATGCCGCCATGGCGGCGGTGCTGCCCTTCCCCTTCGTCCCCGCTATGTGCACCGACCTCGCGTAGTTCTGCGGGTCTCCCAGCCTCGCCAGCAGCCTCTCGATACGCTTTATGTCCCACACGATGCCGGAACGCGGCAGCCTCTCATAGTCGGCAAACCTTAAAAGATACTCCAGGGCTTCCTGATAGTTCATATCTCACTCCTTGTCATTAATCATATCCTATCGCAGATAATCTGGTAAAGCCGCCAAAACGTCATTCAATCCTCTCCCCGAACGGGACGTCAAAGAGGGGTGCAGACCCCTCTTTAAAGAATTCCCCCTTTCCAAACAGTTAAATCAGGGCTTTTCTCCAATGCTCCGTTTGGAGAGGGGGATAAAAGGGGTGAGGCAAAAAATGTCACGACCAAATCCAAAATTACTTAAATTTTTCTTAACATTCTTCCTGAAAAACTATTGACAAACCACAACAGGTTGTGGCAAGATATAGACCTCTACACCACGTTTTGTGGAGGTTTACGTTTGAACTGTCCCTTCTGCGGCTTTAATGACTCTAAGGTAATCGACTCGCGTGACGTTAACGACGGCATCCGCCGCCGGCGCCAGTGCCTGCGCTGCGATTTGCGTTTCACCACCTATGAGCGACTCCAGCGTGCCAGCCTCTTCGTCATTAAGAAGGACAACCGCCGCGAGGAGTTCAACCGCGAAAAGCTGCTCTCCGGTATTCGCAAAGCCTGCGATAAAAGACCCCTTGACGGCGGCGCGGTAGACAAACTCGTCGACGAGATAGAGGGGGAGCTTTACCAGATGGGACACGCGGAGGTGCCCAGCGCTCATGTCGGCGACCTCGTTATGGCCAAGCTGAAAAAGCTCGACCATATCGCTTATCTCCGCTTCGCCAGCGTCTACCGCGAGTTTGAAGACATCACCACTCTCAAGGAAGAAGTGGATAGCCTGGCGAACCATGCGCCCGCGCCCTCCGCCGATCAGCTTCCCCTGTTTAAGCAGGATGAACTGCCCGTGCAGCTACAGACTCGCCGGAGGGCAAAGCGATGAGCACCGGTAATCACGCGGGCAGGAAAAACGCTTCGCCCGTCAACCGCAGTCAGATTGCCCGCATCGTCTTCGATAACGCCGCGGCGATGGGCATCCGCGACCGCAGGCTCGTGGAGAAGCTGACCACCCAGGTCATCGAGCGGCTGGAAAAAGCCCATACGCAGGCCCTGCCCACTCTCCCCGGCATGGAAGACCTGGTTGACCGTCGTTCCCGCCTAACACCCCGCGGCCCGCTGCCCACTGAAGCGGAAATCGAAGCCATGGTTATGGAAGTACTTAACTCACAGAAGCCCGCCCCGGAACCAGTACAAAAAGAGGAGGTCAAAGCCGAAATGGAAACTGAAACGGAAGTCAAAACTCCCAGAGAACCGGCATCAACCGGCGGCCTTACCGCCACCGCTCTTCAGGTACTGGAAAGACGCTACTTAAGACGGGACGACAAAGGCAAGGTGACCGAAACACCGGAGGAAATGTTCCGCCGCGTGGCTAAGGCTATCGCCGCAGCGGAGCTTATTTATGACCCAAAGGCCAACGTGAAAGATGTCGAGGACGAGTTTTTCAAGCTCATGTACGACCTGGAGTTCCTGCCTAACTCTCCTACGCTGATGAATGCCGGTAAAAAGCTGGGGCAGCTCTCCGCCTGCTTCGTCCTCCCCGTGGACGACTCTATGGAGTCGATTTTCGACGCTGTTAAATACACCGCCCTCATCCACAAGAGCGGCGGCGGCACCGGCTTTTCTTTCTCTCGCCTCCGCCCGGAAAACGACGTGGTCGGTTCCACAGGCGGCGTCGCCAGCGGCCCCGTCTCCTTCATGCGCGCCTTTGATACCGTTACCGATGTCACCAAGCAGGGCGGCACGCGGCGCGGCGCCAATATGGGCATTATGAATATCGACCACCCGGATATCCTCAAGTTCATCACCGCTAAAGAGAATATGACCGCCCTGACCAACTTTAATATCTCCGTCGCGCTTACCGCCGAATTCATGGAAGCGGTCAAGTCCGGCGCCGATTACGAGTTAATCAACCCCCATTCCAAGGAAGTCACCGGCAAGCTCAACGCTAAAGAGGTCTTCAATGAAATCGTGGACATGGCATGGAAAACCGGCGACCCCGGCATCATCTTTATCGACCGCATTAATGAGGCTAATCCCACCCCCCACCTCGGCAAAATAGAAAGCACCAATCCCTGCGGCGAGCAACCCCTCCTCCCCTACGAATCGTGTAATCTGGCTTCCATCAACCTCTCCCGCATGATGAAGAAGAAGGGCAATGCTTATGAAATCGACCACCCCAGGCTGGCTCATACGATTAAAACGGCTGTCAGGTTTTTAGATAATGTTATCGACGTTAATAAATTCCCCCTCCCCCAGATTGAGGAAATGACTAAAAAGACGCGTAAAATCGGGCTCGGCATCATGGGCTTTGCCGATATGCTGGTCATGCTCGGCGTGCCTTATAACTCCGAAGAAGCTCTGGACGTCGCGGAAAAACTGATGCGCTTTATCGGCGAAGAATCGCTTAAAGCCTCCGTTGAACTGGCTAAAGAGCGCGGCGCCTTCCCCGCTTTCCAGGGCAGCATTTACGATGTGCCGGGCGGCCCGCAGGTACGCAACGCCACCCGCACCACCATCGCCCCTACCGGCACCTTGAGCATGATTGCCGGCTGCTCCAGCGGCATCGAGCCCCTTTTCGCCTTAAGCTATACCAAGACCGTCCTCGACGGTACTCCCTTCGTCGAAGTGAATCCGCATTTTGAAGAAGCAGCGAAAAAGGGTGGTTTTTATTCCGAGGAGCTCATGAAAAAGCTGGCGGAAGGCACGCATTTGAGTGATATCAAAGATGTGCCCGATGATATTAAAAAAGTCTTTGTTACCGCCCATGAAATCACCCCGGAATGGCATGTCAAGATGCAGGCTGCCTTCCAGCGCTCCACGGATAACGCCGTCTCCAAGACCATTAACTTCCCCCAGTCCGCCACCCGCGAGGACGTTACCCATGCCTATATGCTCGCGTACGAAGAAGGACTCAAAGGGATTACCATCTACCGCGACCGCTCCCGCGATAGCCAGGTGCTGACCACCGGCAAGAAGCAGGAAAAAGCTTTAGAGGAACACGCCCACCGCGCTCCGCGCAAGAGACCCTCGGAGACTAAAGGGACGATTACCAAGGTCAACACCGGCTGCGGCTCGCTTTATATCACCGTTGCTTACGACGACAAGGGAATTTTCGAGGTCTTTTCTACGCTCGGCAAGTCCGGTGCCTGCGCCGTCGCCCAGCTGGAAGCTATCTGCCGCCTGATCACCCTGGCGTTGCGTTCGGGAGTGGATGTAGCCCAGGTGGTCAAGCAGCTGCGCGGCATCCGCTGTCCATCTATCTCCTGGGAGGGCGGCAAGTCTATCCTCTCCTGCGCCGATGCCATTGCCAGCGTGCTGGAAAAGCATGTCAACGACGATGACAAGCCCAAAACTGAAGACTATGGTCTCTCAAAGAGCATGGTCGGCCAGTGCCCGGAATGCTCCAACATGCTTGTCTTTTCCGAAGGCTGCTACCACTGCCCGGCATGTGGATATACTAAGTGCTAGGAATAGTTGCTCCCACCCTCTCTCTTAATTGACCTTTTCGCACCCAACACCCTTGGTATATTACCCATGTCCTTTTGTATGACAATTCCATCGCCAAAATAGTACATCCATACTTGGAGGTAATACGAGTATGGTAAAAAATATTAACCATGATACGTATATGTAATTAGACGTGATAGGTGCTGGGTTGTGAATATTAAGCTGAAGCTTAGGAAATGCAAAAAATTTGACAAAAGTGTTAATTTGATTATAATGTGTTTGCCTGAATAAACAACTGAATATATCTGGTAGTGGCGTGGACGTTATCATGGCAATATGGGCATCAGCACTCTTTAAAGTAATAGCAGTAGCAGGTGCTCATTTCTATTTATCTGGTTTCTGGTTCAGGTGATTAAGAAAGGGGGTGGTGTTCAACTGACAAAATGGAGATATAATTGTATATAATAAGGCTTGCTATTTATGAGGGATAAAGAAGCTGATAGGGAAAAATATCACTAGGGGGAAAAGATGGACACAAAAGAACGAATTATCAAACTGGAGCGACTGGCAAAAAAGGGACTGAATATCTCCGTGCGCATACCTGACCCTCAAAAATGGAAAAAAATTATTGAAACGGATCCGACTATCCCGCGGTCGTATAATCAACTTCGTCGTCTCGGGCAGTCGATTTTCAGTAGCAAAGGTCGCCGCCCACTAAAAAAGCAAAGCATCGTCACAAACTACCCCATCTTTAAACGTCGAAAAGGGGGTGACATGTTTTTGAATACAACTACACGCGGCATCCTGAAACGACAATTCGAGGAATGCCTTGAGGTTCTTTATGCTCGTTACTTTACCGGACTTGGCAATCCTTATTTGACCAGTAAACAACGTGACCAACTAGAGGATGACATGGACGCCGATACGCCGGTCTTCGAGAACAGCACGGAAACCGCCCACTTCATACTTCGGTGGACGAACAGTAGCACCCATGTCGAAGATAATATCGCCGACCCGTCTATAGTCAACGATACAGGTACATATCTGGAGACCGCCTGGGAGAAGTATTACACCGTCTTCGGGAAGACTCCTTATATACCGCCCGGCAGTACCAAGATGGAAGTAGTCTTCCAAGATATTAGTGCACTGGGGGTTGCATCACCGCCCGATGGGCCTATTAAGTTTGATTCCCAGCATTGGATAGACGAACCGGGGATTCGGCAACCATCCTCAGCGCATGAATTGTTCCACAAGCTCCAATACGCTTTCGGCTTCCGCACTATCTGGACACCCGCCGGCTCCTATCAGTGGTTCTCCGAGGGAACCCCCTCCTGGGCTGAAGTCTTCGTCTGGCAGAGAGTAAGCAGGGCGTATAAGGTAACTGACCTCTTCGCAGACCCCGACCTCAATCTTTACGATGTCTCTTACGATGCGATGCCATTCTGGGTTTTCTTCCAGACTCGACAGCAAGACGACCCTGATGACAATCCACTTATTTCCTTTTTCCAAAAGTACGAAGCAACGGGTAACGAAAAACAGGCATTAGAGGAAGTTATCGATGAAGACTGGCCTTCCAATAATGTCTATGGTCAGCTGGATTCTTTCTTCGCCCTGTTTAGCCGCGAGCGACGCATCGGTGCATGGCGGCAGACTCCTACCGGCGGTCAGCCATATGCTACTATCCTCGGTCCTGACGGCGTTAATATCGTACCAGCTTTAACCATTACAGATGTCCCGCTAGGAGCCGGAGATAGTTACATTAATGCTGGATCTGTTTCCCCGCTAGGTTCCGACTACTACCGCTTTAACTACGAGGGTGATTCGGATGGGCATACGATTACTCTCTCGGTAACAGGAGCCGCTGGTGGTGACTACTCCTATTATCTGCTCTGGGAAAAGGCCGGTGTTTGGAAAAGTGCGGGTTTTCCGTTCATGGTAACAGGTGACTATGGATTTTCTGAGACAATTGATTTGGCGACTGCCGATAGCCTGATGCTGATTATCTCAGGCCGAGGCATAGGCGGTGCCTATACTATCAATGCCTCGGTTAGCTGACGTAATATCATCGACCGTGATACTCCTTAAGATACTACTAAACCGTGGCAGATAATGGGTAGCCCTGAATAGTCTTATAGAATTGGTTTGGTGACTAAACCAGACTTAATCTACGAGCGCGTTAATGCGTTCGGTGGCTTTACCAATTTCGGATAAAATAACCCCCTCTCCAAACAGATAAATTTCCAACTTAAAATGATGCCCCGTTTGGAGAGGGGGTTCACCCTGAAGGGCAAGAGAGTAAGGTTAAAAGTCTCTTTGACACTTCTCTTTTCTTCCGTTATCATTATCCCATTATGCCGTCACTTAACAATGAACTAACTCAATTTTTAAAATCAAACGGCGCCAGCCTCGTCGGCTTTGCCGACCTTAAGGAAATTTCTACGGAAGCGCGGGAAGGCTTTCCTTACGGTATCTCTATCGCCGTTGTTCTTGACTCCCGCATCATGTCCGCCGTTAAAGAAGGCCCCACCGCCGCCTACCACGCCGAATATAGACGACTCAACGCTTTGCTGGACAACCTGGGGCAAATGACGGAACGTTTCCTCATAGAAAAGGGTTATAAAGCCAAAGCCCTTACCACCGCCTCCCCAATCGACAGGGACACGCTTTCCATGAAGCTCCCCCACAAGACCGTCGCCACCCGCGCCGGACTTGGCTGGATTGGCAAGTGCGCCCTGCTGATTTCTAAGAAATACGGCTCGGCTATCCGCCTGACCACGGTGCT
>MGMR01000117.1:9654-16972 GCA_001796495.1 Chloroflexi bacterium RBG_13_51_18
GGGCTTTGCATCGTCGCCTGCCCCTGGACGCAGGAATATCTTAAAAAAGCCATCAAGCCCTAGGTTTCGGGATAGGTGTCTTCCGGCAACTTTATCTCGGTGCCCGACTGAATATCGATATAGTTCTCGAACTTCTCGTGGTCGACGGTCATCGTTAGATACCCCATCTCCACGCCGTCCTTTAGTATCACGCCGTCCTTGCTGCCGTCCGGCTTGAAGGTGAAAACTATCTCGTATCCTTCGTAATCGATAGCGGTGCCGACGGCTGTACCCCCGATAGCCCTCCCCTGCTCATCGAACTCGTCGAGGTTAATATCAACGTCAAAATCTACGTCGCCCACATCAGGAATATTCCATGTCACGATGCCGTCGCCCGTCTGCGGGCCGTAAATCGGGGTCTTGCCGGCGCCGGGGATACTGAAATCTCGCTCTTCGTGGACTGTTCCGGTTATCGAGCCGGTCATTTCCGCTTCGATCTGCATCTTTGCCAGGGCATCTTCCTCGGTCGCCTCCTGGTTGGCGAACCAGCCGTGAGTATTGGAGGCTTTATAGGCATCCAGGACGATTTGCGGTGCCCCCGCCGCTACCAGGCGCTGGTAATATAAATCGGCGATATCCTGCTCGATGTCCGTGGCGGCGTTCCATAGCTGGTAGTCCATCAGCGATTCGGCCGGCCGGTGTAAGTCGGCCAGCTTATCCCACAGCAACTCGTTCCATCCCTCCGGTGTGGCCAGCCGCGTATCGTTAAGTGGGACCAGGTCTTCAATATAAGAAACGAGGCTGTTGGCGTCTTCCTGCGCCACGGTAACGTATTCATCGGGGACGGACTGCAGGTTCTTCTCGAGAATCATTTCCGGGGTAACGTCTTCGCCCCCCTCAGTCACGAAGGTAACTTCAGGTTCGGCCGCGGCCGGACATGCTCCTGCCGGTGCCGGCATTGCCCCTCCCGGCGGCAGCTTATCCATGAATTCCTGCGGTACATTGTTCGCCGGCCTGGCGGGGCGTATGCCTTCTTTGTTGCTGGCGGCCTCAACCTGGAATTCAGCCATGGCTGTCATGCCGTTGTCATAGTAGTTCTGGACGAGTTCAAGGTTGTGCAGGAAGTTGGCCATTTTCGACGCCACATTTACGTCGGCGTCAGTATTACTTGCCGGCGTCGTTGTCGGCGGCAGTGTCGTTATGGGGGTGGTTATCGTTGGTGGAGTGGTCGTTACCGGAGTGGTCGTTGTCGGCGGTGTGGTTGTTGTTGTTATTTGCGTCGCGGTCGTCGTCGCTCCGGAGCCGCAGGCGGTCAGTAAAGCAAAAATTGTTGCTGAAATCAGTATTAAAAAAATCGCTTTCCTTATCATATTTTCCCTCCCTTTTCCCCCGATACTATCGACTTCAAGTGCTTTCTTAATTGTATATCTTATCGATTTAAGAGGCAATCAACACCCCCTGCCTTCCTCATTAACAACCACTGTTTTGACGCCCCCTTTCCCCAATGTTATTATCTCTTAGAGGATTATCATGCAGCGTTTGCGTATCAGATTCAGCCGCGGCGAAGAAATTAAATATATCTCCCACCTCGACCTTATGCGACTGTGGCAGCGGGCGCTTAACCGCGCCGGCATCGCCCTGGCCTATTCCGAAGGCTTTAATCCCCACCCCCGCATGTCCCTGGCGCTGCCTCTCGCCCTCGGCGTTACCAGCGAGGCCGAACTGATGGATGTCGTGCTGGAAAAATTCGTCTCTCCCCACTCCTTTACCGCCGCTGTAAGCCAGCAGTTGCCGCGCGGTGTTGCCATCAGCGATATCTTCAACTCTCCCCTCAACCTGCCTTCACTGCAGTCGCAGGTCCGGCAGGCGGAATATACCATCGCCGTCGCCACCGATAAAAACAAAAATGAAATCGAATCGGCTATTAACTCTCTCCTGGATAAGAAAAGCCTCCCCTGGCAGCACCAGCGCGATACGGGACCGCATAAATACGACCTGCGCCAGCTTATCGACGATATCTGGCTCATCGATTGGCGCCGGGGATTTTGTAATATCGGTATGCTGCTGCGTTGCGATAGCACTGGTTCGGGCCGGCCGGAGCAGGTCGCCGCCGCATTGAGCTTTACCCAGTACCCTGCATCGATACACCGCAACAAGCTGATACTACAAACAAGCTAGGAATTTATTATAAAAGACGGGAATTAAGAATGCCGACCGATGAAATCTCCAATCTGGAACAAAAAGTCCTCGCCTGCTTACGGGAAAAGAAACTGGTCTCGCCGGGCGAAAGACTGATTGTAGCTGTCTCCGGCGGGCCGGACTCCGTCTGCCTGCTTTCTATACTTTCGGTACTGCGCGGGGAGCTCGGCATCGAACTGCACATCGCCCACCTCAATCATCAACTACGCGGCAAGGACTCCGAGGCCGATGCTAAATATGTCGCCGGGCTGGCCAAACGACTCGCCATACCCGCTACCATAGCCTCCCGCGACGTTAAGTCTTACCAGCAGCAGCGCCGCCTTTCCCTGGAAGAGGCTGCCCGCGAGGTCCGCTACGACTTCCTGGCCGCCGTAGCCAAAGAAGCCGGCGCGCATAAGGTAGCCGTCGGCCACACCTCCGACGACCATATAGAGACGCTGCTCATGCATTTGATTCGCGGCAGCGGCACCAGGGGACTGCGCGGCTTAACGCCCTTAGCTGAATTGAAGGTGTCCGGCGGCAGCCTGGCCATTATCCGTCCCCTCTTATGTTTAAGTCGTCAGGATACCGTCGTTTACTGCCGCGCCCGCCGTCTCAAGCCCCGCCTCGACGCCTCTAACCTCTCCCTTGAGCCGCTACGCAATCAAGTCCGCCGCCGCCTTATCCCCGTACTCCATAAATACAATCCGCAGGTTGATATTGCTTTACTCCGACTCTCCCGCACCGCCTCCGACGACCTCGATTTTATCGAAAACGAAGCGCGACGTCTCATGAAAAATATTATTATGGTCGGTAAAAGCTCGGTCGTAATCGATAAGAAAGGCTTTCTCGTCCTGCACCCCGCCCTGCAACGCCAGCTATTGCGCATTTCTATCGAGTCACTCCTGGGCAGTCTGAAAGACATTGAAGCCGGCCACATCGAAGATATCATCGAAGCCCTGGACAAGCCCGCCGGAAAGGTTATCGGTCTGCCCTTTGGCATTAATTTTACAATCGAATATGATAGATATATTCTCGCGCAGGAATCCCTATCGCTTTGCCCCTTCCCCCCCCTCGAAGGAGAAACAGAATTGAAGATACCCGGCAGGACTGTTTTTTCCGGCTGGGAGATTGATGCCGCCGTCATAACCCCATCCGAGTTCAAGTCACGGAGCAGGGAGACTAACGACTTTTCCGCTTGTTTCGACTTTGAAAAAGCGGGGAGGAAACTTGCCGTCCGCTGCCGCCTCCCCGGCGACCGCTTTCAGCCGCTGGGCATGGCACAATCCAAGAAGCTCAATGTCTTTATGATTGACGCCCGGATTCCGCAGGCCTGGCGCCGCCGCATTCCCATCGTCTGCTCCGGCGAGAAAACCTTATGGGTAGTCGGTTTCCGCATCGATGAACGTTTTAAGGTCCGGACGGATACTAAAAACGTCTTAAGATTAGAATTCAAGCGTACCTAAACATCCGTCGCCGCGGGCGTATCAAGCCCGGTCGGGGCAACCTCCTCTACGGGCATCGCCGGTTCTTCGTTATCCTTCCGCCAGCGCAGCCACAATACCGCCAGCATTACCAGTATTCCTATAACCGCCGTGTAAATCTCCACCTGATTGGATGTCAATAGGCCTTTCTGGAAAGGCAGCACAAAGTAATTGACCACGCCGTGTAGGACGGACGCCAGCAGGTAGAATTGCCAGCCCTTACCCTTGGCCAGTCCGTAGCCGGCCAGCGCCGCGACGCTGATATGTATAGCTATCACCCACAACCTGTCCCAGAATGGTATCAGCGCGTTCACCCAGTCAATGCTTATTACGTCCCAGGTCCAGCCGG
This sequence comes from Chloroflexi bacterium RBG_13_51_18, assembly GCA_001796495.1. GTDB lineage: Bacteria > Chloroflexota > Dehalococcoidia > Dehalococcoidales > RBG-16-60-22 > RBG-13-51-18. The sequence continues at coordinate 13,645 of MGMR01000117.1, forward strand.
CCATGAAAACCTGGTTATGCACCCACACCGCTTCGAACACGCCGAAACCCGCGCCCGCCATCGCCCCGATGAGCAGCCCCTCCCTGGGTTCTATTTTCCTCCCGCTCCGCTGCCACCAGAAGACCATCGGTATCATCTTGGCGCCTTCCTGCACCAGCCCGCTTATTAAAACCGTCGGTATCCCTGCCAGCAGCAGCCAGTCTAAAAGAGCTCTCTGGCTGATATTGGATTCAAGCAGCTGCCCGTAATAATACTGCAGCGGTATCTGCACGAAGGTAATCGCCAGCAACGTTAAAAAAGCGCTGACCACCGCCACCGCCCACAATCCGGGCTTTTTATTAACCTTCGGCTGTAGCCCTAGCAGCCATATCCCCCCGAAGATGATTGCCAGCACGATGCCCCCCAGCATATACCCCCAGCCGACGCCGGGATAATTGAACCAGGACTTGAAAAAATTTATCATCGAATCCCAGAGCATATCGTCCTCCCGTCTATATTACCCGCTTCAGCCGCGGATTCGGCGTAATCCCCGGTATGCGTCCCCGCTTGGCAATCGGTTTGCCCTCTATTTCATGCAGGTCTGCGGTAAAATCTATCGGCCTGGCGCCGCTGATATAGCTCCCCACCCCATATCCGTCCACCGGCGCGCATTTTTCCTTGAAATTCCTTATTTTCTCCGGAGTGAACCCCCCGCTAACGAAAATGCCCACCTGCTTAAATCCCGCCGCATCGAGTTTGTTCCTCACTTTTTTTACCAGCTCCACCGTCACTCCTCCCAGCTCTTTGGGCGTATCCAGCCGCACTGCATTTAATTTCTCCCCCAACGCCTCCGCCACCCGCAGGCTCTCCTCCGCCTCATCCATAAAGGTATCCACCAGTGATACGCGCGCTATATCCGACGGCATGTGCTTATCGAACAGCATGGTGGCTTTAACCGTATCCCCCACCACCAGAATGAGGGCATGGGGCATCGTACCAGAAGGTGCCACGCCGGTCAGTTTCGCGCCGGCTATGCTGGAGCAGCCGGTACAGCCGCCTACCATTGCCGCGTAGTCCATTACCCCCGCCACCGAGGGGTGAACATGCCGCGCCCCGAAGCTGGTAAGCGGCACCCCTCCCGCCGCCTTAACGCACTCTCTTGCAGCCGTCGCCCAGCCGCTGCAATGCGCCAATATACCAACTATCGACGTTTCATAGACGCCGTAGCTCTGGTACGGCGCGGTGATACGCAGCACCACCTCTTTAGCTGATATATCCTCGCCCTCCCCCAGCGCCCATACCTCCCGGTTGTCTTCAGGCAAAACCTCGTCCAGCAGCGCTTTCACTTCCTCCATACCGCAAAGAACTCCCGCCCGACTGCCGAAGACTTCCATGGTGGCGTTGGGATTGATGCCTTCTTTCTTTAGTATCTCCACCGTGCGTGGAAAGTAGATATCTGCGGTTTCACCGGAAATCACCTCCGCCGACGGTGTGAACCTCGGCTTCTTCATGGCATACCTCCTAAACCAGCTCCGCCCCCAGCACCTTTTCCATATGCTCCAGGGCAAAGCGGTGGGCCGCCTCATCCGGCGAAGCGACGCAGTCCACCGGAATTTCCACCTTATAGTCACGGTTGCGGGCATCGGCCACAGTATGCATGACACAGATATTGGTCAGCACGCCGCATACGATAACTTTGTCCGGCTTTAGCTTTTTCAGCTTCTCTTCGAGGTCCGTGCCGTAAAAAGCGCTGTATCTCTTTTTCGAGACGATTTCGCCGGGGGACTTCGCCAGTTCCGGTATTACTTCGCTCTCCGCCGTACCGGCGATGCAGTGCGGCGGAAACATCTTAAATTCGAGGTCGTCCGCGTCATGGCTGTCGCAAACAAAGAATATTTTGGAACCCTGTGTTGTTTCTTTTTCCAGTAGACGCTGGATGTTGGGAACAATCCGCCGCACTTTTTCCCCGCCATATAGTGGACACCCCTCCTCCAAAAATCCCCGCAGCATGTCGATAACCAGTACCGCATTAGCCAAAGTCCACTCCCTTTTCCCCCTGATAATTGCCCCTCGATAACAAAAAAGGGAGACTTTTCGTCTTCCCCGGGTATCTCCTTTTACGCCACCTTATCTTGTCTGTATCCCTCGCCGTCGATAATTACCCGCGCTGTCCCCTTTTGCTTTATTACCTCCCCCACCACACTCGACTCCGGCAGGGCTTTGGTCAGCTTCCTGACCTTCTCCGGCACACATATCACCGCCATCCCGATGCCCATGTTGAAGACCCGGTACATTTCCGCGATGTCCACGTTACCCTTTTTCTGTAAAAGTTTTAAGATAGGCGGCACTTTCCATGTGCGGCTGTCCAGCCGCGCCGCCATCCCTTTCGGTAAAGAGCGGGGAATATTGCCTACGATTCCCCCGCCCGTAATGTGCGCCAGTCCTTTGATGTCTTTCAGCAGGGGTTCAAGTTGGTTGTAATAACAGGTGTGTGTCGCCATCAGCGCCTCGCCCACCGTTGTGCCCAGCTCCGCGTAGCGTTTGTTTAAAGCCGACGCCGTCTCCCCGAAGACCCTGCGCGCCAGCGAATACCCGTTGGTGTGCAGTCCGTTGGAGGGCAGAGCCAGTATCGCGTCCCCGGCCGCGATATCCCCACCCATCTTTATCCTGTCTTTCTCTATCCCCCCCGCCACGAACCCCACCAGGTCGAAGTCGTCGCCGTGGTAGACGCCCGGCATTTCCGCCGTCTCCCCGCCGATTAGGGCACAGCCCACCTCTTTACAGGCCGCCGCCAGACCCTTGCCGATAGCTTCCAGTCTTTCTGGTATAACTTTCCCTACTGCTATATAGTCGAGGAAAAATATCGGCTCCGCTCCGCAGGTGAAAATATCGTTGACGCAGTGGTTGACGATGTCCGCGCCGACCGTATCGTACTTATTTAGAGCGGAGGCCAGTTTGAGCTTTGTCCCCACACCGTCCACGCTGGAGATGATGACCGGGTTTTTATAGCCCTTTATCTCGTAAAGCCCCCCGAAAAACCCTACCCCGCTCAAGACTTCAGGACGGAGGGTGGCTTTGGCGTATTTGCCGATTTTCGAGATTGCCTTGGACTTCAGGTCGATATCCACGCCAGCGGAAGCGTAGGTCTCTTTCATCGCCGCACCTCCTGCATACGCACAACCGTATGCCTTAGAATACCAGATATTTCATTTTACCTGCAAATATTGCATCATTTACTGTTTTACTTTAGAATGGGATACGTAATAAAGGCGACGTGGCCAAGTGGCAAGGCGGGGGTCTGCAAAACCCCTATTCACCGGTTCGAATCCGGTCGTCGCCTCCACTTTTT
>MGMR01000118.1 GCA_001796495.1 Chloroflexi bacterium RBG_13_51_18
AGCGTATCGCCGACGAGGACCGGCTGCGACCAGAACCAGTTTTGCGCCATGAATTTCCACTTTAGAGTACCGTCAGCGGCGTTGAGAGCGTAGAGGTTTCTATCAAAAGAGCCGATATAGATGGTGCCATTTACCACCAACGGCTTGGCAATGATGGAACCCTCGCTGGTGAATTTCCATTTCAGGGAAAGATCGGCAACATTAAGGGCATAAAGGTTTTTATCAAACGATCCGATATATACCGTATCGCCGTCTACAGTTGGTGTGCCCCAGATTTTATCTTCTGTTTTATACTGATACAGCAAATCACCGGTGGTAGCATCAAGAGAGTAAACATTACCGTCAGAACAGCCGATGATAAGCTTATTATCGGTAATTACCATGCCGCCGACGAACGCCTGGAGATATCCTTCGCGGGGGAAAATCCATCTCTGGGCGAGGTTCGAACTCTTATAGGCGTATATTTTACCGTTATATCCGGCAACATAAACGAGGTCGCCGGAAACGGCGGGCGTACTATAAATAGAGACCCTGGAAGTCCCACCGGCGCAACCGCTGACAGCAGAGCAGCCGAACAACCCGGATTGCTGCGGCAACTGAAGCATGTCAGCTCTTAAAATGCTCTGGTCGGTCATATTTACCGATACCAGACGACCTTCAAGAGAACCGACAAACAACATATCTCCGGATACCGCGCCGCCGGACCATCCTATGGGGGCCATACCGCCGACACAGCTGAAACCAAAGATAGCGATAGTAATAATGACAGCCACCAGGAGCGCTATCATGCCGGCTGTCTTGATTTTATTAGTTTTCACAGTTTTCTCCAACATTATTGACCGAATGTTTATATTATAAATCCGAGATTCAGGGAACGGGGTCATAGCCGCCGGGGTTTAAGGGATGGCAGCGGGTGATACGCCTGACCCCCAGGCCGATACCCCTGAAAATACCGAACTTGGTAATAGCTTCGTAGGTGTACTGGGAGCATGTGGGCGCAAAGCGACAGGAAGGCGGCATAACCTTTGAAAAGGTACGCTGATATATTTTAATCAGTATCAAGGCTATGGATTTCATTTTCTCCTACTATTATATCAGCCTTAAGCAGAAGCTTCCTGGCCGATTTTTCCAGTTCTTTATAATTTGCCGCTGCGGCAGGAACACGGGCGATAAAGACGATATCCCACCCCGCTCGAACCGTCGTTTGCCTGGCTATTTCACGTAATCGCCGCTTGACGCGATTTCTCACTACAGCTTTCCCCAAACGACGGCTGACGACGAAACCGAATCTTGAAACTTCTAACGCGTTCTGTAAGGCTCTTAATACAATTTCCTTATCCGCCCAGGACCTGCCTCCGTTATAGACGATTTCATACTGTCCGCTATTGTTTAGAAAACGCTCTCCCCTCACAACTGCTCCAGGCTGATTTAACGGTCGGTTCATTAGACGACAGTTAATTTTTTACGTCCTTTTAGTCTTCTGGCTTTCAGGACATCACGTCCGCCGCGCGTGCTCATTCTTTTCAAAAAGCCGTGTTCACGTTTTCTGGGTATGCTTTTCGGCTGATAGGTTCTCTTTGGCACTTTAACTCCCTAATTATATTCTAAAAAACAAACGGGGGAAACTCCGCCGCCGCAATTTTTATGCGTTGACGCCGTCTATCCGATTGTTCCCGGCCTTTGTATATGGGAAGCAACGTAAGGCAGCAACGCTATGTGCCGCGCCCGTTTGATAGCCGTGGTCAGAGCACGCTGGTGCCTGGCGCACGTTCCGCTTTTACGTCGCGGTGAGATTTTACCCCTGTCCGTTATGTAAGGGCGCAGCTTGGCCGAGTCTTTGTAGTCGATATGTTCAACTTTATCACGGCAGAAGAAACATATTTTGCGCTTGGGGATATATTTTCCCCTGGTCGGTCTGCGAGTCCTGGAATCTCTTGGATGTGTCATTCTTTCCTCTATATATAACTATTATTTTTTTACTATATATTAAAATGGCAGGTCTTCCGGCTCCATTTCAGCTGTGGATGAGTCTTCCGCTTTTTCATCAGCCATGGCGGAGGCTCCTTTTTTATCGAGGAAGATTACCCTGTTGGCAACAACCTCCATCTTGCTGTGGGGCTGGCCGTCCTGTCCTTCCCAGTTTCTGGTGTGTATTCTGCCTTCAGCATAGACAAGTTTGCCTTTGGCCAGGAACTGATTACATTGCTCGGCTAGTCTGTTCCAGGCGACCACGTTGAACCATTCGGTTTCCTGGCGGCGCTCTCCTTCAGGAGATGTATAGACCCAATTAGTAGCTACGGAAAAAGATGTTACCGGTTTACCATTAGGCGTAAAACGCATTTCCGGTTCATTACCTATATTGCCTATTATGGTTACTTTGTTCAGACTCGGCATCGCCTCATCACCTCTCCGCTAAAACTCGCGAGCTGGAATCATTAACCTAATTACCAACATTTATTAAAAGATGCCTGACGACATCTTCAGATATACGCAGGTTAGCTTCGAGTTCTTTGCATTTTGCCGTGCTCATTTTGAACCTGGTTAATATGTAATGTCCCTCGAGGTGGTGCTTGATGGGATAGGCCAGCTTTTTCTTGCCCCATTTATCAACGCCATCGATGGTACCTTCTCTGCCGGTGATGAACTCGGACACGCTGTTTATGCGGGCTTCAAGTGCTTCATCCGACATATCCGGTGTCAGGATATATACCAGTTCATATTCCTGCGATTTTCTATCTTCCGTCTTGGTTTCTGCTTTTTTTCTTGCCACTTCCGGTTCCTTAACGAATTTTACGTTATTATACCATATAGGCATTATATAGACAACAATACCAGGATAGCGCAAGCCGGGCACGCCAAAAGTAATAATGTGTTTAGTTATAAAGTGTATGAAGGTTATCTTGACACGTTATGCCCGCTTTGCTAGACTCTAAAATAATACTCCAATTATCACCCGGCCCCGTGGTGTAGCGGTCTAACATGCCACCCTGTCACGGTGGAGATCGGGGGTTCAAATCCCCCCGGGGTCGCCACTTTTTATGTAGAGTTATAGTTATTCATGACCTTTCTGGAACAAGTAAAAAATCTCAACGTGGACGAAACAATATCCCGTGAACGCAGGATGATTACTCCAGTGATTTTAAAAATCTTATTGCGGGTTAGATTGCCCTTTTTCAAACGTTTATATTTAACTCTGTATTGAATGCTCTTAATTGATTTGCACAATCATTTAAAAGGTGCAGGGAAATATAGTTGACAATTGAGGTAATATAGATTATAGTATTTGGAAATTGAGAGTTCCGAGATAAAAATACGCGCCGGAAAAATGGGTATTCTGTGCGTGTTGATATAAAATTAAATATATTAAGGGTCCAAAATTTTTAAAAACAGGGGAGGTTGAGAATATAGCCGATAATAAGAATATTACAGAAAACGCTAAAATTTTTAAGAGGAGGATAGAATGAAAAAATGGTTACTGGTCCCGTTGTTCTTGCTTATTACCGCTGCGATAGTACTTTCTAGCTGCGGCGGACAAGAAACAACTACAGGACCAACGACAGGACCGACTACAGGACCGACTACAGGACCGACTACAGGACCGACATCAACAGTACCAGAACCCTATGGTACGATTACGATGGCCTGGACTGATTTCGGTGTTGAAGCAACTGACCCCACGCTATTTGAATCCACATGGAGCTGGATGTATTGCGACTCCCTGGTTGCTTTTGACGCAAGCGGTACCTACATCGGCGAAGTGGCTGAAACGTGGTCACTAGGCGATGACGGTAAAACATGGACGTTCAATATCCGCAAAGGTATGAAATTCCATAATGGCGACCCGGTTACGGCGCACGACGTCTTGTTTACCATGGAAAGGTTCACTTCTGAAGAATCCAAGAATCCCTGGTCTACAGGACTCCGCGATGCCAAAGAATCCATGAGAGTTGTGGACGATTATACCTTCGAGTACGTATCCAAAAACCCCGAGCCACCGATGATCGACTCGTTCTGCTGGGTGCGCATCATCCCCAAGAACTACTTTGAGAGTGTCGGAGTGGACGGATACCGTCTTAATCCAATGGGCTCCGGACCTTGGAAATTCGTGGAGCATATCCCCGAGACAAGTTTCACCGTGGAAGCCAACACGGATTACTGGAGGAAAGAACACATACCCGAGTATAAATATGTAGTAATACTCCAGGTCCCGGAAGAGTCAACACAGGTTGCCATGTTGAAGCGTGGCGAGATTGATATCCCCACCGGCCTCACAACGGATAAGCGCGTCCAACTGGAAAGAGCCGGCTGGCAAACGCGAGTGCAAGGTCTGGCATTACCCACCATGTTGGCTATCATAGGTTCCCAATATCCTGAAGCAGGAGCGGTGCACGATATTCGCATCCGCAAGGCGCTTTCTTACGCGATAAACCGCGATGAATTATGCGCTACCTACTGGCAGGGGACGGCACAACCGGGCGGCAGGTTCTTCCTAATGCCTGGAGGTTATGGCGCAACCGATGACCTGCTGGCGCCAGACCCATACGACCCAGCGCTGGCGATGAGTCTAATGGCCGAGGCGGGCTACCCTGATGCCTGGGATGACCCGACAATAATTATATCCACAACCGCAGGACCCACACTTGACATGCTGCAGGCCATGCAGGGCTACTGGAATAAAGTGGGACTTCAGACAAAGATAGAAGTTGTTGAAATGTCCGTCTGGCTCTCATACGTATTCATCGGTCCCGGAGCTCAGGCTGACAACCCGGCTATTGGCATCATTTGGTCATGGGCCGGAGCTGCGTTTAACGGCACCTACTACTGCCGGAATATGTATACTTCCTACGGCATACACTCCGTAACGGTTAATGCAGCAGTTGATGCTATCTTCGACAAATATATTGTCGAGAGAGACCCCGTGAAGGCAAAGGAATACTACATAGAATGGCAGAGAGCCGCCAAAGCGCTGTATACCAGCTTTGGTGTCGCCTATGTAGAAAGTATTGTTGTCGTAAGCAACAACATAGGCGAATTTACCGTTAATCCGCATATGTTCATCACCGACGCTCTATGCGGTATCAAGCATCCGAAATAGATAGAGACAGAGTAGAGAGAAGCTTCGGGGGCGGGTGTCCCGCCCCCGAAGCGGAAGCGTTAATAGTTTTCAATTGTATATTAAGGTAAATATAGGGGCGTCTTTTTATATATTTTTACGAGTAAATAATCCTGTACTTTAGAATTTATTTGACACATCTAATTGACGCATAGTATTATTTTTACAGGGAAATCCTTATATGACACGTTTTATCGTAATACGAGCGCTACAGACATTTTTAGCTTTAATTGGCATTATCGTATTGGTTTTCTTCATGGTCCGGATATCCGGAGACCCGACTTTATTCATGACATCCCCTTTATCAACCCCGGAAGAAACAATAATTTTACAGAAGCAGATAGGCCTTGATAAATCTTATGCCGAGCAGTTCTGGATTTTTATAAGCGGCTTAGCACGCGGAGATTTGGGCACTTCATTCATCAAGAGGATTCCTGTAGCCGAGCAGCTTGGCTCGGCGCTGCCAAATACGCTGAGATTAAGTCTACCATCGTTCTTTATAGGCACGATTTTAGGAATAGCCTTAGGAGTGTTAGGGGCAACCAAGCGCGATTCAATACTTGATAACGGGGTTAAGTTTCTGGCCATCATGGGGCAGGCGCTGCCCGGCTTTTGGGTAGCCATCATGGCGGTACTGATATTCTCCGTTCACTGGGAAATATTTCCGGCCGCCGGCACGGGCGGAATAGAATACTACGTATTACCAGTTACCACGATGTTATTCTTCATGCTGCCAGGCATGATGCGTCTGGTACGTTCCACAATGCTTGACGTGCTCGATAGCGAATATATCAAGCTGGCAAGAATTAAGGGGCTTTCAGAGAGGACGGTTATCTGGAAGCATGCCCTGCGCAATGCCATAATAGCGCCGCTGACAGTAGCCGGTATGATGTTAGCGGGGTTAGTCAACGGCGCCATAATAATAGAGAATGTTTTTAACTGGCCCGGCATGGGTAAATTAATAGTTGAATCTACCTTCGGCCGCGATTTCCCGGTCGTTCAGGCTATCGCGGTTATTGTAGCCATCATGGTACTAGGCATGAACTTCCTTGTAGATATTGCTTACGCATATGTCGACCCGCGAATCAGGTATGAAAGAGGCTAAAAAGGTAAGTAGTTAATCATGGTGTTGAGTGTAGAAAAATTAAAACGCAAACGCAGGGGCAATACGCGCTGGGGGAATATAGCAAGAAACCTCGGGATGATACTGCCGGCTCTCATATTTGCCTTATTGTTTTTTACTGCAATATTTGCTAATTTAATAGCGCCTTACCCCTACGATGAAACAAATCTTCCGCAAAGGCGAATGCCGCCGGCCTGGGTTGAAGGCGGGTCTACCGATCACTTTCTGGGAACAGATACACTGGGGAGAGATGTTTTAAGCCGCGCTATGTTCGGAGCCCAGGTATCGCTCAGTGTATCACTGCTGGCGATAGTCATTACCGCTGTTGTGGGCACTATATTGGGAATAATGTCAGGCTATATGGGAGGACGTGTCGATGCCTTTATTATGAGGGTTGTTGACATCGCCCTGGCTTTTCCGGGACTTCTTGTAGCAATATTACTGGCTGTCAGCATCGGACCGGGATTTTTTACCGTGGTGTTTGCGTTATCGGTACTGGCCTGGGCCGGTTACGCACGTGTAATCCGCGGCGAGGCTTTAAGATTACGTAATTCCGACTTTGTACTGCAGGCACAGATAGTCGGCGCTTCTCCGTTCAGAATAATGTTGAGGCATATTTTCCCCAATATTATGAACGTTCTTATAATCGGTATTACGCTTAACATTGGTACATTTATTCTGGCAGAAGCGGGGATGAGCTATCTTGGCATCGGTATTCCACCACCGAGACCTTCATGGGGCTCTATGGTAGCGGATGGTAGAAACGACCTTGATTCCGCCTGGTGGATTTCTACATTCCCCGGCATTTTAATAGGTCTGGTGGTACTTTCCGGCAACTTCCTGGGTGACTGGCTGCGCGATAAGATGGACCCGAGGTTAAGACAGCTATGAGCAACGTTGTACTCCAAGTTGAGAACCTGCATACCTCTTTCTTTACAAGGCTGGGGGAGGTTAAAGCAGTGGACGGGGTTAGTTTTTATGTAAGAGAGGGCGAGACTTTCGGGATTGTTGGAGAGTCCGGCTGCGGTAAATCTGTAACAGGCCTCTCAATTATGCGGTTACTCCCTGAGCCGGGGGGCGAGATCATCGAAGGGAAAATAATCCTAGAGGGGAAAAATATCCTTGAGCTTAGTAAAAAAGCAATGCGGGCCTACCGCGGGAAAATGATATCAATGATATTGCAGGACCCCATGTCTTCTCTCAATCCCGTGTATACCATTGGCGACCAGATATCAGAGGCGGTAAAGCTGCACCAGGACCTGCCGGACAACATGGTAGAAGCCGAGGTGGTTTCCGCATTGAGGTTACTAAGAATTCCTGACCCGGAAATACGTACTAAAGAATACCCGTTTCAGCTTAGCGGAGGAATGAGGCAAAGGGTAGTAGGGTCTATAGCAATGTCCTGCCGGCCGCGTCTGTTGATAGCCGATGAGCCTACTACGGCCCTCGATGCTACTATTCAGGCTCAATACCTTGCTTTATTCGATGATATACAAGCAAAGACGAATGTAGCCATTATTTTTATTACCCATGATTTCGGGGTTGTATCCAGAATATGTGATAGAGTAGGCGTAATGTACGCCGGGAAAATCCTGGAGGCAGCTCCTACCAGGGATATCTTTAAGGCCCCGAAACACCCGTATACCAAGGCTCTTATAGATTCTGTACCCCGTCTTGAAGTCAAAGATGAACGTTTGTATTCGATTGAAGGGCAACCGCCTTCTATGTTCCGGTTACCTCCCGGCTGCCGTTTCCGTCCACGCTGTCCCGTAGCTATGGACATTTGCGGGGAACAAGAACCGCCAGAGGTAAAATTAAACGAAGACCATGCCGTATCCTGTTGGAGGGTCAAGTAGACCATGGCGAAAGTTTTGCTGGAAGCACGTAATATCGTTAAGCACTATCCGGTAACGCGCGGGTTTTTACAGCGTATCGTAGGCTGGGTCAGAGCTGTCGACGGGGTTTCTTTTTCCATAGAAGACGGCAAGACGTTGAGTCTGGTGGGAGAATCAGGCGCAGGAAAGACAACCATTGCCAAGCAAATATTACTGATGGAAAAATTAACATCAGGCAACATTCTTTTTCAAGGGAATGACGTTTACAAATTCTCCAGTGCCCAGCTTAAAAAAGAATACCGCCCCAAAGTTCAATCCGTACAGCAGAACCCTTGGAGCTCCATGGACCCGAGAATGCGGGTCCGAGAAGTCGTCGGCGAACCTTTGTCAGTTAACACAAAGCTTTCCAAGAAAGAAATTGCTGATAATGTAGGCCAACTGCTGGAGCAAGTGGGTATTGATGCAGAAGGGATGAACCGTTATCCCCATGAGTTCAGCGGCGGCCAACGACAGCGTATTGCCGTTGCAAGAGCACTGGCCTTACATCCCAGTTTACTTGTTTTAGATGAACCGGTTTCAGCGCTGGATGTATCAATCCGAGCGCAGATAATGAACCTGTTGAAAGACCTTCAAATACAATACAATCTTAGCTACATAGTTATCGCCCATAATCTAGCGACGGTTAGATATATGAGTCACAGCGTAGCCATTATGTACCTGGGGCAGCTGGTAGAGTATGGTGAATCAGAGGCTCTGTTCGAGAAGCCTTTGCATCCTTATACCAGAGCGCTTATATCCGCTTCACAATTAACATTACCTGAAGATGCTAAAGAAGGCACAAAGCAGATAATCTTAAGCGGTGAAATGCCTTCGCCGTTAAATCCGCCTTCCGGCTGCCGTTTCCATACCCGCTGCACCGAGGTCATGGATATATGCTCGAAAGAGATCCCGGAAAACAAGGTCATTGGAACACAGCATGTAAAATGCCATCTCTACCGCTAGAGATTTGGTACTTCAAGAATTAATTCAGGTTTTCCGCGTTAGAGTCTGATTCTCCGCCCGCACCTTGTACAGAGTACGTCATTATCTTTAAAGCCCGGCGGTATCTTCCACCTGGCGCCGCATTCACAGTCCACGGTACGGTATTTATTCAGACGCAGCATAAGGTCGGATACCTCATGAGTTGATGCAGCCTTATCTGATGCTTTCTCTGAAGCAAGCCCCAGTTCCCCCGGGGCAGCCAGCGATGCCTGCCTGATGCCAATGGCACCTATGCCGGCTGCTGCAGTCTTAGGGATGATTACCTGCTTTCCAGAATGCACTTTACGGTAAGCATCGTTATAATTTGCAAAGGAAGCCCCACCGGTCATGGCGCGTAATATTCGCACCCTTTCCGATATGGGAGGATGGGTGCTGGTGAGGTCGGCGGCTTTCATCCCCTCTTTATGTAAAGGATTGATAATATACATGGGGGCGGTAGCCTGATTGGCAGATTTTAATTGCTGTTTCGAGCCCCCTATTTTTTCCAGCGCTGAGGCCAAACCTTCCGGGTAACGTGTATATAGCGCGGAGGAGGCATCGGCAAGATATTCTCTCTTACGTGAGATAGCGTAGTAAATAAGCTGCGCCATAATGGGCGCTAGAATCATAAGTACCAGACCGACAATCAAGACGATTGCCTGCGCGCCGCCGCCACCGCTACGGGAAGAGGACCTTCTACCCGAACCTGTCATAGCCCCAAATAATAAAAAGCGCGACGCGTACCACGAGAGTATCACGATAGTGCCGAGCATGACAGCGGTAATCGCCATGAGGAGGACATCACGGTTTTTGATATGGGCAATTTCATGGCCGATAACACCCTGTAATTCATCACGGGTGAGTTTCTGCAGCAGCCCGGAGGTAATAGCTACAGAGGCCCTACTTGGGTCGCGTCCGGTGGCGAAGGCGTTTAGCGCCGGGTCGTCGATAATATAAACGTCCGGTACCTTCTCCAGTCCTGAAGCTATCTTCATTTCTTCAACGACGTTATAGAGTCGCGGGGCATCATCTGGAGTTATCTTTTTTGCCTTCGCCATGCCGAGCAGAATACTATCGCCCTGGAAATACGCCACAAGGCTCATGATTGCCCAGACTATCAGGGCGATGACCAGTCCCCCTACCGCGCTATCGAAAAAGTAGAGCCCCAGAAAATAGCCGACCGCCAGTAATAATCCCGCGATAAGCGCAATTAAAAATACCGACCTTACCTGGTTAGATCGTATCTGTTCCCACATGTTTAATCCAATTCTTTATTTAAGTAAAACTAACCTTGGGAGCTTCCTTTTCCGCCGCTACGATTACCTCGAAGAACTCTCCCAGTTTAAAGCTGAACATGCCGGCAATCACGTTTGAGGGAAACATCTGTATTTTATTGTTGAATTTAAGGACAGAATCATTGTAATACTGCCGGGAAAAGCTTATTTTATTTTCCGTGGATGTCAACTCCTCCTGGAGAGCCAGGAAATTCTGATTAGCCTTTAATTCAGGGTAAGCCTCGGCTACTGCCAGCAGTCTGCCCAAGGCCATACCCAGTTCGCCTTCCAGCTTGCCTCTTTCGGCGGCCCCGGCGGTAGAAGAAGCCTGCTGGGCAAGATTACGAGCCTTAGTCACCATTTCAAACGTTTCTCGTTCGTGTTTAGCGTAGCCTTTGACCGTTTCTACGAGATTAGGGATAAGGTCATAACGCCTTTTCAGCTGGACGTCTATCTGCGCCCAGGCGTTTTTGACCTGGTTGCGGAAGCCCACCAGGCTGTTGTAAGCTCCGATGATGAAAAATATCAGGACAACGACGATACCAAGGATAATCCATAATGCAATCACTTTTCTCTACCTCCCATAAAAATACCGTATCTATCCTTGAAAACTATTATGTTTGATATTCTAATCCGTTTGATGTTTAAACATCTCCCCGACAAAAGCCAGGACGCCTTGAGACGCGCCTTTTTCCGGCGATTTTTCCACCAGTTCTTTTATCAGATTTTGAACTTCGCCGCCGTCAAACCAGATGCCATCGCCGACATGGCAGACATCAACCAGGATTTTATTATCCCGGTCAATGTAGGTCTTTTTCATCTTGTGGTTGCAGGCGGGGCATTTATGTTTTTTCTCCGTGGTCTCAACTTCCGGAGCACGAACAATACCCTCGAGATAACGCTGGAAGTCTTCAACTCCCGCTGATCCCATGAGCAATTCGAGTTCTCCGGCATCAAACCAGACGCCGTGACAGGCGGGACAATAATCCAGCTCAATATTCTGATACTCTACAATCAGAGCATCTTGATGACATACCGGACATAGCATATTATTTTGTTTCCCTATTTAATTATATGCATTCTGAACGTAGGTTACAATGCCTGAAACGGCATTGGTGCTATTATACAAACGTTTAGTCACCAGGTCAACTTAAATCAACCGGATGACACACTGATTTCTTTGTAAATTTTGCCCTGCACTGGTATAATGTGACCACTGTATTGTCTGTGACCGGTCAGTCCAGCAGATATTCCAAAATCCGCGTTAATATTATCAAAATCTAGCTATGTTTAATTTCAGAACAGGAGTATGAAAATGCCAGAGAAAAGATGGACAGAGATGACTCCGCGGGAAAAGAGAGAGCAGAGATTTAAATGGTGGCTCGATGCAGAAGGTGTGAACTTCGTCAGTGCCGATGCTAAGAAAGCCTTTAAGCAACGAGTACAGAGGATGATTGACGTCTACAACGTCAAAGAGCCGGACAGAGTGCCTGTATCGCTGATGATAGGTGCGCTACCAGCCTATTTATACGGCTCCGACTATTATAATTGCATGTACGACTATGATTTAGCCGTTAAGGCATGGGACAAGTATAATGCCGATTTCATGGACGCCGACTCGCTATCAAGTCCGGGCATGATAATCCCAGGTAAAATATACGACCTTCTGGACATTAAATTATACAAATATCCGGGGCACGGCCTGCCGAAAAGCGCCACTGGAATCCAGTTTGTTGAAGGCGAGTACATGAAACCCGACGAATATGACGCTCTGATATTAAATCCTTCTGATTTCTGGATGAGGACCTATATGCCGCGTGTATTCGGGGCATTCGAATCGTGGAATATGCTGACGCCCTTCACTAACATCATTGAGCTGCCGGCCATGAATTTTATGCCTTATTCAAATCCGGAAATCCAGAATTCGCTTCGTACTTTAATAAATGTGGGCAACGAGCTTCTTAAATATATGCAGGTTATCGGAGAATTTGGAAGACGGACGCAGGAAGCGGGGTTCCCGGGCATGAGAGGTACACTAGCCAAAGCGCCCTTCGATACTATCGGCGATACACTAAGGGGAACACAGGGTGTTATAACCGATATGTTCCGCCAGCCGGACAAACTCCTTGAAGCAATCGATGTCATTACCAAACTGACAATACAGTCGGTCCTGACATCGATGAACGCTTCCAAGGGCCTGGTGGTAACGTTCCCGCTCCATAAAGGCGCTGACGGCTGGATGTCTGAAAAACAGTTCGATACATTTTACTGGCCTTCATTGAAAAAAGTAATCAAAGCCCTGATTGAAGAAGGCATCCTGCCGATGCTCTTCGCCGAGGGCAGCTACGATACACGCATGGAAAGCGTCAACGAATTTGCCAAAGGCGATGTTGCCTGGCTCTTCGATAAATCGGACATGGCTAGAGCCAAGAAAATCCTGGGAGAAAAGTGCTGCATCGCCGGTAACGTGCCGACTTCGCTAATGCTTACCGGCACGCCAAAATCGGTTAAAGAGTATTGCCACAAGCTTATCGAGACCTGCGGCAAAGGCGGCGGCTATATCCTGGCAGGAGGTGCGTCGATAGATAACGGCAAACCGGAAAACATACGCGCCATGCTGGATGCCGCCAGTGAATACGGCGTGTATAAAAAAAAATAACAAAGCTGCTATAGAGAGCGACCGAAGAGAAACAGTAACCGGGGATCGATATGGAAGATTACAAAACAATAAAAACACTTATCGATGTGATGAATTCTAACGGCGTCGAATTCGTGTTTTTCAATCCCGGTATAGATAATGTGCCGTTCCTGGAAACTATAGCCGCCTACCGTGCGCAGGGTAATAAATCGCCCAAAAGCATTCTCTGCCTCGACGAGTTCGTAACCATGACGGCGGCACACGGCAACTGGATGGCATCGGGTAAGCCGCAGGTAGTATCCGTCCATTCAGAACTCGGCGCACTACAAATCGGCGGCGCCCTGCATAATGCCCAGTGGGGCAGAGTTCCGGTCGTATTTTTTACAGAGGTACAGGAGCCGCTGGAACGGAAGAACTGGCAGGGCCAGCCCTTCGACCAGGGCATGATGGTGCGCAATTTCGTAAAGTGGGACCACCAGCTCAAAGCCGGCGAGGATATCGGCGAGGTATTCAACCAGGCTTTCCACATCGCCACGACAGAACCATGCGGCCCTGTTTATGTAACGCTCCCACGGGGAGTGCTCTGGAACAAGAGCCAGTCCGCCAGGTCAAAAGCAAATGAAAACACGCAGGAAACACCGGCAAAACCCGATATAAATTCTCTTGCCAAAGCCGCCGATATGCTGATAAACGCGGAAAATCCGCTGATAGTGACCGGGTACTCCGGCAGGAATCCTGATTCAGTACAATCATTGATAGAACTGGCGGAGACATTGGCTGCCCGGTTAATGACATCGGACATCAGGGTGAACTTCCCCAACACACATCCGCTGGCCACCTATCTCTCTCCAACAGCAGGCTTTGGCAATTCCCCGCTGTCCCAAGCCGATGCTGTTCTGGTAATCGATTATGATATGCATTACGCGTCACCGCCGGTCTCACTCGACCTCCACGTAAAAATTATACACATCGATATAGATACGGTGAAAAAAGGAGTGCCGCTCTGGAACAAGCAACCGGATATACTCATAAAAGCCGACTCCAGCCGGGCGATACCAGCTCTGACGGAAATAATAAATAAGAAACTGACCAATGAAAGGCGCGAACAGCTAACGAAACGCCATAAAAAGCTGGCAGAAGAACACGATAAACTCGACGGCGAATGGAAAGCGCTGGCCAAAAGCCATGCCGCCCAAAAGCCGATTACCGCCCATTGGCTAAGTCACTGCATCGACCAGATAATCGACGACGATACAATAATCGTCAACCAGACTATTTCCCCGTCATCGACCGTGGCACACCTGATACACCGCAGCAAGCCGGGCACACTGCTATCCTGCGCCGGAGGCTGCATCGGGTGGGCACCCGGAGCCGCGCTGGGTGTGAAGCTGGCTTCGCCGGATAAAACAGTCATCAGTTTGATGGGCGACGGCGCTTTTATCTACGGCTGCCCTGAATCGACTTTATGGTCGGCTAATTTTTATAGAGCCCCTTTCCTGGCTATTATCTACGACAACCAGGGCTACGGGGCAATCAAAGGGTTATTTAAAGAAAGATACAACGTGGACAACATGGGCGCCGATATCGCCAGGCCGCCCGACTATACCATGATTGCCCGCGCCAATAACGCCTACGGACTCATGGTAAACGACCCCGCCGATGTCCCTAAAGCATTGAAAGAGTGCCTGGCAAAAGTACGCGGAGGACAAGCCGCCGTACTGGATGTTAGATTAGCCCCCGTCTAGATCAAGATTTACAGCGGCAGCGTATTTTTAAAGTCGTAGCCGTCCCAGACTCTGCGTTCCGCCTCGTACGGCGCCGCTTCAACCCGCGTATTATTGTCAAAAATCATCGTCATGCGGTCTTTACCATAGACCGGCCATTTGCCTATGGTCTTACAGGAGGGGTCGCCGGTGCGGACAAATGCAATACAGGAGTCCTGTATCTTTAGAGCCAGGTTTTCCACTTCAGTTCCAACCCCGGTGAAGTCGGCGTCGAGCTGCCCGAAAAGAAGGGGATTATCAAGCCCGTGCATAGCGCCCAGAATACCTCCCATTGCCGGCGATTTATAGGTAAAGTAGTAATTGTATGACGGCATGCCGATATCCCGCTGGGCTTCGACAAGACGAATGGTAGGTATGCGGAACATAAGGTCGGTGCTGACCGTCCCCATGACATCAAGAGGATTGCCGCTGCTGCCGCGTTTCTTCAAGGCTTCACGATATACCTTAACCACCTTGGGGACAAGGTCCGCCTGCAATAAACGGCCCAACCTCTCGAGTAACCCGACGTCATCCAGATTGCGCATGGCGGGGTCCATACCGGTGCTGATTTTCAACTCGTCGAGGGTATTGCCCGCCATGACAGTAACGTTTTTCGCAGAACCTTTTTTAATCTCTTCGATGGGGAAATCCGGAATAACGTGACCATCTATAACGGGCATGAACGGCGTTAAAGCGCCCTTAGCTTCACGGAGAACCGCCCCGAGTAGTGCTTGCGCATCAAGCAGTTGTTGCGTTTTAAGGGCCCGCAAAGCAGTAATGTCTTTTCTATTAATGTTCAATATTTTCAGGAACTGCTCGGACATTTCCCGTGCATTATCAAGTGTAGTGACGGTATTGGTAGAGCCGCTGCGGTTAATAGCCTTGTGGAATTTACCGCGCGCTAGCGGCATACTTAACAGGTCGCCGATGCTCATTCCGCCGGCGGAAAAGCCACCTACAGTTACATTATCAGGATTGCCGCCGAAAGCGGCGATATTGTCCTGCACCCATTCAAGCGCGGCTATCTGGTCAAGCAAACCTTCATTACCATTTGCCGGGATTTTACCGCCGGTAATTTCCTTCAAGTTCATGAACCCGAACGCTCCCATGCGGTAATTTATACTAACCAGGACGATATCACCGCGTTTTACCAGCTTGCCGCCTTCCAGGAACGGCTCGGTGCCAGCCCCGATAATAAAAGCCCCGCCGTGTATCCAGAAAATAACCGGCCGACGGGCATCATCCAGCCCCGGCGTCCATATATTAAGGAACAAACAACCTTCATCCTGAAGCTCCTTTGAAAAGTCAGGCATGCCCGGAGCCTGGACAGGCATTGGGTTCTGCGGAGAAATAGCCCCGTATTCTTTTGCGGGTCTAATACCGCTCCACTTTTTTACCGGCCGGGGCGGCATCCAGCGTAAATCGCCTACAGGCTGCGCGGCATAAGGGATTCCCTTGAATACAAAAAGGTCGTTCTCAATATATCCTTCCAGTTTACCGTTTTTAGTGTTGGCGATTGCCTGTCTGTTTGCGTTCACTGATTCCTCCTGATTTCTTTAACCAATTAATATACCATGATTACCATTTGTTGAATTTATTTGTTTCCCCATTATACCACTCAGATAATGCCATTAAAAATCGTCTTCTTATATTACGTATTATGCATATGGTAAACGATAATATAACGTTATTGCACATACTTTTATGAATATTACTACGTTTTAATGATAAACTGTTGACATCTACTGTGCATTATGGTATTATAGATTTGGAGGTTCATTGAAAATGAGATGGGGAATGGTAGTAGATTTATCAAAATGCGTCAGGTGTTACGCCTGTCTGGCAGCCTGCCGAATCGAGCATTTTCTGCCGATGGGTATAAACTGGCCGAAACTGGTAGCTATGGATACAGGGGGCGACGACCCCACGGTATCAACCTATTCCGTCCGCTGCAACCAGTGTAAAGATGCGCCATGTGTCGAGGTCTGCCCTACAGGAGCGACCCAGCAGCGAGAAGACGGCATCGTATCAATCGACCAGGACAAGTGCGTCGGCTGCCGCTATTGCGTGGTGGCCTGCCCTTACCAGAACCGCACCTTTCTCTCTAAAGATAAAGACCAGGGATTTTTCCCGGGAATAATTCAGACGGACTTTGAAAAAGCGGGCAAGAAGCTTTATAAACACCAGGTCGGGACGACCGAAAAGTGTAATTTCTGTGCCGAAAGGATTGATGCCGGAACGGCCAAAGGACTGAAACCAGGCGTCGACCGTGAAGCCACGCCGGCCTGTGTGAATACATGTCCCGCAAGAGCATTAACTTTCGGGGACCTGGACGACCCAAACAGCGAGGTTTCACGCTTAATAAGCGAAAAGAAGGGTTTCCAGCTGCATCCGGAATACAATACCGATCCCTCGGTGTACTTCATCGACGGTAAAATAGGACAATCGGATGAAAAAAAGGTCGATGATGAACCGCAGAAAGAACTTAAAGCGATAGGAGTAGGCGACTAACATGGAAACACATCAATGGATGATCAACTACACCCGCCAGACGGAATGGATAGACCGGCGGGGCATATTCCTGTGGATTGCCTTCTATACGGGAGGACTGGGTGGAGGACTCTATTTAGTTTCACTGTATTTTAACAGCCTCTGGGGCATGCTAATAAGCTGGCTGATTATTGCGGTAATAAAGGGAGGCACGCATCTTGCCTATCTGGGCAAGCCGACTCGGTTCTGGAGAATCGTTACCAGGCCGCAGACTTCCTGGCTGGCGAGAGGGTTTATCTTCGTGATGTTATTCGTCATCTTCGGAGCAATACAGTTAGTTCTGACCTACTGGCAACCCGGCAGCGCCGCCGAAATCGTTTTCAAAGCTCTGGGTGGTATAATGGCCTTTGCTGTGGCGCTTTACACCGGAATAATCCTTAAAAATATGAAGGGAGTGCCGTTCTGGAATTCAGCATTGTTACCCATATTATTCGTACTATGCGGTATCCTAGGCGGTTTCGGGCTCTCCGTAGCCATTGCGCTGGCCGGCGGCGATGTCAATCTTTCCGCCGCAGAAATGGGCAGCCGTATATTGCTGGTTGCCAATGCCCTGGTTATTATCATTTACCTTTTACAAGCCGATCATCGTGAGACTGTCGGCAGGCAGTCGGTCATAGAACAATTGCGGGGACACAGCGCGCCGATTTTCTGGATCGGCATCGTAGCGCTGGGTATCGTTATCCCGCTGACGATAGCCTTCACCAGTCTTTATACTGAAATTGCTTCCGGTTTGATTATATTCGGCGTGGCCTGCGAGATTATCGGCGGTCTGGCGTTGAGATACAATGTACTTAAAGTCGGCGCTTATAAACCGCTGGTCGCTAAACCTCAATAGCTGCCAGCCAATGTAATCCTGCAACAAAATTTTGTATTCATGAATCGATAATGTGTAATATTATTGTGGAAAGATAGAGAACCATGGGAGAAAGAAAGATAATCAAGACAACCTGCAAAAGCTGCCACGGCGGCTGCGGCGTCCTGGCGACTGTCGAGGACGGCGTAATTGTCCACATAGAGGGCAATCCGGAGTCGCCTACGTCAGGCACGATGTGTTCCAAGGGACTATCCAGCATTCAGCATGTCAACCACCCGGACAGACTGCTCTACCCGCAGAAGCGGGTGGGAGAGAGGGGCGAGGGTAAATGGCAGCGCATCAGCTGGAACGAGGCTTTGGACACTATCGAGCAGAAGATGAAGGAGTCCATCGCTAAGCACGGGGCGACTTCTATCGCGGTATCACAGGGGACAGGGAGGGGCTACAACGAATATACCCACCGCTTTGCCCGTTCTATAGGCACAGCCAATATAATCACGCCCGGGTATATCTGCCACAGTCCGCGACTGGGTCTATACGGTCTGGTCACCGGCTACGGCAGGCTTTACTGCGACTACCACGGGTGGGGCGGAGAATTCCCCATGACACAGATATCCTGGGCCAAACAACTGGAAATTAGCAGCGCCGACGGGGAAATGGCGGTGTGGTTCTTAAACAGCCTGAAACATGTTAAAAACCTTATCGTTATCGACCCGCGAGAAACGGCTTTATCTTCCAGGGCAACGCTATGGCTGCAAATAAGACCCGGCACAGATGCCGCCCTGGCGATGGCAATGATTAACGTCATTATCAATGAAGGCCTGATAGACAAAGAGTTCGTGGAGAAATGGACTTACGGCTTTGATAAACTCAGAGAGAGGGTCCAGGAATATACGCCGGAACGCGCCGCGGAAATTACCTGGCTGAAAGCCGAAGATATAGTTAAAGCTGCCAGGCTGTTCGCTATAGATACGCCCGGCTGCATACAAATAGGCAGCTCCCTTGAGCGGCAGGCAAACTGCGGCCAGACATTGAGAGCCATTATCTGCCTGCTGGGCGTGACCGGCAACATCGAGAGGCCAGGCAGTATGATTTCCTGGGTGCCGCCGGATACCGGCCAGCGCGAGGACTTCTTTACGGAAATACCGATAACCGACGAGATGCGCAAAGGCATCGTGGGGAGTGACAAATACAAGATGGGCGCCGCCCGCACCGCGCACTCCGATAGCGTCATCAAGCAGCTATTAAATGGGGACTCCGTTGTCAAGGTATGGTTCAGCGTTGGAGGGCAGCAGATACTGCATCTTGCTAATACCAAAGAAGTTATGCAGGCACTAAAGAACCTGGAGTTTCTCATCCATGCCGACCAGTTTATGGGCCCAATGGCGGAAATAGCCGATATCGTTTTACCGGCAGCCCACTGGCTGGAAATCGACGATATTTTCGATATGCACCCGCGCTTCATGATAGAAGCCCACAACAGAGTGGTCGACCCGCCGGGAGAGGCCTGGCAGGATAGTAAAATATTCAATGAAATAGGCAAAAGGATAGCGCCGAAGTACTGGTTTGAAAATGTGGAAAAGATGCTGGACTACCAGCTGAAAAAAGGCAACATGACCTGGAAAGACTTCAGTAAAAAAGTCATTCACGCCAGGATGGGTAAAGACCAGATATACTACAAATACAAGACCGATTTCTGGCGGAAAGGCGGGGGGTTCCCTACGCCTTCCGGCAAGATGGAATTATACTCAACGGTGCTGGAAAACCTGGGCTACGACCCGCTACCCTACTTCCAGGAGCCCGGCGAAAGCCCGGTATCGACACCGGAACTGGCCAAGGAATACCCGCTCATACTCTCGACGGGCTACCGGCAGCCGTTCTATTTCCTTTCTCAATACCGCAACATACCGTGGTTGAGGAGTTTCCAGAAAGACCCGGTAATGCAGATACACCCCGATACGGCCAAAGAATACGGCATTGAGGACGGCGATTGGGCATGGATTGAGAGCCCGCGCGGCAAAATAAAACAGAAAGCGCGGCTTTTCCCGGGGATACTTAAGGGTATGGTCATGGCAACCGCAAATTGTTTTTATCCGGAAATGCCTGCGCCGCTGCACGGTCTGTTAAAGTCCAACCCTAATGTGCTGACTAATAATAATCACTGCGACCCTATGTACGGCTCGCCGGACCTGACGTGTCTGTTATGTAAAGTATACAAAGCCGAAGACGACAAATAAAAAGTGAGGGTGAATAATACGTCACCCTCACCCCCGTATCAAGTACGGGGCAAGCTCTACCCTCTCCATCAACAGGAGAGGGTTTTTGTTTTATATATTATCCGAATGTAATTATGTTACGCAGGGCCTGACCCTTTTCCACGGATTCAATAGCTTCATTTATTTTTTCCAACGGATAGTGTGCGGTGATAAGCTCATCCAGCTTGAGAATCCCCGCTTTATAAAGGTCTACCAGCTTGGGTATCTCGGTGTGCAGCTGGGTGGTGCCCATAAAACTTCCTGTCAGGATTCTTTCACCCATGATAAACATGAAAGGCGGCACGCTTAAGGAATCTGTAAACTTGGGAATACCGACAATCACCGTCATGCCCTGCGGTCCGGACATGGCAAACCCCTGTGCTACGGCGGCGGTGCTGCCTACAGTAACAAAAACATAGTCGGCGCCGGCGCCGCCGGTAAGCGCCTGTACTTCTTTTATTACATCAGTCTTTGAAGAGTTAATTGTATGCGTGGCTCCGAAAGCTTTAGCGGCCTTTAATTTATTATCGGAAATATCTACGGCGATAATCGGATTAGCCCCTGATATAGCAGCGCCCTGCACGGAATTCAGACCGACTCCGCCGATGCCGATGATAACACAGCTGCTCATAACAGGCGGCTTAGCACGGTTGATGACCGCCCCAAAGCCCGTAATAACACCGCAAGCCAGAAGGCAGGCCCTGTCCATGGGCATATCGGCGGGGATTTTAACGAGTTGGGACTGGTCGACGATGGTATAATCGGCAAAGCTGCCGGTTTTAAACAGCATTGACAGGTCCTGTCCTTTTTTGTTATGCATGCGTGTCTCTGTATCCAACGGCCATTTAGCGTTGCACAAGTGGCTGCGTCCGGTCAGGCAATAGCGACACTTGCCGCAGGAAACAAGCAGCGATAATACGACCGGGTCTCCCTTCTTGAAGCCGGTCACTCCCTTGCCGACCTCTTCTACATAACCCGCCGATTCATGCCCCCCTACAGTCGGGAATTTTCCGGGAATTTCCCCCTTAAATACGTGTATATCGCTGTGACAGACGGCGGTTGCCGCCAGTTTGACCTTTACCTCTCCTGCCTTGGGCGGGTCTAAATCTACTTCCTCAACCACTAATGGTTTACCTAATTCATAGCAGACTGCGGCTTTCAAGTTGTCCTCCTTATATGCTATATATATCGGTATATCAAGTCTATTTCCCTTACAAAATAAAGTCAAATTTACACGTTTATATTTGACAAAGCACGTTTTTAAAAACTATCATGAATCTAGGGGTATGAAAAGTCTTTCACCCAATCAGAAAGGAGCAATTGATATGGCAAAACCCCGGGTTTTAAACATCGTAGCTACGGAATGCGCACCTAAGAATGATTCGAAATTCAACAAGTGGTATAACGAGGTCCACATACCATTGCTGATGAAATATAAAGGTATCAAGAAGGTGACCCGCTATAAGATATTAGATGAGAAAACGGATAAACCGAGATACATAGCTATCTATGAATTCGATACGAAAGAAGATTTGAATGCTTTAAATACCAGCGCTGAATTCAAAGCAGCCATAGAGGAAATGCAGGGCACATGGAAAGGTGATATGTTCGATATCAAATGGGCGGTCAGCTGCGAACCGCTAAAGACCTGGGAAGCTTAAACACTTTAGACTCGTGTTTCTGATTGTATTTGTTTTTATAGAGTTTTATGTTTTACTAATAAAATAGGGAGAATACCCTGTGAATAGAATGCTGGCCGGCTTGTGGGACTCTACAGCTACTTTCAAGAAATGTACCTTTGAGAAGGCGTCCTTTATATTTCTGGGATTGCTCGACCTGCTGCTAACAATGGTCGCGATAAACCTTGGACTTTTTGAAATTAACCCGTTGGTCAGGTACCTGGTCCAGATACCGGCTCTGATTCTGGTAGTGAAGCTGTTAATACCTTTGATAATAGCCTGGATTTTACCGGGCAAACTTCTCTTGCCCTCTATCGGTTTGCTGATGCTTGTCGTTATGTGGAATGTCAAGGAACTGGCTGTCTTTTTACTGCAGTAATTTCTACTTGACGCCGACGCGTACGGGCACTTCTTCTTTCTTGTACAGTATGCCCATTTTTTCCAGGTACAATCTGGCGGCGCTGACTCTTAAATGCTTGGAATTATAATCCGGGTCGGCCTTGAGTTTGCTGTACATGCTGTTCAGGTGATGTTCTACCGTTTTGATATCTATGAATAATGTGTTTGCGATTGACAAATTGGTGTATCCCTGTGAAAGAAGGCTTAGTATCTCCAGTTCACGCGTGGTGAGTTGTTTCAGGAAAGGACATTCAGGTTTACCGGCGAACATAAAAGTAGCCAGCGGTGGGTCGAGAATGACCTGCCCCTGGCTAACAGCTATAACCGTCTGGCACAGCTGTTCAACTTTATCAAGGGATTGTTTCAAGAAAAGAGCCATGCCGCTTTCGCCGCAGAGGGCTAACCTGCGCAGTAATTCAATATCTTGAGAGCTGTAACTTACTATTAATATCACGATACCCATCTTCGGGTAGGAATTCCTGATTTTCTCCAGTTCTTCTATGATCTCCGTATCAAGTTTCTTGATGCTTAGCAGCATGACATTAGGAGTCAGTTCTGCCACGGCTCTAATCATGGAGCCCTTTACCCCATTTCCTGATACGCGCAGTAAATCAATATTAGCATTTTTCGGTAGTACGTAACTGTATAATTCCCGGTAAATCTCCTGTTCCTCGATTACTATCAGACTTATGCTCTCCGATTTGGACTGCATCATGATGTTACCTTTCTATTTTCTGATCCAGATTTTGTTCACCTCACAGCCACGCTTCAGGTTGAATGACATTAAAAGTCTAGTCTAGTTTTATAAAGATAATAATAAATTTTCATAAACAATACGTTAAAATTCCATTAATTTTCATTGATTTTGTGCCATCTGGCAAATAATCGCCTGATAAAATAGCATGCGCTCCTAGATTCTGCCATCACCAAGCCAGATTTACAATAGATACTGCCACCCAATTTATGATAGGGGTATTTTTACTTTAAAACTGGATAATTCCCCTAGTTTATTTTGGGAAAAGGGCTTGGCAAGATTGGGGATGGTCTGGTGTTCAGCGAAAGCTGGCGGAGGTAAATTTATATTATCCATGCCATGAAAGGAACTTTGAGTGATGCATCGGTTGGCTAGTAAGGTATTGGAAAACAGCGAGCGCATTTCCGAAATCAAGACAGCTGGAAAACCAAACGCTTCCATTAATAAAGCGTTATTTCTTAGCGATATGACTCTCTCCGCTGGATTATTCTCCACAAAGAAAGCGAAGACAATTAATGTTTCCAGCCATTGTAAATCTAAAAGGCCTGCCGAAATATCAGGGAATCCATATCACACACTAGCAACCGCAGCTCAAGTTCTTATTCACGATAATGACAAGCTTACCCGGGAAATACAAGAAATCATATTGCCATTACCTTATAAAGCTTCCCTATTAATGGTAAGACCGGATTTTTATATCCCGGAAAATGAGTATCCAGCTAATTAATGATGTAACCGCTGCTTGCGCTCATTTCAATCTAGCTAATGAGTATCAAGCAGTAATCCTAATAAAGGTCAAGCATGAAAATACAAAGCAAAGAAATGGAAGGGGGTGATTCTAAAAAGACAATCATCTATATCTTTACAAGAGGTTTATTAACCGAAAGCATCACCAAAAATCAAAATCCCTAAGACTTAGGAGGAAAAATGTACAATAAATACTTAAAACATGAGAAAGGCATTACTGGTCTTGAGACCGCTATCATCCTTATAGCATTCGTGGTGGTAGCCGCGGTCTTCGCCTACACGGCGCTTTCCGCAGGTCTTTTCTCGACCCAGAAGGCACAGGAAGCAGTTTATGCCGGCCTTAAAGAAGCCCAGAGCACATTAGAGCTCAGGGGTGGCATTGTCGCAACGGCCGGGACTCCTGGCGCTAGCGGCACTATCAAGCAGATAACTTTCGTAGTATCCAACGCGCTGGGCGGTGACCCGATTGATTTCACCGAGCCGTCCATGGCAACGGATAACTCCGGCATATCTGCTCTCGGCAGCTCAAACAAGGTGGTCATCAATTACATCGATTCCAACCAGGTTGTGTCCAACCTTTACTGGACCTGCACACCGTTGGGAACTAACGACGGCGACGACCTGCTGGAGACCGGTGAGAAATTCCAGATTACCATCGGTTCTGATGACGAAACCCAAGATGGCGGTAACTTGCTCGATGCTCTAACGTACGCTCTTTCCGTGAACGACACTTTCACATTGGAGATCATGACCAATGCCGGTGCCGTGATTACCATAGAGCGAACCACACCCGCCTACATCGACTTAAAAATGAATCTTCACTAATATAACTTAAACCTTAAAAAGTGAAGTAAAAAGGAGAAAATATGCTTAAGAAAATATTCAGGAAAGAAAAAGGCATTACCGGGCTGGAAACTGCCATCATCCTGATTGCATTCGTGGTGGTAGCCGCGGTCTTTGCTTACACCGCGCTTTCCGCAGGTCTTTTCTCGACCCAGAAGGCGCAGGAAGCAGTTTATTCCGGCCTTAAGGAAGCCCAGAGCACCATAGAAGTCAAGGGAGCGATTATCGCTACCGGTAATATCACCGGCGATGTCGGCAATATCGGTCAGATAACGTTTACCGTATCCAACGTGCTCGGCGGTGAACCGATTGATTTCACCGCACCATCCGGCGGAGCTCTCGGATTAGCCACCGGTACTTCAAACAGGGTAGTTATTAACTATCTTGACTCATCCCAGGAAGTTGTTAATCTTTATTGGACCCTTGCCAAAGTGGGGAACGATGACGGCGACTCTCTGCTGGAGACAGGCGAGAAATTCCAGATAACCATCGGAGCGCTTGATGGCGCAGCCCAGGGTAATCTTGTGCAAGCACTCGGCGCTTTCCAGTTGGGCTGTAATAAAACTTTCAGCCTTGTAATACTGACACCAATCGGTGCGGTTATTACAATTGAAAGGACTACACCGCCCTACATCGATAAAATCATGAACCTGCGCTAATCGTATTCGGTAAAAGCTGAACATGCGGGGTGGGGGTCTCCTTAACCGGAGCCCCACCCCGAACCGTGGTTTTAAGTGGGTACTACCCGCTTCCCAGAAGCTGTGAGAGATGTGGATATCAGCCGCAAGCATCTACACTCCAAAATTTATGGAGGTCTTTTGTGGACAAGGCCATAACTACAGCTCTACTAATCGTAGCGGGGGTTGTATGTATGATATTTGTCTTTAATAGTGTTTATCCGATGATAAATCGTTCCGGCCAGGCAATGACCAGTATGGCCGACCAGGTTGATCAACGTATGAAGAGTCGGATTAGCATTGTTCATGCGGCAAATACCGCCAACCGCACATCTGTTTATCTATGGATAAAGAACGTGGGGACGCAGCGTATCCTGGCTGTCGAGGAAAGTGATCTTTTCTTCGGGCAGGAAGATAATTTCGATCGTATTGCACATGAAGGCGACGCCGGCGGGACTTATCCACGCTGGTCTTTTGACATTGAAAACGATACGGAGTGGCAGACCAGCGCCACCATAAAGGTGACGATTTTATTTAGCAGCGACCCCGGGGCCGGAACCTATTTTGCCAAGTTTATTATCCCCAACGGAATATTTGATGAATTCTATTTCAGCATGTAATGGAGCCATAAATGGAGACTGCGCTCATTTCTATCATTTGTATAGCCCTGATGGTTTTCGGGGGCATGACGATGTCCCAGGGTTTCATGACTTCAGTTGATACCAGCACTGCGGGTCTTAGTGAAATAGGGGAACGTACGGAAACGGCTATAAGGACCGAGTTGACTCCAGTAAGCACCAATATGACTCTTTTAGCCGGCGCGGACCCTGTGGATATAGTGCTGAAAAACACCGGCCAGACCAAGATGACCGACTTCGAGAAATGGGACATCATCGTTCAATATTACGACGGTTCCGGCGGTTATCATGTGGAATGGCTCCCCTATTCTGAAGGGGGAGCGGGGACTTATGAGTGGGAGGTGGGCTGGATAAGGCTGGACGGGCAGCCGGAGATATTCGAACCGAATTTATTAAACCCCGGTGAAGAAATAATGATAAGGATATGGCTCGACCCGTCAGTAGGCGCCGGTACAACTAATATGGTGGTGATATCAACGCCAAGCGGAATAACGAGTATTACCTATTTTTCACCATAAAGAATATAAAGAAGCAATAATATGGAAGCTGTTAATACCAAAGGGGAATAAAAAGGAAATCATACGGAGCCGATAACATGGCAGTAGCAATAGTAACGATAATTTGTATAGCCATGATTGTAGTGGGAGGTATGTCATTATCACAGGGCATACTCATTTCCGCAGACACGGCAGCGATAAATTTCGATAATGTTAGTGTCCTGGAGGGTGATATTGCCAGGACGGACCTGACAATTACACGCGCTGCCCGGCTTTCATGGGGAGATTATATACGCGTGACTGTCGAAAACAGCGGCCAGACCAAGCTGGCCAACTATGATAAATGGGACGTTATTGTAAGTTACATTGATAGCGATGGCACTTTACATACAACCTGGCTGCCTTATAGCGCTGTCCTGCCGGGTAACAATGAATGGCAAAAAGCCAGAATCGGCCTTGCCGGGCCTATTGAATTCTTTGAGCCGGGAATCCTTAATCCCCTGGAGGAGATGGTTGCCTTTATCAACCTGGATCCTCCATCAGGAAATGCCACCAGCGGAAGCATATCCATCGCCGCTCCCAACGG
>MGMR01000119.1:0-4455 GCA_001796495.1 Chloroflexi bacterium RBG_13_51_18
TTATGGTCTGACTCTTTACAACGCCGATTTACTTACTGGTTCTAAAAATATGGCCGACTATTTTGAAGAAGGCATCAAAGCTAGTAAGGATGTCTCAACTAAAGAGGTGAGTAACTGGCTCCTCGGCGAGGTAAGCCGTATTATAAATGCCGGCAGCATCGATATAGAAGCTTTCCGCAAGAAAGTCAGCCCTGAAATGCTTACCGCTCTCATATTGAGTTCTCACGGCGCGGTTAACACCGCCACCGCTAAATCTGTCCTTGAAGAGATGTTTGCTTCCGGCCAGAGCGCCGGGGAAATAATTAAAAAGCAGGGCGTCAGCCAGATTAGCGATACGGTCGAGCTTGAGAAAATGGTGGCTGAAGTGATAAAATCAAATGTGCAGCCTGTTGCCGACTTTAAGGCCGGTAAGGAAACGGCGCTTAAGTTCCTGGTCGGCCAGGTGATGAGGGCAAGCAAGGGACGGGCTAATCCGCAGCTTGTCAATGAGGTCCTGAAGAAAAAGCTGGCTGAAGTTTAAATAGAGATTGGTGGGGAAAGAATCATGGCAACTTATTTATATATCGCGCAGATTGTAGTCGCTGTAGTTTTGATAATCCTGGCGCTGCTCCAGGTAAAAGGCGGGGGACTGGGCGGCATCTTCGGCCAGGCGGATACGGTTTATCGCACCAAGCGGGGCGTGGAAAAAACCCTCTTTCAGCTTACCATCGTCCTGGCGGTTATTTTTATAGTCCTGTCAATAGTGTCTCTTAGAGTCACCAGCTGATAGAAATCTCTGTTATCATTTTACAGGCGGCAGAATATCATCGATTCTCACCACTTTATCGCCTTTGCGTACGTACTGAAAAACTATTCCTCCCACCCCTTCCACTTTACCGTCCGGGGCCACTTTAACCGCCGAGCCGGAAGCCAGACCATAACCCCTGACCCCCTCCCTTTCCAGCTCGAGCGCCGCTTTTAGTTCTTCCCAGCCTCCCTGTTCGTCATGCGTGTCGCAGATAATGGGGGCGAACCCCATGCAGCCGAATAACTCGGCGGAGTTTTCGTCATCAGGGTCGGGCCAGCGTATCCATTTTTCCGCCAGCATGATGGCCCCCGCGGAAATTCCGAAGAACGGTTTGCCCTGCCTGTAAAGGTCTGTCAGGAAATCAAGCATCTTCTTTTCCTGCAGTATTTCCATGCCCGCCTCCACGTCCCCGCCGCTGATAAATATAATATCGGCCGATTCTAAAATCGACTTCGCTTTTTTCAGGTCGGCTCCCTCCGGCGCTATCATGGCATGGACTACTTTGTCAGCCCCGGCTGCTGTTATCTCTCTGGCGATAAAGCCGAAAAATCCCCGGTCGTCGCCGCTGGCCGTCCCGCTGTAAGCAACGGTAGGATCTTTTATGCCGTATTCGCGGAAAACCGCCTCTAACAGGGAGTCCGGTTTTTTCCCGCGGCTCCGCCGACCTCCGGCCAGTAAAAATACCGGTTTGGCTTTCTGTGTCATGTTCTATCTATCCGTTATTTTATATCCAGGTAATTGACGATGTTCAAAGGGAAAAGCGCTTTTGCCAGGCAGTATTTCCCGGAGTCTTCGGGTGTGAGGAACTCGCCGTAAATGATGGATGTCTCCGCCTTTTCGCCGTAAATATCACTTAGTATTTTCCGAGCTTCTTTATTTAAGGTTTCCTTATCCTGCCGCTGACTCACCAGGTACAGGGTGTAGACACCTTTAGCGGGCTGTTCCAGGCGGTACTCGTCGATATTGTCGAGTTCGCTCAGGGCATCGTCGATGCGGCGCAGGGTGACCAGTCTGCCGTCGCAGGTTAGCGTAACGTTAGTCCATCGCCCCTCGATGGCGTCGACGATAAAACCGGAGTCCCTCCCACAGTCACATTTCTGTTCCCTGTCGAGGCGGGCAAAATCGCCCACATCGAAGCGCAGCATGTAATACCAGGGGTTATCGAAGGTAGTCACCAGCATTCTACCGATATCGCTGCCGCCGTGTTCCTGTTTCAGCGGCTGAAAGTCCACCCGGCAAAAATCGCTGTTCTGGTGGAACTTGCCGGCTTCACACTGCATGAAAACATAGCCTGTCTCCGTGCTGCCGTAGGAGCTGGCGAGGTGGGAGGTGAAAACGCGCCTGATTTGTTTGTAATGCAGCTTTGAGGGATATTCATAGGTAAAGGTGATTATCCCCGGTTGAAAGACCTGTTTATTTTTTGCGAATGCATAGCGGCAGAGCCTGGCCAGCAGCGAAGGATTGGCTTCCAGTACCGCCGGTTTGAACATCTCCAGTTCCTCAATCATCCTGTCCATTATCTCCGGCGTCCACCTTGAAGGGTCGGTCTTTTCGTTGAGGAAGAGGAAGTGAGAGAGGCGTCTTTTCTCCATGGGAAGGTCGACTTCATCTGATATTATGCCTACATTGCGCGCGTTGGCGAGGATGGCTTCCGGGTGGTCTCCGGTGGCAAATTGCGAGGCGTGCGCATTATGCTTCCATGAAGTCCTTTCCGATGCGTCCCACCATGCCTGGTTCCAGATATTGGTTACCCGGAAAGCATCGCTGGAGCCGCTGGTGTTTACATACTGGATTTCGCCGTTATTCAAGCCGGCCTCGATATCCTTTTCCGCCGGGACGAACCCGCGGGGAAAATGTTCGCGGATATCGCTCTTGGTCAGCGCCGGCAGGGCGGCATAACGTTCATCGACGGGATATTTTACGCCGGGGTCGAAAGCTCTCCAGGGAGAATAGGCATCCAGTTTATTAAGCGATGTCTCTAAGGTGGCGAGGGATTTTTTATAGTATTCAGCAGAAAAACGTGGAAGGCGAATCATGAAGAACCTTTCTTTTATTATTTAATCGCATTCAGGACATGTAAGACACGGAGAGTGACCCACTTGTTGGGCGGCTTTTTTGGCGACCGCCTGTTTTACAGGCATCAGTTCTTTAGCGCTTGCCTTGACCAGGTCGCGCATGGCGAGGTATTTCACTCCTATATCACCGGGTTCCAGCAGCCAATCGAGAGTATTAGTCCGTGCTTTTTCCATTACCTTCTTTTCAGACGTTTTGAACATTATTAACGATTATAAACGGTTCTTATCGTTAATATTAGACGATATTTTGTTTAATGTCCAACGGGAGGGGCTGCGGTTTCTGCGGCGGCCGCTTTCTGGAATTGCCTTATCAGAGGTATCAGTAACACGACAGCTAGTAAAAACGTCAGGACATCGGAGGCCGGAAACGACATCCAGACGCCGTTAAGCTGCCAGAAGTGCGGCAGTACTATCACCAGCGGCAATAAGAAAGCTAAAGGCCGGCACACGGCCACGATAAAAGACTGCAGTGCTTTACCGATGGATGGAAAGACCAGCTGTCCCACGTTGAAGAAGCCGAGCAGCGGCAATGCTACAAATGCTATTCTGGTTACATGAATGCACTCGCTGACAAGCTTTTCATCGCTGGTAAAAATCCTGATGATTGGTTCGGGGAACAGGTAAAGCACTGTAAACAGCACGATACTCATTATTGTAGCCGTAATACCGGCCAACGTTATCGTTCTCAACGCCAGCCGAAAACGCTTAGCTCCGTAATTAAAGCCCAGAATCGGCTGCATGGCCTGCCCGATAGTCATGCCCGGCACCATGGCAAAATACAGGATACGCTGGATAATTCCGAAAGTTGCCAGCGCCAAATCGCCGCCGTAAGTAGACGCACCTCTTACGATAAACGTTGCCGAAACCGTCATAGCGATGGTCTGGGCGAACTGCGCAATGCCGATGGCGAAGATTAATTTCAGGATTCTAAAATCAGGCTTCAAGTTACCGATGCGCAGTTTCAGATAGCTGCCGCCGGTTATATAGTAGCTCAAGCCGAATAGCGTGGCTATCAATTGGGAGATTACCGTGGCCAGGGCGGCACCAGTCATGCCCATGTTCAGATAAATAATAAATACGGCATCAAGTACGATATTGAGCCCGTAACCCAGGAACATGATAATCATACTGACGCGGGCATTGCCCTCGGAACGCGTGAACACCATCAAAGCGCTCATCATTACATTGAAAACGGTGCCTGCCATGACGATAGTCAGGTAGTCTTTAGCAAAAGGAAACACCTTGTCTGAAACGCCAATAAGGCTTATCCAGTAATTCACGTTAGGCAGGACAATAACTGTAAATACGATAGACAACGTTATGCCTATAGCTATGCTGTTCCCCAGGGCGCGCTCCGCGCCTGACTTATCGCTGCCCCCGATTAGCCTTGAAATCAATGATGCCCCGCCCACGCCCACCATCATACCCACACCCATGGCCAGCATCTGTAGCGGGAAGACCACGGATAGCGCGGCAATACCGTCAGACCCCACGTAATGGCCGATGAAAATAGTATCAACCGTATTGTAAATAAGCTGTACAAAAATCCCGAAAAACATGGGGATGCTCATTTTCATCAGCAGCCGCCCGATG
>MGMR01000119.1:4729-11429 GCA_001796495.1 Chloroflexi bacterium RBG_13_51_18
GCACGCTGAAACCCACCAGGCTCAATGCGGAAGCGACCATGATAGCTATTTTAACGGCTCTAATGGCCAGGTGGTAACGTTTGGCGCCATAATTAAAGCCCAGTACCGGCTGCAGACCCTGCCCGAAGACCATCGCCGGCATATTGGCAAACATCATCACCCGCTGTACAATGCCGAAAGCGCCGAGCGCCACGTCGCCGCCGTAATTGATTACCAGCCTGATTAACAGCATCGCCGATAGGCTGCCGGCTACCGTCTGCACGAAGGCACCGACGCCTATGGAGAGCATTTGTTTTAATATTGAAAAATCGAGTCGCAGGTTGCGTAAACGTATTTTCAGATAGCTATCGCCGGAAAAATAGTAGGTGAACAGGTATATCATCGAAACAATCTGTGCTATTACGGTTGCCAGACCTGCCCCCATTACACCCATTTTCAGCGGGATGATAAAGATGGCATCGAGGATGATGCTAAGCCCCGCCCCGATTATCATGGCTGTCATGCCCACTCTGGCGTTGCCTTCGGCGCGGGAAAAGTTCAGCAGTGACATTGCCAGGACGTTAAAAATGTTGCCGCTCATGATGATAATCAGGTAAGTTCTGGCGAAAGGAAGCACGGCATCCGAGGCTCCCATCAGCCTCAACCACGAATCAGTAAAAGGCAGCACGATAATCATTACGCCGATAGAAAAAATCAAGCCGATACTAAGCCCGTTGCCGACGGTACGCTCGGCTTCCTCGGTTCTCCCGGAACCTATCGACCTTGAAATCAGTGACGACCCGCCCATCCCCACCATCATCCCGATACCCCAGGCCAGCATCTGCAGCGGGAAAACGATGGAAAGACCGGCGATTGCCAGCGGCCCCACGAAATGTCCAATGAAAATGGTATTGATCACGTTGTAAAGCGTCTGGACAAACATCCCGAAAAACGCCGGCGCCGCCAGCTTTACCAGCAGCGGCCCGATGCGGTCGGTATCTAATACATTTGGATTGTGGATTTGTTTTGCCATGTTTTGCTAATACACTCTTTCCGGTTTAGGAGGTAAAAACATGTGGTGTTTCTTCCTCTCGTTACTCCAATTTATATAAAATATCGCGCAGTTTGCGGAGGGAGCTGGATAAATCCTCCAGCTCTTCATCAGACAGCGAGGACATGTTTTCCTGCATGGCGGTGATAACCAGGTTGTCCTGCTCTTCCAGCACTTTGCTCCCTTTATCGGTAAGCGTAAGATTAATCGTCCTCCGGTCATCGGACCCCATTTCCCTGTTTACAAAGTCCAATTCCACCAGTTTATCGATGAGGTGAGTCATCTGGGCTTTAGCTATATGCAGTTTTTCACCGATTTTCGCGGGGTGCAGCGTCCCCTCGTCTTTCAGCACCCGCATTATCTCGAAGTGCAGCAGCTTGATATCTAAATTGGTATCCGCCAGTGTTGTCATCACCACCTTGCGGCGCACCATGCGGAAAATCAGCGGCGGCACGGAAAGCAGGTCTAAAGCAACTTTTCCCTGGATATCATCGCGCATCTTCTGTTTACCTCCTCGTCGAAATAGGGCGGAGTTGGTGTAAATTATATATAGTATACATATTATATAGTATACATTATATACTATATTCCCTTGAAAATCAATCAGTCTTAAGTACTAGATATGCTCGAAATAGATTTACATTAGAGACTGATGAGTAATATACTTATCAGGTATGAAAGCGGCGCCATGTATTCTCCTGCTGTTATTACTGCTAGTAATTTACTCCGGCTGTTCCGGTACGTCTTCATCCCTGCCGGTGGAATCGACACAGCCTTCACAACTCTTCAAAACCCGAGAGTTAAGTATACCGGCTGACGCTGTTAAAATGACTCCTGAAATGGATGTCCTGCCGCCTATTTTACACAGCGGCGATTACTATGAACCGGTGCCCTTGAGCCCGGTGATTAATACGGCTGGAGGTGAGGACTCTCCTTTTATATTAGGTGACGCCAGCGCGCTGTATTTTTTCTTCACTCCTGACGTTAATATCCCGGCTGAAGAACAGCTTTTCGACGGCGTAACGGGAATATGGGTTTCCTATCGAAAGGATGGTCAATGGCAGACGGCGCAGCGGGTATTATTGCAGGATGCTGATGAGTTGGCTCTCGACGGCTGTGAGTACGTTCGGGGGAACGAAATATGGTTCTGCACGGCGCGGGTTGGCAATTACCGCGGCATAGATATCTGGGTAGCTGAATTCAGGGACGGGATATGGACGGACTGGAAAAACGCCGGAGAAAAATTAAACGTCGAATATAAAATCGGCGAATTCCATATCACTTCCGACGGCACCGAGCTTTATTTCCACTCGGATAGAGCCGGCGGCACGGGCGGTGTCGATATCTGGGTCAGCCGCATGATAAACGGCGAGTGGCAGACCCCGGAAAACGTTACAGTTGTAAATACGCCGGAAACTGAAGGCTGGCCTTTTATTACCGCCGATGGCTCTGAACTGTGGTTTACCCGCTTTTATCTGGGTTCGCCGGCCATCTTTGTCTCCCGTAAGACGAACGGCCAATGGGGTGAACCGGAGCTTATAATATCGCAATTCGCGGGGGAGCCTACTCTGGACACCGCCGGCAATATCTATTTTACCCATCACTATTACGTCGATGGCAAGATGGTTGAAGCGGATATCTACGTGGCTTACCGGAAATAGGCCGTTTCACAGATGTGCTAGAATGAAAATAGGAAGGACATGTGAAGGTAAAGGAGGATTGGGATTGTGGCTGCAGACCATGTTGCCGGCAAGAATAAAGGTAAAGTAATGCTTTTTGCCTTGAGCACCTGCGGCTGGTGCGCCAAAACTAAAGAACTTCTCAATGAGTTGGGCGTTGAATATGACTATACATATGTGGATAAACTAAAGGGCGAGGAACAGGACGCTGTGCTCAAGGAAATAGAGAAGTACAATCCAGCCTGTAATTTCCCCACCCTGGTTATCGACTCTAAAAAATGTATAATCGGCTTTAAAGAGGATGAAATCCGGGAGGCTCTGGGCTAATGAACGACTCCTCCGGTATTGCCCCGGCAGAAATCGATAAACTATATAAAAAGCTGCATGATGAAGCGGAATCCGGCGGCTACCATATCAACCCGGATACCGCTATGACCCGCCAGCTGTTGGAAGGACTGCTGGTCAATGAAAAGCGTTACGGCTATCCTGCCTGCCCCTGCCGTCTGGCTTCAGGCGTAAAAAATGACGACCTTGATATCATTTGCCCCTGCGACTACCGCGACCCCGACCTTACCGATTACAGCGCGTGTTATTGCAGTCTATATGTATCTCAAGAGGTGGTGGAGGGCAGGAAAAAGGTCGGCTCTATCCCGGAGCGCCGCCCCCCGCCCGGTAAAAGAAAGAAAACAAAAACAGAGCCGTCCAAAACAACCATTTCATCACTACCGCTGCCAGTCTGGCGCTGTAAAGTCTGCGGCTATCTATGTGCCCGTGATGGCCCTCCGGAAGTCTGCCCCATCTGCAAAGCTAAAAAAGAGCGCTTCGAGCGGTTTATTTAGCGGTAACGTTTTTTCTCCCCAATTTGACACTATTAATCCCACAGCATAAGATATTTTAGGTAGAAAACGCGTTTTTACCCAAGTATTTTTCAAATCTGTTAAACTGGCGCATCATCTAAAAGAAAGGAAATACGGGAGATGGCAGGTATAACATCTTTTGGAGCTTACGTTCCCATCTACCGGCTCAACCGGGAAGAAATAGGTAAAATGTGGGGCGGCAGGAACATGGGTGGGGCTAAAGCTGTTGCCGGCTATGATGAGGATACTATCACCATGGCGGTGGCCGCCGCGCTCGACTGTGTAATAAGGGGAGGGGGAGCCGACGGCCTGTTCCTGGCAACCACCACTGCCCCGTACCGTGAAAAACTGTCGGCGGCTATTGTTGCCAGCGGCGCCGACCTTCAAGAAGAATGCCGCGTGGCGGACTTTACCGACTCGTTGAGGGCGGGAACAGCGGCTCTCAAGGCCGCTCTCGACGCTGTTGTCGCCGGCTCGGCGAAAAAGGTGATGGTCGTGGCTGCGGATACCCGCCAGGGCGCGGTTAAAGGCGCTTTAGAACAAACTCTCGGAGACGGGGCGGTAGCTTTGAACGTCGGCTCGGAAAAAGTCATCGCCGAGGTGGAAGGCAGCTATTCTATATTCAACGACTTTACGGATATCTGGCGTACGGATGAGGATAAATTCCCCCGCTCCGCCGAAGGCCGCTTTATCGATGAGGTGGGCTACTTCCCCACCATGCAGTCGGCAGTCAACGGCCTGCTTAAAAAATACAAGCTCAACCTAGGAGACTTTGCCAGTATCGTGTATTACGCCTCGGATGCCCGCCAGCACGCCGCCCTGGCGCGCCGACTTAAACTGGAGAAATCGCAGGTGCAGGACCCGCTTTATAACGATATCGGCAATACGGGTTCGGCGGCGGCGCTCTTGATGCTGGCGGCCGCCCTCGAAAAAGCCTCACCCGGCGACAGGATTCTCTTCGTCGGCTACGGTGACGGCGCCGATGCTTTTGTCCTCCGCGCCACCGATGAAATTAAGAAATTTAAGAAAAGGCCAGTGATTTCCAGCCAGCTGGCGGGGAAAATGGCTATCAGCTACGGACAGTACCTCACCTGGCGGGGCCTGGTGCCTTTAGAGGCTTCAACCCTGCCGGAACGTTCCGCTCTCTCTCTGCAGAGTCGATGGCGGGAAAGGAAAGCCATCTTTGCCCTCTACGGGGCTAAATGTAAGAAGTGCGGCGCGCCCCAATTTTCTCAAATCGGGCAAGCAGCGCGGGTTTGCGTCAACTGCCAGGCTAAAGACGAGTTCGAGCCGTATAAATTTTCCGATAAAAAGGCGACACTTTTCAGCTACGCCATCGACCAGCTTCAGCCATCCCTCAATCCCCCCGGCGTCAACGGCGTTGTCGACTTCGAGGGAGGCGGGCGGATCATCTGCGAGCTTACCGACTGTGATATCGATAAGGTTAGGGTCGGCATGCCGGTTGAAATGACCTTCCGCAAGATGTTTTTCAGTCGCGGTGTGCACAATTATTTCTGGAAAGCCAGGCCTGTTTCGGACTAGGAATATTTACCTTTGGGAGAAAAGACCATGGAAAGTTTTAAAGATAAAGTCGCCATCGTGGGCATGGGCTGTACCAAGTTCGGCGAGCGCTGGGACAAAGGCGTGGAAGACCTCATCGTTGAAGCCGCCTATGAAGCTTTCGAGGATGCCGGCATCGGGCCTAAAGACATCCAGGCGGCCTGGATCGGCACGGTTTTTTCCGGTATTTCCGCCATCACCCTGTCCCCCCTCCAGCTTCAATATATCCCCATGACCCGCGTGGAAAACATGTGCGCTACCGGCTCGGAGGCGATGCGGGCGGCCAGTTATGCCGTAGCCGCCGGCGTCGTCGATGTCGCTCTGGCGGTGGGGGTGGAAAAGCTTAAGGACTCCGGCACCACCGGTCTGAAAGGACCCAGCATCGTCGGCGATAACCAGGAAGGTAATTCGGGCATCGGTCCCGGCTACAGCGCCCCGGCCTCTTTCGCCTACCTGGCGACGCGCTATTTCCACGACTACAATATCAAGCCGGAAGAAGGCAAGAGACTTTTAGCGCAGATTGCCGTGAAGAACCATCACAACGGTAGCCTTAACCCCAAAGCGCATTTCCAGAATGAGCTTACTATCGAACAGGTGGTCAACGCACCCATCATCGCCTGGCCACTGGGACTTTACGACTGCTGCGGCGTCAGCGACGGCGCTGCCGTGGCGGTCATCACCCGCGCCGATATGGCTAAGAAATTCCGCCCCGACCCCATTTATATCAAGGCCTTGCAGATTACCGTCGGTGCGAGGCAGGGCGCCATGCGGCAGGACTATGATTTCGTCCATATCGAGGAGAACGTAATCGGCTCGCGGCAGGCATATGCCGCCGCCGGCGTGAAAGACCCCCGCACGGAAATCAGTATCGCCGAGGTGCACGACTGTTTTTCTATCCACGAGATGATTGTCTATGAAGACCTCGGTTTCAGTAAGCGCGGTCGCGCCAGAGACGATATCGAGGCTGGCACCTTCACACTTAAGGGCAGCCTGCCCGTCAATACCGACGGCGGGCTTAAGTGCTTCGGCCACCCCCTTGGCGCCAGCGGCCTGCGCATGATGTACGAGGTCTATAAGCAGCTCCAGGGCAAGGCCGGGCCACGGCAGGTGAAAAATCCCCGCCTTGGACTTACTCACAACCTCGGGGGCAATGCCGGCACGGGCGTCTGCAGCTGCAACATCGTCGGCAACGAAAAATAACCCTTTTCATTAACCGGGAGGTGCATACTATGAAAATGGCTCTGGAAGGCATCCGTGTCCTCGATGTCAGCGAGGCGGGTCTGGCTCCCGTTTGCTGTCGCATCCTGGCCGATATGGGTGCCGAGGTTATCAAGGTGGAGCGAACGCAGGGCGGCGACCAGACCCGTGGTATTTTAAAAATCAGCGGCAATGTGCCCATTTACGATATTAACTACGTCCTCGAGTTTTATAACCTGAATAAAAAGGGCATCACGCTCGACCTGAAAAAGAAAGAGGGGCGGGATATTTTGTATAAACTGGTGGAAAAGTCGGACGTTTTCGTCTGCAACTTCCGTCCTCATGCGCTTAAAGACTTGGGACTGGAATATAAAGAC
>MGMR01000119.1:11445-23413 GCA_001796495.1 Chloroflexi bacterium RBG_13_51_18
CCAAGATTATTTATACCCATCTCTCCGGCTACGGGCTCCACGGCCCGGAGAAAGACGTCGGCGCTTACGATTTCGTGGGGTATTGGGCCCGCAGCGGCGTTATGTCCGCCTTAGGTGAACCGGGCACGCCTTTGCCTTTCCAGGTGCCGGGCTTCGGTGACAACACCACCGGCATGTTCGCTGCCTGCGCTATCATGATGGCGCTTTTCCACCGCGAGCGCACCGGCGAAGGCCAGGAGGTCTGCGTCTCTCTGGTCGGTGGGGGGATATGGTCGATGGGCATCGTGCTTTCCTCGGTGCTGGCCACCGGATTGGAATACGGGCGTATCTCGCGTACCAACCAGAGCAATCCCATCTTTAACAGCTACGAGTGTTCCGACGGCAGGTGGATACAGCTGGCCTGCATCCAGGGCGACCGCTACTGGGAGGGTATCTGTAAAGCGCTGGAGCTGGGAGAGTTGGAGAACGACTCCCTGTACGCTACCCATGAAAAACGGATGGAGAATAATAAAGAGCTTATCGTTATCTTGGATAAAATCTTTAAAACTAGAACCCAAAAAGAATGGGCGGAAAGGCTGGCTAAAGAAAATATTATCTGGACGACCGTCAAAACCCCGGGCGAGGTCGCTGCCGACCCCACCCCCTGGGCGGATGGGTATTTTAGAGAAATCGACCACCCGGCGGGGAAGAAATTAAAAGTAATCATGCCGCCGTGGCAGTTCAGCAAGACCCCCACCACGGTGCGCCGCACCGCCCCGGAGTTCGGGCAGCACACCGAGGAAATCCTTACCGGGGTACTCGGGCTGACCTGGGATGAAATTTCGGATTTAAAGGATAAGCAAGTCATCGCCTGAAACATAAGGAGGCAGCTATGGGTGAGTTATTGAAGGGAAAAGTGGCGATAGTTACAGGCGCCGGCAAGGGCCTCGGGCGTGCTGAGGCTATCGCGCTGGCGGCGCAGGGCGCTAAAGTCGTCGTTAACGACCTGGGGACTGCTACCGATGGCTCGGGCGTCTCCCGCGGGCCCGCCGATGAGGTCGTCGCCGAGATAAAGAAAGCCGGCGGCCAAGCCGTTCCCAGCTACGCCAGCGTGGCCGTCGTCGATGGCGCAGAAAGCATTATCAAGACCGCCGTCGATAGCTTCGGTCGACTCGACATCCTGGTGAACAATGCCGGTTTCAACCGCGACCGCATGATATATAACACCACCGATGAAGAGTGGGACTCTGTTATCAAGACCAATCTTAGCGGCACTTTCTACTGCACCCGGGCTACCTGCCGCGTGATGAAACAGCAGAACTACGGACGCATTATCAGCACCTCCTCCCATGCCGGACTGGGCAACATGGGACAGGCCAATTACAGCGCCGCCAAGGAGGGAATTGTGGGACTGACCCGTACTGTGGCGCGGGACATGCAGCGCTACGGCGTCACCTGTAACGTTATCCGCCCCGTCGCCGGCACGCGCGGCTTTATCGAGATGGTCAATGAAAAAGGTCTTAAGGATGCGTGGAGCCGGATGTGGGGCGCCGAGCTTGCCGAAAAGCGTTTGAAGCAGATGCTGGAACTCAACCAGCCGGAAGATGTCGCCGGACTGGTCGTCTATCTGGCTTCGGAAAAAGCCTCCAACGTTAACGGCTGCGTCTTCGAGGTCTGGCACGGTCACATCGGCATTTATGTTGACCCGCCGCCAATCGAGCAGGTGCTCTGGAAGGACGGACTCTGGACGGTTGAAGAGCTTGTCGAGACTATGCCTTCTACGCTGACCAGGAACAAGACCCACGATTTACCGGCTATTTTCCCATTCTAATATTGATACAGGAGGAAAAAATGTTAAAGAAAATCGACCATATTGCTGTTGTCGTGAAAGATGTAGACAAAGCTGCCAAATCATATGCCGATATGTTCGGCTTTAAAGTGCTGGAAAAGCGGGAAGGACCGGGGGGAGAGTTTGTCTCGGTGATGATGTCCGCCGGCGATATCCGTCTGGAGTTATTCGCGCCTTTGAAAACAGGCAACAGCTTCTCTAAATTCCTTGAGGAGAAGGGCGGCGGTTTACACCACGTATCCTTTGCTACTGATGATATTGTAAAAGAAATGAAGAATTTGAAGGCGCAGGGCAAAAAGCTCCAGAATGAAGAGCCGAGGGTGATGCCCGACGCCAAGATAGCTTTCGTACACCCCTCCGCCGCCGAGAATGTTTTGATTGAGCTGATACAGAGAAATTAGTAATTAAGCCACTAAAAGCGGAATCAATTTCCTGACACTGTCCACTTTTTCCAGGTTCAGCAGCTTTTCCAGCAGCGCCGCGGCTTTCTTTTTACTGATTTTCTTGGAGAAGTCTACGTTTACCCAGAATTTGTCGATGATGTCCTCGTGAGTCATGGGATTGG
The DNA here is from genome assembly GCA_001796495.1 of Chloroflexi bacterium RBG_13_51_18. Classification (GTDB taxonomy): domain Bacteria; phylum Chloroflexota; class Dehalococcoidia; order Dehalococcoidales; family RBG-16-60-22; genus RBG-13-51-18. The sequence continues at coordinate 13,839 of MGMR01000119.1, forward strand.
CTAATGGGTCGCCCTTAACTTCGGTGACAGTCTCGGTCAGCTTCCGCCCGTCTTTCAGCGTTACCGTCATCCGCGCTTTTTCAAACTCGACGTCTTTTACCGCGGTTAGCTTTATTTTCTTGATGAATTCGGCTACCTGCAGGTTGTGTATTGCCGACTCCGTAAAGTGCTCCGGCTTTACGGCTCCGAAGAGGAACGCCGTAGCCGTTACGTATTCGTAGCTGAAAGCGGCGTTGCCGTGCGGGAAAGCCCCAATTTTAAACGGATGGCCGCAAATATGGTCGAGACCGCCCTGCGCTAAATCCAGGTTCACTGAAACTATATCATCGGGCTTGATGTTGTGCTTTTTCACCAACGCCAGTGCGCACTGGATGGCAGCGTGGGGGATGCGGCAGCACGGGTAGGGCTTTATGGTGCCGTCGTAGTAATATTTCTTCCCGAGGTTGTCGGTCAGCACCTGCGGCTTCTGACAGCCCTCGGTGAACATCTTGTAGTACCCGAATTTACCGAAGAGCGCGTCTTCCGGCCCCGTCCAGCCCGTTTTAGCCAGCTGCGCGGAGAAAATCCCCGCTTGGGCCGCCAGCCCCTGCGGCAGCTTGAAAGCGGTGGTGCCGTCCCAGAACGACTGGAAAGTAGTGCCCAGCTGGTTGAGGGCGATGCCGAAGGCATTCCGCAATTGTAAATTATCCAGACCGAAGAGGCGACCGGCAATAGCCGCAACACCGAATACGTTAATCGTGCCTACCCCGTCCCATCCCAGCGAAAACCCGAAGCCTGAAGCCGCCAATATTCTGGTGGCGATATTGTCCCCAACGAGTAAAGCGGTTATCATCTCTTTGCCGCTGGTGTTTTCCATCTCGGCAAGAGTGAGTGCCGACGGCACAGTAGTGCCGCTGATATGCCCCGGGCAGCTCAAGCCTTCATACAACGGACTTACCGGCTCGAAGTCGAAAGAACGCGCCATGATGGAGTTCATAAAGGCCGCGTTAGCAACCGGCACCTTGACCCCGTGAATGAGAATCGTGGCTTCCTTTTTGCCGCCATGTTCTTTCAGGAGTTTTATCAGTTCAGGATTGCCGGTATCGTTTGCGCCGCCTATCAGGCAGCCCAGCGTATCTATAATGCGGTATTTGGTGGCTTCCAGCGTTTCTCTGTCGAAGTCTTCAAAGCGAGCTTCCAGTGCATTGGCCGCCAGTCTTTCGATTGCCGTGTCTTTTTCCATCGTGGTCATTCATATGCTCCGCGAGCCGCTATTTGCCTATCACGATTGGTTTTTTACCCGGCGTGGTGAATTTCTTCACCGCCGCCTCGTTCAGTTCCACGCCGTTGCCCGGCCCTTCGGGCGGATAGAGAAAGCCGTTCTCGTAGCGCGGCACTTTCACCGCCAGGTCGTCCTTTAGTGGTGTGCTGACCGTGTCCGGTATGTTATAAAGGTTCAGCGGCCCGATGGCTTCCTGTTCGATTTTCCCCATCCACTCCGTCGCCGCGAGGAAATGCGCTGTGGATGCCGCCCCCAGCCCCGAATCTATCATGCAGCCGCACATTACCGGTAGGTTGGCGGCCTGCGCTATCGCCACCCACTTTTGTGATTTTAATATCCCGCCGGCTTTGGGCACCTTGAGGAAAAGCCCGTCCGCCGCGTCTTTTTCGATGATTTTAATTAAATCGTTAAGCTCTTTGGCAGATTCATCGGGGAAAATCGGCACGTCCACCTTGCGCCGCAGCCTCGCCAGCCCGTCGATGTCCCACCACGGCACCGGCTGCTCCGCTACGTAAACGTCGTACTTCGCTACCCTCTGCAATACGTAAAGCGCCTGGTGGTAAAGCCAGCCGCCGTTGGCGTCGATCATTATCTTTATCTTGTTCCCCACCGCTTTCCTTAATGCCCCCACCGTTTCGATGTCCTCGTCCGGCGACCGCGCACCCACTTTGAGCTTCAGGCCTTTGAAGCCGGCTTTCACCAACATTTTTGCTTCCGCCTCCACCTCCGCCGCCGTGCCGGAGGACATCACGAAAGCCAGCGCTATTTTGGGATTGGAAAGCCCGCCCAGCAGCTTGTATAGCGGCACCCCCAGCGCCCTGCCCATCAGGTCGTGCAGCGCGTAATCGACGACTGCTTTCGACTGGTTATTCGCCCGGGCGGCTTTATCCATCCTCGCCACGATTCTCTCGATATTAAAAGGGTCCTCGCCGAGCAGTATCTGCGGCCCGAAAATATTGGCGATATTGGACATAATGGAGTCCTGGCTCTCGCCCATGTACCAGAGTGAGGTGTCCCCAGTTTCCGCTACCCCCGTGACGCCTTCGTCCGTATGTATCTTGAGGACGACGGCATCGGCGCATTTGGCCGGCCCGCCGGACATTACTATCGGCTTGGCAAACGGAAGCGATACCGGGATGCATTCTATCCTGGTGATTTTCATAAGTTATCCTCCGGGTGATGATTTATAGCTATTCTTCGGACGCTATTTCTATATAGCACCAATAACAGCGATAAGTCAAACTAAGGATTATGCTATAATCATGGAGTTCTGGATGAATATCACACCAAAAAGGGTTGTTGAAGATAATGAATAAAAATCAAGAAAGGCCAAAATTTATACCGGGCTTGATACTGGCCGAGGGATTCTATCACGATGAAGTGAAGCCGATTCTGGATGCAGTCTTTCCGGAATTGAAATATTCCGCGGCTCTCATCGGCAGCGGGTCTGAGGTGCTGGGTTTCGATACGGAAATGTCCGTCGACCATCACTGGGGCCCGCGGGTGATGCTTTTCCTCAATCCAGATGACTACACAATAAAAATAGATAAGATACGGACTGCCCTTAGTCGGAAGCTTCGCCCGGTATATCGGGGCTACCCCACCAATTTCTCGGAGCCGGACCCGCAGGACAATGGCACTCAAATAATGCGTCCCGGCATCGCAGGCAGTATCAATCATCGCGTGGAGACCTTTACTATTGCCGGTTTCTTTGCCGACTATCTGGGAATTGATATCGACAGGGAGTTAGAGCCTATCGACTGGCTGACGCTACCGCATCAAAAGTTACGGTCAATCCGTGCCGGCAAAGCCTTCCGTGACGACCTTGGACTGAACGCAATCCGGGAACGCTTTACCTGGTATCCGCATGATGTCTGGCTTTTTATCCTTGCCTCGGTCTGGGCTAGAATAGGGCAGGAAGAGCACTTGATGGGCCGCGCCGGTATAGAGGGCGACGAAATCGGCTCTGCCATTATCGCTTCCCGACTCGCCCGTGATATTATGCGCTTGGTTTTTTTAATGGAGAAAGAATTCCCGCCTTATGCCAAGTGGTTCGGCAAGGCTTTTTCTGTATTGAAATCTGCTCAAAATCTGGAGCCTGCTTTAACTGGAATATTAAACGCTGAATCCTGGCAAGAACGGGAAAAGCACCTCTCACGCGCTTATAAAATTCTGGCAGAGATGCACAATGCTTTGGGCATCACCGAATCGCTGCCGACGGAAGTATCGCCGTTCTGGGGTCGCCCGTTTAAAATAATCAATGGCGATAAATTCAAGTCGGCTATTTTAAATAAAATTAACGACCCCCGGATTACTCCCCTTATGAAACGGAGTCCCATCGGCAGCATTGATATTTTTAGCGATAACTCCGATATGCTTGAAGACCCCGCTTTTCGTCCTGTAATACGCAAACTCTACGAGTAAACTCAAGATCTGTATATCATAAGGACGAGTAACAATTTACTTGCTTTTCACATCTCTTGTGACTTATGTCATAGAGGCTGTCTTTAATTCGAGTGTATCATTATATTAGCACAGGCAGGGGAGGTGCATTTAACAATGAACACTAAATGCCCCGGTCAGGACATCAGGAACCTTCGGGCGGCTCTATATAAATGCCCCAAGTGCGGTGCCGAGGTGGAAATGTTCTCCGATGAATTAAGAATCAAGTGCAAAAAGTGCGGCGAATATGTCTATAAAGAGCAGACCCCTTCCTGCATCGAGTGGTGCCCTTCAGCTAAACAGTGCCTCGGTGAGGATAGGTGGAAGGCTATCAAGGGAGAAAACTAATAATATACCAGAGGTGAATCGTGAATTTGAAATCAATTTTTAATAAAACCAAAGAGAAAAAGAAAACAAAAAGCGACAACAGCAGGTGCATATCCTGTGTGCAGTCCTGCAGCATGTCGGGGCTTTGTATGAAGCCCTGGCCCTATAAGATCGTTGTAAAAAAAGAGGACAATTAATGACCACTAAAACGTTAAGGAATATCGTTCAAATAGATGAAGAAAAGTGCAATGGCTGCGGCGCCTGCATTATCTCCTGCGCCGAGGGCGCCTTGAAAATCATCGACGGCAAGGCAAAGCTCATTAGTGAAAAATACTGTGACGGCTTAGGCAACTGCCTTGACTGCCCACAGGGTGCCATCACTATTGAGAAGAGGGAAGCCGAGGACTTTGATGAAATCGCCGTCGTAAAGCGTTTACAGTCGGATAAGCCTAAAGACAATATCCCTATAGGCTGTCCTTTTACCAGTGTGAATCAGCCTGAAAACCAAAATCATATGGCATGTCCCGCAGTGGTTCTCGCCGAAGCTATGGATAAATCCAGACTAGGCCACTGGCCGGTGCAGCTAACGCTCGTCCCGCCCACTGCTCCGTTCCTGAAAGACGCTGACCTGGTGCTGGCGGCGGACTGCGTTCCCTTTGCTTACGCCGGTTTCCACCGGGACTTTCTCGGGGATAATGTAGCGCTGCTGGTTGCCTGCCCCAAGCTGGATAATTTCCAGGCGCATCAGGAAAAACTTAGCGCTGTTCTAAAAGAGTCCGGCATAAAAAGCCTGACGGTGCTGCATATGGAAGTGCCCTGCTGTTCCGGCCTGGTGCACATGGCCAAGCAGGCCATACTCGCCAGCGGCAACGTCCTCCCCTTTAAAGATATCACCATAAGCGTCAGGGGCGAGCGCAAGTCCGGCTAGTCGGAGACCAGTTTCTTGCCCAGTTCGTAGGCGGCGGCAAGATAGTCGGGGTGGTCTTTGATTTCCCCCTTCTTGTCGACGCCTCTTATTAATAATTCTTCTTTATATTCGGCGTTGATTGCCTGGAAGAAATACTTCATCGTCAGTTTCGGCCCCTCGAAGAGCCGGATTCCCTTCGTGGCCCCCACGCAGATAAAGCCCCCCCTCTTAACCGGGATATCCAGGTTTTTCAGCACATATTTCCTCGACCAGAATGCCTGGCACCGGCTGATAAATGCCATCAGCTGGGCGCTTACGGTATAGAAGAAGATAGGGGTAGCGACGATGATGGCGTCGGCGGCGAGTATTTTATCATAAATCCCGGTCATATCGTCTCTTAAAGGGCATTGGCCGTTCTTGAGACAGGTGTAGAGCTCCTTGCAGGGCGTAATCTTGAGCCTGTCCAGGGTTATTTTCTCCACCTCCGCCCCCTGGCTTTGCGCCCCTTTTATCGCCTCGTCGAGGAGCAAATCGGAGTTGCCCTGTATGCGCGGACTGCTCATGATAGCCAGGACTTTCATATTGGCCTCCTATCGTCCGTCGGAAAATAGCATGTTCAGGTTTCAGGACTACATCGGTGGTTTGTCGGAAAATAGTTTGCCGCCCTGCGATATGTTTTCCGGCTTCAGCTCTACGATATCGATTTGCACGGCGGCAGCCGGGCAGCCCACGTTTTTCACAATCGCCTCGGTTACATCTTTGGCCATGCCCCGCTTCTGTTCGATAGTTCTTCCTTCAAGGATTTTTATACTTACCAGCGGCATATTTACCCTCCAATCGTTATTCTAAAAAAAGTGTAATGCTTTATCCATGTTGCGTCAAATAAACATCTGTAATATATGTGATATTGGCTGACAAACGTGCTAAAACCGCTTTATCTTGAGCACGACAACCAGTACTATCATCAGCGACAGGAAAACTATCCCCAGCAGCCCCCCGATAAAGTAAATCAGCCAGCCCGGGATATCCGGCATCTGATTAATAATCGTCGTCGGCACAGGCGGCGGCACAGGCACTGATTGCACCGGAGACGTACCGGCAGGAAACGACTGTACGCCATCTAAAGCAGATAAAGACATCAGCGTATCGTTGAATGTCGGGGTCGTTTCCGGCTCTTCGGCTGGCGGAGTTTCAGCTATGATTGGTTCCGACTCCGTGATAAAGACGCTGGCAGAGCTCCATGCGCTGCTCGTGCTGGCGGTGGTTGCCCGTATTTTCCAGTAATAGGTCGTGGCATAGTCCAGACTCACATCGCATTGCCAGGCGTTTGCCGTGAGGGCATACTCGTTTATTTTCAGGATAACGGGATGTGTAAAATCGGCATCGGTGGCTACCAGTAGTTCGTATGCCTCCGCCCCGATTACCGCCGACCACTGGAAAACGGGCTTGATAGATACCCCCTCAGCCCCGGCTGCGGGCATCTCTGGCAGCAGGTTTACGCCTTCGGTGTCCATGCTGGTAGTAAACGACCTCTTTGCAGACCATGGACTGAATACCGGGGCGCAGGCCCGCACCCGCCAGTGATAGGTAGTCGCAGGCTCCAGGGCTGGCAGCCGTACGGAACTGGCGGATGTCGTCCCGTTCAGACTGGCCGGGATGGTTGAAAAGTCCGTGTTGTAGGTGCATTGCCATTCGTAATTAGTCGCCCCATCCATTGTTTCCCAGTCGATGGTTATATTCCTCACGGTGTGGTCTACCAGGCTCCCGATGCCCGGCGTTTGGTTCTCCGGTGAAATTTGTACCGCCGGCGACGTCAGCGTATCGTAATAGGTCATCAGTTTACAGTTGAAGGTGTCTATCGACCATATTCGGTTGGCACATTGCCACAGGCCGGATAACGTTGCGCCCCCGCTCAATCCGAGCGTTACTGTTTCGAAAACCGGCCCTGATGCCTGTCTGGGATTAAGGCAGCGTTCCATGCCACCGTCGCCATCGAGATTGACGGCGTATAAAACGCCGTTGCCGCAGGCGTTCAGCTGGCTGATTGCCGCCCCGGCCGGCAGGTTGCCGTCGATGCTCTCCCATTCATCGCTTTCGCCGACTATGAAGCGGTAGAGACCGCTATCGGCAGTATCGCTGGCCGCGTAAACGGCATTATTAGACTCGAAATCAGCATCGAAAGCTACGGAAATTGAGCCGGTAAAAGGCGGCGCGGCGGCGTCGAAAGGCAGCGGCTGAAATGAAGAGCCGTTGTCGCTGGAGTAATACACTTGGCCGTTGGTATTCCCCGCCAGTATCGCCCCGTCTTTCTCAAAATGAGGAGAAACGACCAGTGAATAAAGGGAATGAGCGCCCGCCACGGCGCCTTCTGAATAGGTCAAACCGCTATTGGTGGTCCGGTAGATTTTAGCCTGTGAGCCGTTAAAGCTGCCTGTATAAATAGTGCTTTCACCTGTAATTACCCAGGCATCGATGGCAAAGGCCGTCCCGGTGCCGGGTTCGCGGGTAAAACGGTACTGGAAGGTCTGTCCGTTGTCTTTAGATTCCCATATTGCCGGTTTGCCGCCGCTTTCCCCGACGGTAAATAGCGTCCGGCTGTCCCCTCCGTACTGCGGCACCAGGCCTATAAAAGCCAGGTTATCCACCGCGGCGGAATCGCCGGATAAAATCCTCTCCCATGAGAGGCCGTCATCCGTGCTGCGCCAGAGATTGTGCTTCCCCCCGAAGGTAATCATGAATATATTGCTGCCAGTACCAGAGTCCGTCGACGGCGCAAAGTCGACTATGCTGGTGATGGCGGTATCTATCAGGCTGATTTGGTTCCAGCTTTGTCCCATGTCCCGGCTGATTGATAAGGCGCTGCCGCTGCCGCTGGTGGCGGCATATATCAGTCCGCTGGCGGTGAAATCAGGCGCCATCAATACGCCGGTGTCCGTGACGCCGGTGGGCTCTTTTTTACTTTTTCCCCATGAGATGCCGCCATCCGTGCTGATGTAGGTGCGGCAGCTGTCGGCGGCGCCGGCCAGCAGGATGGAATACTGACCATCGCAACAGACTGTCAACCCGGTAATATCGGTATTGATTTCACCGTAGGCGCTCCCGCAATTCAGGTCGGTAGCTATCGACTCCCCGGGCGCGTCGACGCCGTATATTTTATAGATATCTCCCTGCCCCGTCCCTGTGTCTACGGCTACAAAGTAATAGTTATTTCCCGAGCTGGTATCCGCATAATAATCCACCGGGAACGCAATCGCCGCCCCGCCAGCAATGGCTATGGCGCTGGGAGGGCTGGTGTTATCCTTATTTAATCTGGCCCGGCCGATAAAGGCGTTCCAGTCCGCATTGCCGATTTTATTGCAGACGAATGTATCTGTCTCATCGGTTGCCACGGCAACTATTTGCCGGTCGGCGGCGTAATTGGGCGAGAAAACTGCTGTATATACGTCATAGTTACCTGCGGCGCTGTCCGTCCAGGTGGGGATAATGTCTCCCTCATTCAATATATAAACCCCACCGTATTCCCCGCCATCCGTGTCCCTGGTGCTCACGGCTACGATGTTGCTATTCAGCCAGGTAGCGGTTACCGATGTCACTTCTATATTACCGGCCCCCGCCCCGCCGGGACTTGCCGGCAGCGGCAGGAAGCTCTTGCCACCATCGGTAGACCGGTATATTGCAGCCGTCGTGGCGTAATAGATGATGTTGCTATCGTATGGTGAAACTGCTATGTCCTTTATGGCATCCTGTATGTTGCCGATGCAGGACCATTTCAGCCCCCTGTCGGTGGATTTATATAGAGTAAAGGTAAGTCCTTTGCCGTAGGCGTACAGCGTGCCGTCGGCGGCCATGGTCAGGTGCTGGATATCGGAGCCGCCGGCTAATACCCAGCCTCCAGCCTCCCCCTCGGCGGGTATATCTACCCGCGTCCATCTTAAGGCCTGGGGAGTAGCAGAGAGTACCGGGCAGGGGATAAAAACAAAAAAATTAAGCAGGAGAATTGTGGTGATAGCGGCGGATATTATTGAAAATGCGGTCCGGGCATTATGTTTATTTGACACATGGCGAATTTTACTTAAAAAATATCCTAAAGTCAATATTTAGGGATAATTATTTTTATTTGAACATGGTTATGTCTGGAGTATATACTTGAAACGAGGTAATTATTGGAATATGGCAAACGCGGAAAGATACGCTAACGAAATCGATGAAGGCGCCGACTATGCAGGTTATCGGGAGGCCTTTCAGCTTATTTGCGATAACGTTAAAACCGCAGGCGTTGAAGAATTGTCCCTGGCTTTAGGTGTGGACCGTATCGCCGCCGCTGATATCGTCGCGGCGGTCAGCTATCCCTCCGCCGACGTTACTCTCAAGGACGGCTATGCCGTTGTCTCATCGGATGTTGCCAAAGCATCGGTAAAGCGTCCCGTGCGTTTACAAATCGTTGGTTCCGTCTACGCCGGCGGCAGGCATGATACGCAGGTCAAGCCCGGCAGCACGGTTAAAGTATGCTCCGGCGCCCCCATACCACCCGGCGCGGAAGCGGTGGTAGCGGAAGAGCTCTGCGAGGAAACATCCCCAGATGAGGTCCTAATCAAAGCGGATGCCGCTAAAGGCCGCAACATTCTGGCGGCCGGGGGA